>CACXXY010000049.1 GCA_902771655.1 uncultured Bacteroidota bacterium | reverse complement strand
GAAGAGTTGCTTTCACGTTTGCGTTCATTGCCCTACGGAACAGAACGGATTTATCATGCCCTTCAGTGTGGATACCGGCGGTTCTCTTTCGCGAAAGCCGTGGATCCACTCAGTGACTCACTGCTGTTGCTTTCTGTCAATCTTGGCGATGAAAATCGGCAGCGACAGATGGCGGTGTTGCGTTTGCGAAAGACAGGTACATGTTGGCAGCAGGATTTCTCCACCTTGGCCGTGGCCGATACGGGAACTCTGTATAAAGATGGGCTGTTCCCCGTGTCTTATCATCTGAGTACGGACAATTTGTTGCTTTATCCCTATCAAAATCAGTTGATACAATTGATACAGGCTCCAGAGGAGGAATTGTTTGAAGGGGAAAGTGTTATCTGGTACCGGCACTATAAAGATTTATGGTACAAAAAACATGATCCTATAGTGAAAATACGGGTTCAGACAGTGAAAAATGACATGTTTTTTTACGATTATGATAATAATAGAGTAACAATGTCCGATTTGCCTCATGACAAGGTGATTTTGTTGGTGAGCCGGCAGCCGCAGTGCTCCGCATGTCAGAAGCAACTCCTTCTCTTCTTGTCATCGCTTGATACTTCTCGGCTTTGCGTCGCGGTCCAGATGGGGAAACAAGACAGTTATCTTGCCCGTCGGCAGCAGTTGCAGAGCATGTCAGAACTGGTTCCACGTTTTTACATCCCTTTGTATGATATTGAGAATGAGGACTATTCATCTTTGCGAAGGCTTGATTCATATCCGGCCATTTTCCTTTGGAAGAGAAATTTCGGTTTTGTGGGTATTTATGCGACAGAGGATATTTTCACCACAAATTACGATCGCTATGAAATTTCTGACACTTTTCTTCACGACTTTCAGCAGTTTCTCACTCAAGAATAATGCCTTTGCCAAAAATAACTATCACATTAACTATTTTGCTAATTAAATTCTTTCCTCTTTTTTTTTCAGACGCATGCGGTTCGTCCCTGCAAAAAAATTATTTGTCTGTGTATAATTCAGGAAATTCATGTAAATTTGCAATTCAAAAAATTTGGAAGATGACTTATCAGATAGACTATACACAATTTACCCAGTATGACAATCTTGAACTGATTGCCAAACAGGTGGTTACTGGTTTTATTACGGGTTTGCATAAAAGTCCGTTACATGGTTTTTCAGTGGAATTTGCAGAGCATCGGCAGTATAATCCGGGAGAACCTACCAAGCATATCGATTGGAAACTGTATGCCAAGACAGATAAATTGTTTGTGAAGCGTTATGAGGAGGAAACGAATTTGCGCTGTCATATCATTATCGACAATTCATCTTCCATGTATTTTCCTATCCAAGAAAAATATACTCTGGCTGAGCCGAACAAGATTCTTTTTTCCGCATACGCGGCTGCGGCTTTGATGCAAATATTTAAGAACCAGCGTGATGCCGTAGGCCTGAGTGTGTTTTCAGATAAACTGGAATTGCATACTTCGGCGAGGGGAGGGGATAGTCATTTCAAGATGATTTATAGGGAGTTGGAGAAGATTATCCAGCCCATCTCAACAGAAGTGCAGCGTCGTTCAAGGGTGACAGATACATTGCATAGAATTGCGGAACAGATTAACAAGCGTTCCATGGTAATCATATTTAGCGACATGTTTGAAACGGATGCTAATCTGGACGAGTTGATGTTGGCATTGGGCCATCTCAAGCACAACAAGAACGAGGTGATGTTGTTCCACACTTACCATAAAAAAATGGAGGAGGATTTTGGTTTCGACAATCGTTTGTATCGTTTCGTGGATATGGAAACGGGGTCGGAAATAAAGTTGCACTCCAATTCGATTCGAGAGTACTATAAGCAGGCTATTGGTGATTTCTTTAAAGAGTTGACATTGAAATGTGGTCAGTATCAGATTGATATGATTCCTGCCGACATCACCAAGGGCCTTGACCAGATTATGCTTCCTTACCTACTCAAGAGAGAGCAGACAGTGTAAATTCCCTTTTGATTGAGTCACTGTGCGAAAGAGTGAAGATTCCCCAACGGGTGTACTAATGTTGGGGTGGTAGGGCTGTCACATTGTGGCAGCCGCATATAGGGACTCATCGCATGCGTCCGCATTATCTTGTCTTTGGAATTTGTAAGAATGTCTCACTTTCTAACCTTCCTAACCTTTCCCATGTCATCATGCCTTACCATCTCCACGTTTACCGTCTTACCGTCTAACCTCCTACACATCTAACATGCAAACCGACAAACTGAATCTTAAGGATTGGAGCGTGGCGGACCGGCCGCGTGAGAAATGCGTGGCTCAGGGTCTATCGACTCTGACTGATGCGGAACTGATAGCTATACTTTTGCGTAGTGGTACCCGTCAGGAGACCGTTGTCGATCTGGCCAAGCGGGTCCTGTCGATGAGTGACAATCGACTTAATCGCTTGTCGGAGTGGTCGCTGCGCGATTTGCAGCAGATTCATGGCATTGGGCAGACCAAGGCGGTCACCCTTCTGGTGGCTTTTGAGTTAGGACGGCGGGTGCGTGCGGAGAAGGTGGAAGAACAGCGCAGGATGCAGTCTCCCGCGGATATATATGAGTACATGCTTCCGCGTAACGGTCATTTGGGATATGAGGAATTTTGGGTGCTTTATCTGAACCAGGCTTCGGCCTTGATAAAAGCGGACAGGGTGAGCCAAGGCGGATTGACGATGACAGCTGTGGATGTACGCTTGATTTTGAAACAGGCACTGGAATTGTCGGCCACCAGTTTGATTCTGTGTCATAACCATCCGTCAGGCGATGTTGTGCCCAGCAGGATGGACGACCAGTTGACACGTCAGCTTTGCGAGGCGGCGCGGCTTTTGAATATCCACGTGACCGACCATGTTGTCATTTCCCGCAACAGTTACTACAGCTACCAGGAGGAAGGACGTTTGTAATTAGCAAATTGGTTAATTCGTTAATTGACAAAATTGTTTATGTACAATTGTGATAATGTTATTAATTATTACATTCTTTAAGCTGTTTGGACGATGTTTTCCTTAGCCAGATGATAAATCCTATCAGACATCCCAAGGTGATGACACTGGCAATGCCGTAAGCCCATGGCTGAGACAGGCCGAAGCCAAACCCTTTTACAATTAGGATAAAGGTGGAACACACCAGGGTCATGAACAAGGCGGGAATTAAGGTCAGAATGAATCCGTAGGGAGAAGTTCCCCGTTTCTCTAAGGCAAGGAAAATGGTGATGCTCCACAGCGTGAAGACCGACAGCAACTGGTTTGCCCAGCCGAAATAACGCCAGATGATTTCAAAACCGTCTTTATTGGTGAGACTAAATATTAAAAGAGCTCCTGTCACCAGGAAAAGAGGGATGGCGATGAAAAGCCGGTTGCTGATTTTCTTCTGTTCAACATGGAGGAAGTCGGCCACTATCAGTCGGGCGGAGCGCAGGGCGGTATCACCGGAGGTGACGGAAGCGCTGATGACACCCAAAATGGTGATGACGCAGATGACAGGGGTGAACCAGGTATTGGCGATAAGGCCTACCATAGCGGGACCACCTAAGCCTTCTGTTTGTACAGGGCTTTCGGGGCCAAAGAAATAGGATGCGGCTGCTGCCCATATCAATGCTACAATACCTTCGGAAATCATGGCACCGTAGAAAATCGGCCGTCCCTGTTTCTCATTGGTCATGCAGCGTGCCATCAGTGGTGACTGCGTGGCATGGAAGCCGGAAATGGCACCGCAGGCAATAGAGATGAACATCATCGGGAAAATGGGATTCTTGCTTGTATATTCAGGATTGGACAATCCATCCCACAATTCTGGAATTGCAGGGTGGTAATATATGAAAGCGGCAACGATGGCAAGGGCCATGCCAAATAAGAGAAAACCGAAGATGGGATATATCTTGCCGATAATCTTGTCGATGGGTAACAACGTGGCTATCAGATAATAAGCTAGAATTATACCTACCCATATATAGATGTTCCAGTTGGGAGTGAAATGTGTGTTCAGCAAAGTGGCTGGAGTATTGACAAATACAACTCCTACTAAGATCATCAGGATAATCATGAAAGCACGCATGAACTGCTTGACATATTTACCCATGTATTTGCCATGCAATTCTGGCAAGCTGCAACCGTCGTGGCGTATGGACATCATGCCGGAAAGATAATCGTGGACAGCACCGGCAAAGATAGAGCCTAAAACTATCCATAAATACGATGCTGTCCCGAACTTGGCACCCATGATGGCTCCACAAATAGGGCCGACTCCGGCAATGTTAAGGAATTGTATCAAAAAGATACGCCAAGGCTTCATTGGAATATAATCCACACCGTCTTGCTTGGTGTAGGCAGGGGTGGTGCGGTTGGCGTCAATGCCGAAGATTTTCTCGACAAATTTGCCGTAAATGAAGTATCCTAATATTAAGGCGACAATGCCGATGCAGAAACTTATCATAGGGGTTAGGATTTAGGGGTTAGGAGTTGACAGTTGATAATTGACAGTTGACAATTAGTGATTTAATGGGAGGTCTAAGTTCCCCTTCTTTAAGAAGGGGTGGCCGGAGGCCGGGGTAGTGATAAGTGAATAGGGGTTAGGTTTCAGGTTTCAGGTTTTAGATAGCAGTTTTCAGTTTTTAGTTCCCAATTTTCAGTTTTTAATGAGTTTCTCGCTTTTGAGTAATTTTCCTTTGTTGAAAATCTGTACAAGATAGGAGCCGGAGCTTAATGATTTGATATTCATATTGCTATTCTTATTGTTGAGGTTCTGTCGCATTACTTCCCGGCCACTGAAGTCGTATATTACAATGCTGTCAATATCTTGTTCTGTGCTGATGGACAAGCGATCTTGGGCGGGGTTAGGGTAAATGATGATGTCAGATTTCTCCGTTCCTTTTATGCCGACATCAGAGCCTGGAACACCAAAGGTGTATTCACCGGGCATCAGGCTTTCTGTTGTAATGGTTCCGCTCATCTGGCCGCTGCGTGTGAAGGGAATACTATGCCAGTCATCAGCACAGTCACGTCTGTAGAATAGTGCTAGCTCGTCAGGGGTGTGCCCTTGCAGCAATTCGTGTTCAGGCTGGTTATTGTTGCCGTTGTAATTGAATTTCAAGTTGCCCTGTACTTGTTGGCCAGTGTACTCGATCCTCCAATAGCGGTTGTTCAAGCGATATGAAGGATCTGGTTGCACTTTGAAAGGATCTGCATGTACCAGATTGTATTCTACTCTCATACGTGATGAGTCTTGCAGTGCTGTGACATTGGCGGTGACATTTGCGTTAGCAAAGTTTTTGCCGCTTGTGAAAGTGAAGCAATGGTTGTAGTCGATGATGGCATCGCAGATTTCATTGCTATAATCTGCAACTCCGAAAAGTGGAGTAAACGGTATGTTGATGTGGACTATGCCTATGGCACCTGAAAACTGGGCGTGATGATAGTCGAAACGCTGTCCATCAGTGGAAAAGAAGCTGAGGTTTACACGATTGTCATCGGCATAATGCTCGGCATGGAACAAACGTTGGCGCAGGTGAACAGCATATTGGTTGCCGCCTTCTGCCACGATGGAGTCGATGGAGAAGTGCAAGAAACCTGGCTGGTTGATCCATCCTTCATAAAAACCATTCAAATCGATACCACTATAATTGCTTAGGAAATCAAATACTTGTTCAGAATTCATGTTCTGGAAAGCATACTGGTCCAACATGGCTTGAATGCCTCCAAAAAACAGAGAATCACCCATATAATGGCGCAAGGTGTGAATCACGATGGAGCCTTTGTCGTAAGAGTGCATGCCATAGGTGTAGGCTTGAGGAACGTTGTTTAGGGCATAGTAGCCATGGTCACGTGTGTACAGATTTTTCAGTACATCAAAATGTTGATTGTTAATAGTTTCTGTATATTTTGCCTTGGAATAGACACCCTCGTCTGTCAAGGCTTCGCTGTAGCTGGCAAAACCTTCGTTAATCCACATTTCTTCGGCTTTTTCGCAGGTGATGAGGTTGCCGAACCACGAGTGTGACAGCTCGTGCGCAATGGTGGATTCGTATGCGGTGGTGCCGTTGACAGCCACTTGCGGTAATGCGATGTTTGTGGCATGTTCCATGGCTCCGCTGGTGAAATTGACCAGAACATAGCCGATGCGGGGAAAACGGAGCGGACCGAAGAAATGCTCGAAATTGGCCGCTATTTCAGGCAGATGGACAAAGGTGGCTGGCGCATTGCTGATGTATGATGAAGGTCCATAGACGGTAATGGGAATGTCGGCATTCATGCCATGGAAAGTGTCCGCATACAGTTGATAAGAGCCTGTCGCCACCGAAGCCAGATAGGTAGGAATGGGCTGGTCAAGTTGCCAGTGCCAGATTTTGGTGCCATATTCTCCTTCAGTTTCACCTTGATAAATTCCTCCACAAATGGCCTTGTGGTAAGGATAAGTTTCGATATGGAATGCGTAGGTGGATTTGTCGGTGAATTCATCAATGCAGGGAAACCACACACGTCCGAAACAATGGGGTTGCTCGTACATGCTTACACCAATGTTGAAACTGTAATTGTTGATGAAGGTAAAACCACCCCATGAGTTTCCGTAGGGCTCGCCGTGGTAACTGATGGCAAGCTCCAAGGTGTCGCCCAATGTATAGCTGCCAGCTGCAATGCTTAGTTGGTCGCCAACGTAGGTGTAGCTGGCCAATGCCTGTTCTACCATGATGGAATCAATGGTCATATTCCTCAAATCCAGATTGATATGACTCAAATTGTTCATTTTAGGCACTGCTTGCAGTGTGGTCGTTCCACTGATAGTGTGTGCGTATGGATCGATATACAGGGCTATGTCGTAATGTGCCACATGGATGCTGTCGCTACGGTACTGCGCAAAAGCCATGAGCAAGTTCATGAACAGGAATGCGGATAAGAGATATTTTTTCATGATAGGTGTTAGGTTTCAGTGGTCAGTGATTAGTGATTAGGGGTTAGTGATTAGGGGTTAGAATTCAACTTTCAGTTTAATTAACACATTTGCTAATTCAATTGGCACATTAGCACATTGTCTAATTAGCACATTAAAATCATTTGCACATTTGCTAATTAACTAATTTGCTAATTAAATCACGATATTCACAATTTTCTTCGGCACAAAGATAACTTTCTTCGGGGTCTTGCCTTCAAGCCATTTTTGCGATTCGGGTGCGGCGAGCACGGTGGCTTGCACTTCCTCGGCACTCATGGTGACTGGCAATTCCATGTTGAAACGCATTTTGCCATTGAAGCTGACAGGGTAGTTGAAGCTGTTCTCCACGGTCTTACTTTCGTCATAAACAGGGAATGAAGCGTTAACTACAGAACTGTCGTGACCAAGCAGGTGCCACAGTTCTTCGGCGATATGTGGGGCATACGGAGAAAGCAGTATTGTCAGTGGCTCTAACACCTCACGTTTGTTGCACTTGAGGTCGGTGAGCTCATTGATACAGATCATGAAGGCGGAAACCACGGTGTTGAACGAGATGCTTTCGATGCCGTCTTCCTCTTTTTTGATGAGCGTGTGCAGACTCTTCAGTTCGGGAGCGGTGGCGGGCTCGCCGCTGACGCAGAACTCGTTGTTCTCGTTGTGGAAAAGCCTCCAGAACTTGCGCACGAAGCGGTAGGTGCCTTCGATGCCTTGCACATCCCAGGGCTTGGACTGCTCCAATGGGCCAAGGAACATTTCATAGAGACGCAGAGTGTCGGCGCCATATTTCTCCACCAAATCGTCGGGGTTCTGCACATTGAATTTGGACTTGGACATTTTCTCAACCTCTGAACCGCATACAAAGATTTCGTTGCCATCTTTGTCTTTCTCCTTGATGAAGTGAGCATCGTGGAGGTCATCGCGCCATTGGCGGCATGCTTCTATGTCGAGGATGTCATTACGCACCATGTTGATGTCAACATGCATCGGGTCGCTGAACAACTCGCGGTCGGGTATGTTTTTGGAGACAAAAATTGGTCCTCGCTTGTACTCTTCGCCACTAATGAATGTGGGAACTTCCTTCCCCGCAATCAGGTCCTTGATTTTCCGCTCGACGATATGGGTTCCATCCCTATAATCATTCAAAACATCGATGTTTGGTACCAAAAGCAGCTTGTAGCCCTTCGATTTTGCGTACTCTTCCCATGGTTCGGACACCTTCTCGAGGCTGCCCATGCGTTTGATTTCGATGAGGATGCCTTTTTCGGGACAGAAAAAGTCGAACTGACGGCGACCGTCCTTGTAGTCCTTGATGAATTCCACGCCCATACGTTTGTCCTTGATGATGTTCCATACATCGTATTCGCACAATTTTTCCAAATTGACACGGTAGGCGAAGCTGGAGCGGCCCTGAATCATACCTTGGTTAATCATGCGCTGGAAGGGTTCTTCTTTGCAGGAAACACCTATGTCAAACAGGAACTTGCACCAGAAGCGGCTGTAAATCAGGTGACCAGTGGCATGTTCGGCACCGCCGATATAAAGGTCCACGTTTTGCCAATAGTCATTGGCTTCGCGGCTGATATATTCTTTGTCGTTATGCGGGTCTTGGTAGCGTAGGTAATAGCCGCTGGAGCCAGCAAAGCCGGGCATGGTGTTGGTTTCGAGGGGATAGCCTTCCTCGGTGACCCAGTTTTTGGCGCGAGCCAGGGGAGGCTCGCCCGTCTCGGTGGGTTTGTATTCGTCGATGGAGGGCAGCTCAAGGGGCAGCTTTGATTCTTCCAAAGTGTAAGGCATACCGTCCTTGTAGTAAATCGGGAAGGGTTCACCCCAATAACGCTGACGGCTGAAAATGGCATCACGCAGGCGGTAGTTGGTCTTGCCAGTACCTACGCCCAGTTTTTCCAGCTCCTGAATCATGCGCTCGATGGCTTTCTTCACGCTAAGACCGTTGAGGAAGCCAGAGTTGACCAATTCTCCGTCTTTGGCATCAAAGCTCTCTTCCCATGTGGCGGGGTCGGTTGGCTCTGTGCCAGGTTTCTTCACCACTTGAATGATAGGCAGGTTGAAATGGCGGGCAAAAGCGAAGTCGCGGCTGTCGTGGCCGGGCACTGCCATGATGGCGCCAGTGCCGTATCCCATGAGCACGTAGTCGGCAATCCAGATTGGCAGCTTGGCTCCCGTGATGGGATTGATGCCGTAGGCTCCGGTAAATGCGCCGCTCACCTTACGGACTTCAGCCATACGTTCGCGTTCGCTGCGGTTTTTGGTACGGGTGAT
This sequence comes from uncultured Bacteroidota bacterium, assembly GCA_902771655.1. Taxonomy (GTDB): domain Bacteria; phylum Bacteroidota; class Bacteroidia; order Bacteroidales; family WCHB1-69; genus RUG11690. The sequence continues at coordinate 4,908 of CACXXY010000049.1, read as the reverse complement.
GTATTCCTCCACTTCGGTGCGTTGCGCATCAGTGGTGATGGCTGAAACCAGTTCATGTTCGGGAGCCAATACCATGAAAGTGGTGCCGAACAAGGTATCAGCACGTGTGGTAAATACTTCCAGATCAATGTCTTTGCCATCCACTTTGAAGATGACGGAGGCACCCATTGACTTGCCGATCCAGTTGCGCTGCACTTCTTTGATGGACTCGTTCCATTCCACAGTATCCAGTCCAGTAAGCAAGCGTTCGGCGTAGGCGGTGATACGGAGCAGCCACTGTTTCATGGATTTGCGTACCACAGGGAAGCCGCCACGCACGGACAGACCATCGACAACCTCGTCGTTGGCGAGTACCGTGCCCAATTTGGGGCACCAATTCACCAATGCTTCGGCTTGGTAGGCCAGACGGTAATTCATCAGCACTTCTTGCTGTTCCTTTTCGCTCATGGCTTTCCACTCGGCGGCTGTGAAGCTCAGCGGTTTGCTTTCGGCCACGTTGAGGCCTTCGGTGCCGCATTTCTCGAAGTCGGCAATCAGCTCGCTGATGGGACGGGCTTTCTGGCATTTGTTGCAATAGAAAGAGTTGAACAGCTGAATGAAAGTCCACTGTGTCCATTTGTAGTACTTCGGGTCGCTGGTGCGCACTTCGCGGTCCCAATCATAGCAAAAGCCGATTTTGTCCATCTGCTCGCGATAGCGGTTGATATTCTTCTCGGTGGTTACCGCGGGGTGGGTACCTGTTTGGATGGCGTATTGCTCGGCGGGCAGACCGTAGGCGTCGTAGCCCATGGGATGCAGCACGTTGAAGCCTTTCAGACGTTTGTAACGTGCATATATGTCGGAGGCGATGTAGCCCAGGGGGTGTCCCACATGCAGACCCGCACCAGAAGGGTAGGGAAACATATCCAAGACATAGAACTTGGGCTTGTTGTGGTCTATGTCAACCTTATAGATTTTGTTGTCGCGCCAGTATTGCTGCCACTTTTTTTCTACTTCGTTAAAATTGTAATCCATTATATTTCAATATTTTGTATTTTTCTATTTTAAAGCAACAAATATAAGAAAAAAATGAATAGGTGTAAAGGATGGAATTTTAAATTCAAGCTACCCATATACATCGGCCACACACGACTTATTTCCAAGTGCAAAATAAAAAAATAACAATTAATTTTTCGAATGAAAAAAATAATTCTGCATACTTCGACAAAAAATTTCTCTGAGCGTTGGCCATGCCGATATGCGATGCGGCAGTGGTGTGAATGGACGCCGCTCCAGGAGGGCGGACAGAGTGGAAGGCATTCATTTCGGCTTGATTTTTCTGATACTTTTTTATCAAGAAAAAAGTATCAGAAAAAAGTTCGCTTTTTCGAGAATGGAAATGTCGGTGGAATTGTCGGGAGTGGTGAAATAATCCCTAACACATAATCACTAATCACTGACCCCTGATACCTGACCCCTATTTCAAGTATTTCCTCGAAAAGATATTGTATTTCAAGATACAGTGGATGGCGCGGAAGCCGTCTTTCCAGCCGATTTTCTTGCCTTCCTCGTAGGTTCTTCCATAGTAGGAGATGCCCACTTCATAGATGCGGATGCCTTTGAAACGGGCGATTTTGGCGGTCACTTCGGGCTCGAAGCCGAAACGCTTCTCCTGGAAGTATATGCTCTTGATGATATCTGCCCTGAACAGTTTATAGCAGGTCTCCATGTCGGTGAGGTTCAGGTTGGTGAACATGTTGGACAGGAAAGTGAGGAAGCGGTTGCCTCTTGAGTGCCAGAAGAAGAGGATGCGATGGGCGTTGCCTCCCATGAAGCGAGAACCGTACACCACATCGGCGAAACCATCTACCACGGGTTTCAGCAGCAGGTTGTATTCCTCGGGGTCGTACTCCAAGTCAGCATCCTGCACGATGACATAGTCGCCGGTAGCCTCATTGAAGCCGCGGTGCAGAGCTGCGCCTTTTCCCATGTTTTTTTCCTGTTTATAGTAGCGAATATCCGCTTCGGGATGGGCGGCGATGTAGTCCTGGATGGCTTTCTCCGACTGGTCTTTGGAACCGTCATCAACCAAAATCAGCTCTTTGGAAATGTTGTTTATTAAATTGACAGCCAATACTTTATCGAGTATAGTATGGATGGTTTTCTCTTCGTTGTAAACGGGGATGACGACGGATAATTTCATAAAATAAAATTTGCAGACAAAAGTACGAAATTTTTTTGTATTTTTGCATCCGCTTTTTCGGGGTGTGGCGCAGTTGGTAGCGCGCTACGTTCGGGACGTAGAGGCCGCAAGTTCGAGTCTTGTCACCCCGACGGAACAAAAAAGGAAGTGACTTCAATCACTTCTTTTTTTTGTTATGATGCAGGATACAAGTGTCGTGTGAACCGAAGCTCCACACTTGACCACTGCGAAAGGGGTACATCATAATTGAGAAAAAAAATCGCATGTAATATTTCCGTATTTTTGTTGTCTAACAACATGAATGTTGCAACAAAAAAGAATTTTTTTATGAACAACGACAAAGAACAACAGTTTGAAAAATTGGTGCGGCAGCATAAGCGGACTATCTATACGGTGTGCTACATGTTCTCACATGACAAGAGCGAGGTGGACGATTTGTTTCAGGAAATCCTTATCCGCCTTTGGAAAGGTTATGACAGCTACGAGGGGCGCAGCGACGCCAAGACATGGATTTACCGTGTGTCTCTCAACACAGCCATCAATCAGGACAAGAAGGAACGCCGGCGCATCGAGTCGGTGCCGTTGACAGTGGATATTGACCCTTATGAAGCCGATGATCCGTCAACACATCAAATCCGCGAACTTTACGACCGCATCTCACGCCTTGACCTCATTGAACGAAGCCTTATTCTGCTTTGGTTGGAAGGTGTCAGCTACGACGAAATCGGAGCCATCATCGGTATCAAGCCCAACAATGTGGGGGTTCGGCTGCTGCGCATCAAGGATAAACTGGTGAAAATGTCAACAAAAGAATGAAAGGAAATCGTCATGGAAAATCAAAACAACAATAATCTTTCCGAACTGGACCAGCTGAAGGTCCAATACGAAACGCTGAAAGAGCGCTTCGAACAACAGGAAATCGTCAACGACCGGCTGATGAAGTCGTCCATTAAGCACAGCACCGATTTTTACAAACGGTACCGCAGAGTACAAATCATCCTTTATCCTCTTCTGGCCATTATCGGGTTTCTGTGCATCAAATGGTATCAAGGCAACGACCTCTCATTAATGCTGTTTTGGGGATCCTACTGCGCGGTTTGTTTTGCCGTGGAGTTATGGATGACACAGAAGCTTCAAACCAAGACGATGGAAAACAAAGACCTGCTGACCCTCTCCAACCAAGCCCGAAGTTACAAGAAACTCTTTTCCCTCTTTATTGTACTGTACACGATACCGGTCCTTATCCTTGTCATGGGCGTTCTTCTTTCGAACCTCGGTACCCTTACCCATTTGCCAAACTTAGGCACATGCCTCATTATTTTCAGCGTGGTGCTTGTGGCCACTTTGTTTTTGGGAATTGTCGAATTCCATTTCAAGACAAAGCCCTGCGATGAAATCATCTGGCAAATAGAGGCCGCAGAGCCCTCAACGAACAAGAAAACCGGCCTCGACAGGACCCAAAAGTGGTTCCATATCGCCATGATTGTCTTGTTTGTCGGTTTAGACATTTGGGCTTACATGATTGTGGCTTCCCATCTGAGATTGCCACCGGTGTGGAAAAATGTGGAATATGTACGGGGTGCGGAAGACCTTTCTACGGAAGGAAAACTGGAAATCAGGCAAGTGGATGCCGACACCGTGGCCATTAGCTCAGCGATGATGAGTGGCAAGCCTTTGGTGCAAAGGATTGAGATGTGCGTACCCCGCAAAGCAGGCGACAAACCCATGCCTATGATTGTCTATTTGACCCCGGAAGCCAGCCAATTTTGGTATCAGTTCACCTCAAAAGCTAAAGACCATCACGCCGCACTTTACTTGGATGGTGTCGAAATTCAGGACTGGCTGATCCAGTGCGGAATCGAGAACGGCTGCTTCTTCATCGTAAAGGAATGGTCGTCGAAGGAGGAGTTGGGGGCGTTCTGCGAGCGATTGATTCGGCAATAGTCAGTTAACAAGCAAAAAGGAAGGCTTTGAGGCCTTCCTTTTTTTTGTATAGATACAATCGCGTCTCGCAGTTGCATATCTATTAGTATTTGTAGAAACCTTCGCCGGTTTTTCTGCCGAGCAGACCGGCGCGGACCATCTTGCGCAACAGCGGATGCGGACGGTATTTCGGATCACCGAACTCGTTGTACAGCACTTCCATGATGGCCAAGTTGACATCGTTGCCAATGAGGTCAGCCAATGCCAAAGGACCCATCGGGTGGTTAGCACCCAACATCATGCACTTGTCGATGTCTTCTGCGGAGGCGATACCGTCGGCCAAGATGCCCACAGCTTCGTTGATCATGGGGATCAAAATGCGGTTGACCACAAAGCCGGGAGCTTCGTTCACCAATACGGGAGTCTTGCCGATAGAGGTGGCCAAATCAACGATTTGCTTGCAAACGTCCTCTGAAGTCACCTGACCCTTGATTACTTCTACCAGTGCCATACGGTCGGCGGGGTTGAAGAAGTGCATGCCGATGAACTGGGTTGGACGGCTGGTGCAGGCGGCGATTTCAGTGATAGACAGTGAGGATGAGTTGGTGGCGAAGATAGCTTCGGGTTTGCAAATCTTGTCGAGTTCCATGAACACGTCTTTCTTGAGCTGCATTTCTTCCACAGCGGCTTCGATCACCAAGTCGGCGTCAGCGAAAGTGGCATAGTCGGTGGTGGTGCTGATGTTGGCCATGATGGCATCCATAGCGTCCTGGGCGATTTTGCCTTTTTCCACTAACTTGGCA
>CACXXY010000048.1 GCA_902771655.1 uncultured Bacteroidota bacterium | reverse complement strand
ACCGTCGGACAGGTATTTTTCTTTTTCCAAACCGAAGTTTGTGCAGCGATGGGTGACGAACATGTCGAATTCCTCGAAACTACCCTCGTCAAGGAACATGAGGATACGTTCACGCGCGGTGAATTTTCCTTGTGAGTGCTGTTTGTCGATACGCTTTTCTCCACCACCCAGACGGGCTTTGACGCGCAACTCCAACAGTTCGTTAATTTTTTCTTGCATTGTCATAAGTAGATGAAATTTAATGATTTATATTTGAATTTATTTTATGGATTATCAGTTTTTAGTATTTTAATACTCAAAAATGCAAAAATAGGAAAAAAAACGGTAATATAATATATTTAAAGCATTTTTCTGTACGTTTTATTCTTTTGTTTTTTTCTTAGATAGAACAATATTCGCCAGACAAACAGCGTATTCTGTTTCAGAATCTATTGGTTTCCATGCTAAAATAAAGCTTACTTTTGCACAGGTCACTTCATACCCTTTGTCAATCCATGGCTTTAATTTCTCTTTTCCTGCCGTGGATAATGCGGCTACACTATCTCCTCGCTCATTAATCAAATAATCGTTTTTATATTGAAGATAGTCACCACTTCTAAGGTGTAGTACTATATCTTTGCGTTTTTTGAAGTAATCCAGCCAAACATCATGCATGTCCAGTGCTATTGAAATTGAAGAATACTCAATGAGAGGATTGGTGACTAGATATAGGTTTCGTTTGGCTCGGGTGAGTCCTACATAGTAGGCTCTCATGTTGTTAATGTCTCTTCCATCAGGTACTGGAGACAAAAGATAAACAGTATCAAACTCCCGACCTTTTGCCTTATGAATGGTACTTACGAATACGGAATTTTCATCAGCTGCGATGAAGTCTTCTATGTTTGACTCTAATATGAATTCATGTAAATCGCTACGGTAATAGGTCTTGTGGATTGCTTCGAAATCAGTAAAAAAATGCCGCATGATTTTTATGCAAGTACTTGAAGCATACATTTTTAACGTATGTTCTTTTGCCTCTTGCCATTTCTCTTTTGGTATAGAAATGTCGTTGCTTTTGTCCAATTGTTTCAGAAAATAACGTACTTCGGCAAGATTGGCAAAATGGAAACCACCCATTGACTGTGCAACGGTGGCATGCAGTCCTCGATGCTCCAATTCGTATGCCACTTGCATTGTCTCTTCGTTGGTACGGGTAAGTATTGCTGAGTTTTTCCGAATATTGATGCAGTATTCGAGAAGGGATTTTAAGGTCTTCACTGTGCCATTGTCTCCTGTGACTGACTGAATGGCAGTTTGTTTCATACGGCAAGGAATTCGCTGCACAAAACGGTTGGCACAGTCAACCACGGCTTTTGCGGAGCGATAGTTGTCTGTCATCTCGTACAACTTGGCACCCTCTTGGCTGACGAGTGATTGCATATATTTGGAATCAGATCCGCGGAAGGCATAGATGTTTTGGTCGTCGTCGCCCACTGCAATGACACGCATCTCCTCATTCTGTCGCATTAGGGCTTGTACCAATCTGAAATCGTCCTGTCCCATATCCTGTGCTTCGTCGATGACAAGTACACTTTTGGCAATTTTTGACGGTTCTACCTCCCCTTTTTCTATCATCTCTGCCGCATGTTGTACCACTTCTTTTGCCTCCTCTAAACTTCCTTGCTTGCCAATTAGGTCAAAACTGTATGAGTGGAAAGTCTTAATCTCCACATAATGAGCTACATTGCCTACCAGGTCAATAAGTCGTTTTTTGAATTCTGTGGCGGCCGCTCTTGAAAAGGTAAGCATCAATAATTGTTCGTGTTTTACGTCTTCCAATAGCAGCAGCGAAGCAAGCTTGTGAACCAAAACCCTTGTTTTGCCGCTTCCTGGTCCTGCTGCCACTACGATATATTTCGACTGCTTGTCATCAATAATCTCGCATTGGTGGCTGGAAAGCTCACCGAAGATTTTTTCATATTTGGCAGGTGTGATATTCAGGTCGATCTGTGCACGTCTTTCTTCTTTAAAATACTGGTTGATGAACTTGCGGAAGTCCATGGTGAAATAGTCGTTGACGAAGCGCAGTGCGGCATTATAGTCTTGAACCATCAAGTTCGCATATTCCCCCACAATGTGAATCTGGCGAATGCGCTGTTTGTAAAATTCATCTAGCAGACGATACTGTTCTTTGCCGTAACGAGTGCGACGGTCGGCAATTCGACCTATTTGCATGGTGTTATATATAACTATGAATCCGCCTTCGACCTTCATCAACTCTGTTTTGGAAAGATAAAGCAGTGCTTCCTCCATGTCTGCAATGTCGGGTTTCGAGTGTTCGGCAAACATGGTATCCTGTTGTCGGGCATTGTATTGTTTGAGCAGTTCCACGACGGAGAAGTTCACAAGTGTCAAGTCTTTGCCGAGGTCCCGTCCGACATTTAGTTCATTTATTATAAAACGACAAATGTCCATACGCCGTTCAAATCGTGCTGTCGTGATTTTTTGTGAAGTCTGGAGGCGAACACTAACACTGTTGCTGTATCCATGTTCTTGTTTGTAAATATAACCTTTTAGCGAGAGGAAATGGAGCAGCATTTTCAGCCGTTTGATGTTTGAATAGGATAGACCGGCTTTCAGAGCATCTTCATTCAGTTCCTTATAATTAAACCTTTGAGCCTCTTCTTTGAACTGTCTCAAAAGGAACTGCTCCAGTTTCAGAATAATGTCAAGGTTGCGCAGTGAGGTTCTTTTGGAGACCCATGTCTGCATATCGCGGTTATCTGCCAACAATCCTTCTTGTCGCATCAGATTTATATTTCTGATTACTGTAGTTTTGGTCATTCCCAAGATGTCAGCCAAGTAATCCACACGGCTTTCGGCTTCTGCTCCCCGATTTTCCACGGTGACACGGGCACTGATGAGAGACTTGATAATTCGGGCTGCTTCCTCACGCGACTGTTCGTCAAAAAGAGGGGAAAGAGTCAATTTTCGACGTGCTTCGTCCATGTTTTTTACGGCAATTCCTGTTGCGAAGACATGGGGTGAGTTGCTGCCTCGTTGTATGAATCCGGCGTCCTCCAATGCCGCGACAGCTGCCTTTACGCGAGTTTCAATATCGTCAACCTCCTCGCCCCAACCTGCTTGTCGCGCGATGTCAAGTGGCGAGCAACTTACTTGGTCTCGTTTGGCTGTAAGGTCTTTGATGGCTTTCCAAACTTGTTGTATTTCGCTGATACTTAACTTGGTCTGATTGAGGAGTATAAAGTGCTTGTCCAAATCGCTATCAGCATAAAGTACAAAACACTCGGCTTGCATTTGCGGGTCACGTCCCGCACGGCCAGCCTCTTGTACGTAGTTTTCTAAAGAGTCGCTGATATTATAATGTACGACCAGTCCCACATCTTTCTTGTCAACCCCCATGCCAAAAGCTGAAGTGGCCACAATTACCTGAGCCTCTCCGCTCATAAAAGCATTCTGGTTCTTCACCTTTTCCGCTGCTTCCATTTTGCCGTTGAATGGCAAGGCCGGTATGCCATCACTAACCAAATGTTGTGCCAATTCGTGGGTGATCCTTGTTCGCGAAACATAAACAATTGACGGGCAGTTGTGCCCAAGTATTAGCGAACGCAACAGGTTGTATTTTTCATCGGCAGTGTCAGCGTGAAGCACGGCATAACGCAGATTTTTTCTTTCTGCATTGGCAGCGAATATCTTTAGTTCCAAACCGAGCTTCAACCTGAAGTAATCACAAATGTCACTGATAACTTTCTGCTTGGCTGTCGCTGTAAAACATGATACGGCGATAGGCTGGTTCAGTTTCTTTTTGTTTTGCAATTTGTGGATGAAATCACCGATATATAAGTAGTCAACCCTGAAGTCATGTCCCCATGCCGAGAAACAGTGCGCCTCGTCAATCACAAAGCGCTCAACATTTCGGTTAATAAGCAATCGCTCGATGGTCTTGCTCCGCAACATTTCAGGAGCAATGTATAGCAGGTTCGCTGTTCCTTCGGCCACCTGCTGTATTGCGGTGGCTCTTTCTATGGGGTCTAATAGTCCATTGATGGTAACCGCTTCACTAATACCTCGATCAGCCAGGTTGTCAACCTGATCTTTCATCAGTGATTGGAGTGGCGAGATAACAACAGTCAGTCCGTGTGTGTTTCTTCCTGCCATTAATGCTGGCAGTTGGAAGGTGAGACTTTTCCCTCCTCCTGTGGGGAATATGGTCAATAAAGATTCTCCACGAATGGCCGACTCAACAGCCTGTTGCTGCATCGGTATCCCATCGAAGGTGCGAAATTCGTCATAGCCGAAGAATTCTTTTAGACCGCTGTGGGCATCTAATTTTTGGCGACAGTAGTCGCAGTCTCCACACGATGTGTCACATAGTATGTTCATTACATTCACCACTTGTGGATAATTGTACATTACCCATGCTGGAGTAATGGAAAAAAGATCGTCGGATCCGATAACAGCCAAACAATACGCCAATTCTATAGGGTATTGCTTGACTAAAGTATTGATATTGGCATGGCTGCATATCTTCCCTTCAAACTCTTTACGAATCAATGACATCAAATCTGGTTGAGTTCTTAAAATTCTATCCAAAAATGTAGATTGTATCAGGGGAGTGTAACCTACATGCTTGAAAAAACCTTCGAACTCGCGTGTTTTATGAAGTAGTTGATGGTATATTTCCTGTCTGTTGCGTGATAATTGGTTCCATGCCGCTATTTCATCATTCAGCAGGTCACGGGCTTTCATGGAGTCATTGGCTGGATTGTTCAGCTCGTCCGTCTGTAGTTTGTCGTCTTTCACCAAATGGTGATAGGGCCGTTTGGGAAACAATAGGGGAGACAGGAATAATGTATCAATGATTGTAAGCTTAGCCTTTAGCGCTATATACTTCAGGTCGTGATTGATGATATTATGTCCACATATTGTATCGCAAATTGAGATAAAAGCATCGAAATCTGTTTTGGAATGAGAGTGCAATATGGCACCGTCTTCTCTTACGGCTCCATAATCTGCTACTTTCTTTGTGTGCGGATCAACCTCTGTGTCAATGAATGCAATCATATTTCGTGCAAAAATAAAAAAAATATGTAATATAGGGAATAAAGATTGTAAAGTTTTATTCCCTATCACCACAATCTATTCCGCTTGACAGGAGAGATTATTTCTTCATTTCCGTTACCGTCACTTTCGGGAGGTGGTAATGATGCTGTGCCATTTGCTCGATACCATGGCATGGCCAACCCGACAGGCTATGTTACACCAAATCCCGGATTGTTTTGCCGATGTTTATGAGGTGGTCCGCAATTCGTTCTGAGTTTTGTGCAAGCGAGAGATATTCGGCCCCAACAGAAGGCGTGCATACACCGTGTACGAGTCGCTCAATGTGGTTTCTGCCCATAATGTCGGTGAAGTCATCAATCTCGTCCTCGATTTTGTTGGCTCGTTCAAGGGCTTCGAGGTCGAGTTTGTGGTAGGCTTGCAGGGTCTCCTTATACAGGTTGAGAATCATTTGTTCCAATTTCATGATTTCCGCGATGGCTTCCTTCGAGAAAGTGGCATTTTGTTCTTTTAGCGCATCAGCATATTCGACAATATTTTCCGCATAGTCGCCAATACGCTCAAGGTCACTCACTGTGCGTATAGAAGAAGTGAGAAAGCGTTGGTCGAAACTGTTAAGTTGCTTGTCGGAGAGTTTTACCGTGTAGTTTACCAACTCTTTGTTCAGGTAATTCAACAGAATTTCTGTTTTTCTGAATTTTTCTATTTCGCTGTAATCCAGCTTTGTAACGATATGAATGGACCTCTGGAAGTTTTGCATGGCCTGTTCTGCCATATTCTCAATTTCAGCCTTCATCTGGCGGATGGCGACCACAGGGGTACGTAGCATCTGCTCGTCGAGGAAACGCAAATAAGGTTCATCGCTTTTTTCTTTGGGAACGTCCTTTATGATTCTGCAAGACAAGTTCACCAAGGCATTGGTCAAAGGCATGGCAACCAGCATGGTGCAAATGTTGAACACGGTATGGAACATGGCCAGTTGCAATTGGGGCGCTGAGGGGAACAGTTGTTCAAACAGGTTCCCGAAAGTCCAGTCACCGCCTGTTGAAATGCGAAGCAGAAAACCTATCAACATAAAGATGATGACACCCATTGTGTTGAAAATCAGGTGTATTGTCGCTGTCCGCTTGGCGGCGGTGCCACTTGTGGCACCCGCTATGAGGGCCACGACGCATGAGCCGATGTTGCTACCCATTGTCAAATAGATACCCTGGTCGAGTGTTACCAATTTCGAAACGACCATTGTGATGGCGATGGTGGTCATTACTGAGGATGATTGGATGATGGCGGTCAGAATGGCGCCAACCAGAACCAGCAGTATGACATTGTTGATGTTGGCGAGAAATTGTCTAACAGCTTCCGACGCGGCGAATTCGTCCATCGCGTTGGCCATCATCGAAAGACCGACGAACAGCAATCCGAATCCTGTCAGGATGCCGCCTATCTGCTTGGTTGAATTGCGCTTGCTGAACAGGGTCATAAATGCTCCTATGCCTGCAAAGGCGGCAAAAATGATGGTGGTGGATATGCTGTTAGTGCCAAACATTCCCAAGGCCACCAATTGTGCTGTGACAGTTGTGCCGATGTTGGCGCCATAAATGATGGTGGCTGCCTGTGTGAGTGACAGGATGCCCACATTGACGAAACCGATAACCATCACGGTTACCGCGCCACTGCTTTGTATGGCAGCTGTACCTACTGTGCCGATGCCCACACCAAGCCATTTGTTTTTGCCTGTCTTGGAAAACAGCTGTTTCAGCCGTTTCGACGACACGGCCTCGAGGTGGGAGCTCATCATTTGGCAGGCCACGAGAAACACACCTATGCCTGCTGTCAAGGTCAGGATTGCAATTAAAATACTTGTAAAGTCCATGTTTTAATTATTTTGTTTTCAGAATGAAAAATGGCATAAACCCGAAGTAGGTCTATGCCATTTTTTTAGTTCATCAGCCGGCTCTCACCCCACGTGTACTGTGGATAGGCATTTTTGAGGTCGTTGGCGGAGCCTTTTACGTCACTGCCACCACTGGTGGCAAAGACGTTGAGCACTTTGCCGCTCAAGTCGTGGGCCTCAATGAAGGTGTTGACAATTGTGGGGGCGGTGTACCACCACACGGGGAATCCGATCCATACAGTGTCGTATTCGGCAATGTTCTCACATTTGCCTTTAATGGCAGGACGGGAACTCTTGTCTTTCATCTCCAATGTGGAACGTGATGTTTTGTCGCGCCAGTCGAGGTCGGCGGCAGAGTAGGGTACCTCAGGGGTTATTTCATAAAGGTCGGCGTTGAATTCTTTGGCGAGCTTCTGTGCTGCGGCCTTGGTAGTGCCTGTGGCCGAAAAATAAACGATTAAAGTCTTCATGTTGTTGTTTTGTTGAACTGTTGAGTTGTTGTTTTGTTGTTCTGATACATTGCTGTTCTGGTTGTTTTTCTGTGCGCAGGCTGTTATCATGAGGCAGCATGTGGCGAGGATAAGGGCAGTGTTTTTCATTTTTAATTTTTAAGTTTGTGTTTTGTTATGACCAATCTTTTTTGTTGAACAAAAATAGATGCTGCAAAATTACATAAAATTCTTGAATTTTACAGAGGCTTAAACTCTTCTGTCGCATGTTTTTTTTGAATCGTTTCAATCCTTATCGTGATTCCTCCTTTGAAAATACTACACTTTGATATTTTTTTAGCTGTCGCGAAATTCTGAAGGGGACATCCCCATCTCACGACGGAAGTAACGGCTGAAAGAGGCTTGTTCGTCAAAACCCAGCATGTCGGCGATGGCTTGTACGGAGAGATCGCGCCGAATATGGAGCAGCATCTTGGCTTCGGACATAATCTGTGAGTGTATCCAGTGGGCAGCGGTGTAGCCCGTTTCCTGCTTGACGACAGTGCTGAAATGTTTTGGCGACAGACAGGCCTTTTCGGCATAGAAGCCCACGTCGTGGTGCTTGCGGAAGTATTGGGCAAGGTTGTTGTGAAACTGGATGCTGACACGTTTGCCGGCATGGGGCTCGTTCAGTCTGTTTTTCCGGTATTGGCTGAGCAAACGCAGGAAAAATTCGAGCAGACGGGTCATCAGCATCCTGCGGTTTGGGAGTTTGAGACGGTCGATCTCGCGCATCCCTTCCACCACATTCACAATCATCTTGAATTCGTGTTTGTCGAGTTTTACGTTGGGATGCAGCTCATAATGGTAGCGCAATTGGTTGATGATTTGCAGCATGGGATCGTTGAGCACCGATGAGTCGACAATGATCAGGGTGGCTAAGTAGTTGTCGGTCTTGCTCACTGTGCGGAGCCTATGGTTGGGAAATATGACTGCGACCGTGGATTTTTCGGAAAAATCAGGTGTGTCATCGTACATAAGGTCTAAACGCCCTCTGTGTCCGATAGCAATAACGTAGTCTGGCGAGACAAAAGGCTTGCTGCCCGAAGGCAAATCCCTTGCATCGTCGAGTACTACTATACCTTCCTCTTTGATTTTCTGATGGTGAAGAGTGATGGGATGAATATATGTTTGTTCATTTTTCATGATACAAAAATACGTATTTTTTTTGAGATATAAAGATTACGTCCGACTTTTTGCCAAATAATACCTCCTATATGTTATTCTTTAAATAATAAAAAGGTGGTATTTTTGCGACGGAAAATTTAATACACTCTTTCTATGAAAAATACGATTTTTTTATTCTTTTTGTTGGTACTTGCCATGTATGCTTTTGCGCAGACACAGAGTGACAATACGGTTAATATTACTTATAATGGCTCTACTGCCACTGTGGTTGTCGCCGATAGTGCGGCCCGTTATCTTACCGTCACCCAAAATGGGGCACACGTTTCCATTGTGCAGAGTGACAGTCTTGCCAGTGAAATCATATACACGCTGAGTGGCACGTCAACTGACGGTGAGTTTTATATGTCGGGTTCATACAAGGCTACCATCGAATTGAATGGCCTTACCCTGACCAATGCCAATCCGGTATATAGTGGTGCGGCCATACACATACAGAATGGGAAACGAATAAATGTGAAGGTTATTACCGGTACAACCAATACCCTTGTTGATGCGGCAGGCGGCACCCAGAAAGGATGTCTTTATGTGAAAGGCCATGCCGAATTCAAGCAGCAGGGTACACTCAACGTGGTGGGCAATGTGAAACATGCCATCAAGGCCGGTGAATATATCAGCCTGAAAAACGCCACCATCAATGTCACTTCCGCGGTGGGCGACGGCATATCGTGCAACCAGTATTTCCTGATGGAAAGCGGTGCTGTCAATATTAGTGGCACTGGTGACGACGGTATCCAATGTGATCTTGAAGGCGAAGTTTCAACGGGTGTCATCACTGGTCATGAGGATGAAGATTCCGGCAATATCTATATCAGCGGCGGCACAATCAACATCAATTGTACGGCCATAGCCGCCAAGGGCATCAAATGTGCCGGCAACATTTACATCTCTGACGACCCTGTCATCACGGTGACCACTTCTGGCAAAGGAACTTGGGATGAGGATGACTTGGAGACCAAGGCCGCTTGTGGAATAAGTGCCGATGGTGACATCAACATCAGTGGCGGTACCCTCAACCTGACCTCCAGCGGTTCGGGTGGAAAGGGTATGAAGTGCGACAGTATCATGACCATCAGCGGTGGCGACATCACCATTACCACTACTGGCGGCCTCTATTACAATAATGGTACCACGGAGAATACCAACTATACTGGCAACACCGACAATGTGAGCAGTGATTATTACTCATCGCCCAAGGGTATCAAAGCCGGTTTGAAGACACAGGTCGGCAATAGTTACACTTATAGCGGTGGCATGGTTATCAGTGGTGGTAAAATCAAGGTGACGACTTCTGGCTATAACGGAGAAGGTATCGAGAGCAAGAACTATCTCGATATCACAGGGGGTGAAATTTTTGTCAATTCATACGACGATGGCATCAATTCGGCTCAGAATATGACCATTTCCGGTGGCTATGTTTATTCCCGCTCTACCAAGAATGATGGTATTGATGCTAACGGCAACTGCTACCTTAACGGAGGTTTGGTTTATGCCATTGGTTCGGGAGGTGCTGAGATGGCCGTAGATGCCAATTCCGAGGAAGGAAAGAAAGTGTATGTCAATGGCGGTACCCTGATAGCTATCGGCAATTTGGAAAATGGCAGTTCTATCAGCCAAGCTACTTACCGCACCTCGTCGGTGAGCGGAAACACCTGGTATTCGCTTTCCTATGGTAACGAGCTTGTCGCCTTCTATACCCCGCAGGTGAGTACCGGTGGAGGTCCCGGAGGAGGTCCTGGTGGCGGTCCTGGCGGTGGTCCTGGCGGTGGTCCTGGCGGAAACGGCTCGTCTTCGATGACCATCTCTGTTCCTTACACACCTACTCTCAAGAGCGGAGTAACTGTCAATGGAGGTACCAGCATTTTTGAGGACAATTGCTACCTTGGCGCCACTGCAAGTGGTGGATCTTCGGTATCGCTGACTCATATAGGCGGCACTGTTGGCATTGATGACGTTGAGATGGAAGGTGTTCTCATCACAAGCCAGAACGGTAACATCACGGTTGAGGGCTGTGACAATTGTGAAGTGAGCATATTCGACATGCAAGGTCGTCGGGTTAGCTCAAATGGACTTCCGTCAGGTGTTTATATTGTTAAAGTTGGCAATCACCTTGTTCGGAAGGTTGTTGTGACAAGGTAAGTCAAAAAGAAAATCATCCATTAATCAGAATGGATAGCCTATACTGAAGTTGAGACGCAGGGCATCGAGGGCAGAAGGCATATTGAAATATTTGTTGATCGGTCGTGTGAGGTCAGGCTTGCCTTCCTTGTCATATTTGTATGTTTGGTAAGGTGCATGGATACTTACACCTAAGTCCAAGCGGATGACTAGTCCATCGATGTCGACACGGAATCCTGTGCCTGTACCCAAGGCGATTTGCTTTGCGATATTCGGATTTCCGATAAAACCGTCGTATATCTTTTCCGTAAATCCCATTTTCTCGGCCAATAGTGCATAATCTTCGCTACTGATGAGGTCGGAGGTGTTACGCCAGCACCATACGTTGCCAGCGTCAAGGAAAAAGGCGCCATAGAGTTTCCAAACGATGGGGAAACGTAGTTCGATGTTGGCTTCGAGTTTGATATCACCAGCATGGAAAAAGTTCTGGTTATATTTGGTGCTATAGAAATTTCCCGGTCCGTATGCGTATGGGGATGCCGCTCGCAAACTGTTGGGACCACCGGCATAGAAAGATTCGGAAAGTGGAGCATATTCGGAGTTGCCAAACGGTATATTGGCACCTGCGAAAAGACGCGTTGCGATACATACCTGTTTCGGAAGGTTGAATTTATTCCATAGTTCGGCTGTCACCTTGACAAACTCGTCAAAGGGAACTTTGCCAATCGGTTTCTCCAGCTCATTCCACTCGCGTCCAAAGATGCAATAGATGGCATTAGTCAGGCTACCCGCTTCTTTGATTTCAAAATCGAACATGGTGTTGACTTTCCGTACGGAGCGGTAATCGCTATAGGTAATCTCATAGCCGATGGAGGGAATAAACTCCTTCCCTGCAAGTATTTTGAGAAGTTCCGGCTTATCAGCCGCATTATTAATCAGATCTGATGACTCGACTTTCACTCTGACCAACGAGAGCGAGAAAGGCGTGAAGACATGCGTGATATGTTGAGACGAGCGGATAAAATACGAAAAGCCTCCGGAGAACTTGTGGACACCGTATCCACCCGCTATGTTCTCGTATTTGTACCCAATTCGGTAGCGGGTATCGCCGTCGGGTTTCTTGTTCCCCGCCCAGTGCAGGTATGGGAAGATAATCGCGACATCGACTCCGAATTTGTAAGTGTCAGTTGTTTTCGGATTACTCAGATGCCGGTCACGCAGCGACCAATAATATGCCCCGTAACCCTTGACCAAGAAGGTCTCTCCTCGTCCCAAGAGGTTCCGTATCGATTGAGCGAGGGTAAGGTTAGGACCGATACTGTTGTTGGAACGATAAGCGACATCCGCATCCGCTGTGAAGTTGTATGTATGCAATACAGAATCGCCCGAAGATTGTATGAATTGGTATCGCTTCCATTGTTTGGTCGCTCTCACACCTATACCTGATTTTCTGAGTTCGCCTTCAAAGATATTGTCATAATCACGCTGTGAGAACATACGCAGAAAAACACTGCCTGATTTGGTCAGTTTTAGGTCTGCGGATATAAGACTGAGCAATCCATTGGCTTTGTTGACCTCCGGATTATCAGAAATGGTGGAGCCAATCGTGATGCGCAGTTTGTCATTAAACAGTGATTTGCTGATGGCGATATTCATATCATTGGTCTTGCCGGACGCATGTACGGTTTGTCCGCTACTGATATCAATATCTATTTTATTTCCCACCTTGGAATTAGCCATGGCGGCATTGATACGGCTGTTGATGATGCTGGACAGGGCATATCCATTTTGTTGTGTGGCCACATTGCTTTCACCCATATACATTCCGGTAGCCAGCAACACCGCAGCTATACCTTCGCGTGTTTCCTCATCCAAGGATGTTAGTTCGCGTGTGATGGTCTCGTCATCCGGTGCTTCGAGGAAAAAGCCTATGGTGTTAAGACCTATCGAATCGAGTATGCCATTTACACGGACGCCAGTATTGAAGGCCACACGGCGTGTCTCTTGACCTGCTGATTGCACATCCGCTTTCACTTGCTGCGAAGCGGAAAGCTTAAGGTCTGTATTTCCCAGGGGACCGTTGAAGATAACATGGCTTCCCGAATCCACGCGGAAGGGCATCATGGGATATAGCTTGGGAGAATAGCGGACTATGCCTTCGTCCACATTGAGCCTTCCGCCAAAGTCAAGCTCTCCGACAGCGGTGTTGTACTGAATATTGACAGTTCCGTACGGTTTGACTTGTGCCATATTCTTGTCATCTATCGGATAAGTGATATCTGTGGAGGGCAGAACTGTGACATTTACGTCCGCGAAGATACTGTCCAACGGTCCGCTTACCCGTCCGCGGATATCGGTTGCCAAGTCGCCATGAACAGGGATAGGCCCATTAGGTTCCAGTTTCATCGGGGTGAAACTGTCGGCAGTCACATCCACGTCCAAGCGCATAGTATTGAGGTCCATTCCACCGTTCAGTGTCATGTAGGTATCATTGGCGCCATATATAGGCAGACTGTTGAATTTCACCTGGTTATGCTCCATCACGATAGGCGTTTCTCCCAGACTCAACTCCACATCGTAGGGTTTGTAATAGGCATACACATCCAGTGGTACCACTTCGGCAGAGAGGTCCAATTGGGCAGGCAGACCGTCTGCGGTAGCCTTTGCCTGTATTATACCATCCATGTCAATGTCTTCCATTTCAAGGATGTTGTTCACCAGTTCCATCGGGATGTCGTCCAAGCGCAAATCTGCCCGGATGGCATTGTCATACAGCTTCGATGGCGTAATCCGTATGTCTGCCGTTCGGTTTCCGAGGTCCATTTTATTGTATAGGAGGCTGTCCAGCTCAAGATGTCCCGTTCCGCTCAGCTCGCGTCCATTCCGCTCCAGATTGAGTTTTAGTACGGCATCGGTGCAAAGGTCATCCACACTCATTACGCCATCGGTAATGTTGGTACTGGCGGTAAGTGAGGCGGTGGTTTTGCCTTCTGTCATGTTTACTTGCATCGACGCTGTGGAAGGGGGCAGACGCAGTCCCGTGCTGTCGTCAGTATGGTCAATATACGGGATAGAAGCATCCAATGCCAGGTCTGACTGGAGAGAATCGGACTTCAGCAACAAAGTCAACTCGTTTATATCCAGGCCTTCCCGTTCGATAATAGCCTGGATGGGGCTGCCTTCTGTCAGCTGTATTTTCGCCTGTATGTCCGGAATAAGCCGTTTGAGCGTATCCAGTTTTGTCAGGTCTTGCAATGAAATGATAGACTGAAGAAACGTTGAGTCTGTAACGGTCTCCAGCAGTGGTTGTACTTCATCCACCAGTCGGAGTGCATGCATCGGGCTTTGTGCATCGACAGTAAGTCCCTCTGTGGTCAAGAACAACGATGTAGAGGTATCCGTTGTGAAATCAAGATTCAGATGGGTGATGTCAAAATTCTCGCCGGCCACGTATGCAAGCACATTC
>CACXXY010000047.1 GCA_902771655.1 uncultured Bacteroidota bacterium | reverse complement strand
CTTGATGCGGCAACTGCAACGGCAATTGTCGGGCGATAAGATTGTGTGGGTAGATAGCCAACTGCAACACTTGACCTTGCGGTTTTTGGGACAAACAGCTGATAATCAGATTCCTAAACTCAAAAAAGCACTAAATGAGGTGGCCAACCAAACACAGGCTTTTTCGCTAAATTTGGACAAGTTAGGCATTTTCGGCAGCAAATACGCCCCAGAAGTCCTTTGGTTGGGTTTCTCGGAATTTGTGCCTTACTTACAGTTGTTTGAAAAGATGGAAAAACATCTTTTGGATTTTGGCTTCGAGCCTAACCACGGCAACTTTGTGCCTCACATTACTTTAGGGCGTATCAAGGAAACACAAAGCAAAAAGTACTTCTGGAAGGTCTTTGAGCAAAACCAACCAACATTTTCACAAAGCATTCCTATTAACGAAATCACCCTCTACCAGAGCCGACTACAACCAACGGGACCTATCTACAAAGCCCTGCATACGGCCTATTTAAAAAAGTAGAGACGTACCGTGGTACGTCTCTACAATAATTGTGTCTCAACAACCATGACACATTTTTATTTCATTGCCTCTACTGCGGCTTTGATACGGCGGCAAGCTTCTTTCAGATTGGCCTCTGAGGTGGCGTAGGACAGACGGATGCAATTGTCGTCGCCAAAAGCGGAACCCTGCACCAATGCCACATTAGCATCATACAACAGGTACATGCATAAGTCGGTTGAGTTCTCAATAGCTGTTTTCTTGTAGGTGGCTGCGAACTGGGAGTCGGCGGGCACGTTTTTGCCGTACAAAGCTGACACATCGGGGAAGAAATAGAAAGCACCCTGGGGCATACGCTGCTTGAAGCCTGGAATCTCATTCAGCAAGGCAAATACCATGTCACGACGGGCTTTGAAGGTGTTGCGCATGTCAATGATGTCCTTGGATGTGGTCGGATCCATCTCCATGGCTTTGATGGTGGCACGCTGGGCAATAGAGCATGTAGCGGAGGTAACCTGACCTTGCAGTTTCTTGCAAGCCTTGGCAATCTTCAGCGGAGCACCAATGAAACCGATACGCCAGCCAGTCATGGCAAATCCCTTGGCCACACCGTTCACGGTCACCACTTGGTCTTTGATAAAATCGAACTGGGCTATGCTCTCATGTTTTCCAACAAAATTGATGTGTTCGTAAATTTCGTCGGCCATCACCACTACTTGCGGATGTTCTTTCACCACCTCAGCCAAGCTTCGCAACTCGTCTTTGCTGTACAACATGCCTGTAGGATTTGACGGGCTGCTGAACATGATAAGCTTTGTTTTGGGTGTGATGGCTTCTCTCAGCTGCTCGGCAGTGATTTTGAAATCATTTTCCAATTTGGCGGGTACATATACACATTTGCCACCGGCAACCTTGGCGATCTCGCGGTATGATACCCAATAAGGAGTGGGGATAATCACCTCGTCACCAGGGTTTACCAAGCTCATAACCACCTGATAAATAGCCTGCTTGCCACCAGTAGAAACTACAATTTGGTTGGTGTCGTAATCCAAGTTGTTATCTCTTTTGAATTTATGACTGATAGCTTTCAACAAATCGGCGTAGCCAGGAACTGGCGGATAGTGAGTGTAATTGTCGTCAATGGCTTGTTTGGCGTATTCCTTCACACATTCCGGTGTGTTGAAATCGGGTTCGCCAATGCTGAGACTGATAATGTCTTTGCCTTGTTCTTTCAATTCACGGGCAATCTGAGTCATCGCTAAGGTTTCTGATTCACCCATCGCTAAAATTCTGTCTGATAAAATTTCCATAGTGTTGTTTTTATTTTGTTATTGTTGTTGTTTTCTTTATTACTACCCCGCCCTTCGGGCATTATTACTTTCACTACCCCGCCCTTCGGGCACCCCTTCTAAAAGAAGGGGAATTAGTTTTTTCGCTCCTTCGTCGAATCTAAAAGAAGGGGAAATGAAATTTCTTTTAATTCCTAATTAATCCTTTCAATTCATCTGGCTGTGCAATAATGTATTCCGCTTGGTGTTCGGTCAGTTCCTGACGGTCGCGATAGCCCCACAATGCACCTACCGCTTTCAGGCCCGCACGATGCGCTGTATCCATGTCCACACCAGTATCTCCCACATACAGAGATTCTTCTGCACCAACCCCGGCTATCTTCAAAATGTCAAATACAATCTGCGGATGAGGTTTCACAGGAATACCTTCCCGTTGCCCTATCACTGCTGTGAATTTAATGGTAGGAAAATAATGCTCCATAAGTGGCATCATCGCCTTGTTCACTTTATTCGAGGCTACTGCCAGCATTACACCTCGCTCCTGCAAAGTTTCCAATGTCTCCACCATGCCAGCATACGGTATGGTCTTGTCTTCTTTGTGAATATCATAATAAGCCACCATTTCCTGAAAAACTTGCTCCACAAAGTCAGCCTGCCTCTTGTCTTCAGGCAGAATACGCTCTACCAATTTATGGATACCATCGCCTACAAAATAGCGGTAGCTGTCCAGCGGATGTTCCGGGAAACCGTGTTTCCGCATTAGATAATTGCATGAATCCGCCAAATCCTCCAGCGAATTGAGCAACGTGCCGTCCAAGTCAAAAATCACTAGTTTTATCATATAGAGAAGGGAGAAATAAAATCTTTGAATCGAACACCAACCAAGTCTTTTTCTGAAATTACCGACGGATCGGTTTTCCAGTCAATATTCAAATCCGGATCGTTGAATAAAATCGATGCTTCTGATGCTTTGTTATAGAACTCCCCGCATTTGTATGCGAAAATAGTGTCATCTTCCAAGGCTACAAAGCCGTGGGCAAAGCCTGTGGGAATATAAAACTGCATAAAATTGTCGTCGCTCAACTCCACGGCATGGTGCTTTCCGTATGTCGGACTGCCTTTTCGGATATCCACTGCCACATCCAGCACACGGCCTTTGATTACCCGCACCAGTTTTGACTGAGCGTAGGGTGGGCACTGGAAATGCAGTCCACGAATCACGGCTTTTTTAGAAAAAGACTGGTTGTCCTGCACAAAAACATCTGTGATCCCGGCTTCTCTGAATCTTTTTTCATTGTAGTTCTCGAAAAAATAGCCCCGTTCGTCATAATACACATCGGGTTTAACGAGCAGCAGTCCTTCTATTTCAGTTTTTATGATTTCCATTTTTTTGAATTATGAGTTAAGAATTAAGAATGAAAATGAGTTAAACGTATTCATGATTATTAACTTTCAGTTTTCAGTTTTCAACTTTCAGTTTGATTAGTCTTCCGATTCGGCGGCGATAAAATCACGATAGAGATTCAGCACCCTGGCCTTGGAAAGGAAGCCGATGTAATCTCTCTCGTGCGTTATTACCGGCATGTTGAAATTCTGTGTACGGTTGAATTTCTCCAACATTTCCTCCCCACTGTCGGTATCGTAAATAAATTCCTCGGGTTCAATCATCAAATCATCCACCAGCACTTTATCATATAATTCCTGGTTGAAAATCATGTCCCGGTGGTCATCCATTACCAAAAGTCCGGCAAACTTGTCGTTTTCGTCCAATACCACAAACAAATTCCGTTTGCTTTTGGCGATATACTGGGTATATTCTCTCAAAGTGCTGTGCAGTGGCAGCGTTGTGATATTATAATCGATGATTTTATTCCAGTTGATTTTCTTTAAGGCAAATTTATCCTTGTTATGTGTTTTCAAATGGCCTTTTTCTGCCAAATTACGTGTATATACAGAGTATTTTTCGATAGGAGACACACACAGATACGAAATCAGCGAGGTGATCATCAGGGGTATCAGCAGGGAGTAGCCAGCCGAAATTTCAGCGATAAGGAAAATGGAGGTCAGCGGTGCCAGCATCACGCCGGACATCACGCCGGCCATGCCTGCCAGCACAAAGTTGATGTGCGGCAGGTTGAAGCCTAAGTAATAATTGGCGATTTCCGCTACTAAATAGCCTGTGAACGCGCCTACAAACAAGGTAGGGGCAAACACACCGCCGATACCGCCGGCAGCTGTGGTTACCGCAGTGGCTATTACTTTCAGAAAGATTATGAGTAGCAGAAAGACTATCAACATCCAATGCCGTTGTGACAATAAAAACAGTGGGGAGCGCTCGAAAAGATTCACCACATCGCCCCTTAAAAGGGCATTGATACTTTCGTAGCCTTCACCAAACAATACGGGCAATAACAGAATCAGTGCGCCCAAAACTACACCGCCAATCAAAATTTTCAGCTGTATCCATTTGATTTTCTGGAAACTTTTTTCAATAAATCTCAGCAATCTTAGAAAATAAATGGAGATAAAACCTGTCAATATGCCCAATATGATATAAAAAGGAATATTCTTGAGGAAAAAGAACTGGGTGCTGGCAATGTCAAGGGTTAAAGTATCCCCCAGAAACAGCAGGGACAACACTGTTCCTGTAGCCGCCGAAATCAGCAGGGGCAGTAAGGCGGCGCTGGTCAAGTCGAGCATCAGTACCTCAATGGCAAAAACGATAGCCATAATGGGGGCTTTGAAGATGGCTGCCACCGCCGCTGTCGAGCCACAGGCCAACAAAAGTGTGGTACTCTTGGCGTTGAGGTTAAAGAGCCGTGCCAAGTTGGAACCAATGGCGGAACCTGTCAGCACCATAGGAGCCTCCAGTCCTACGGAACCGCCAAAACCGACGGTCAGTGTGCTGGCTACCATTGAGGAATACATGTTATGGCGGCGCAATTTGCCCTCACTCTTGAAAATAGACTTCAACACGATGGAAACCCCATGCCCAATATGATCTTTGATAACCCTTCGTGTGTATATGACTGTCAGCACAATGCCCACAATAGGAAATGCGAGATAATAATAATTGACTTGTGCGTTAGGGAAGGTGTCGTTAAGCAAGGAGACTGTCAGATGCATCAGATTCTTGACGATGATTGCCGCTGTGGCACCAAAAATACCCACAAAGAAACTCAGCACCAGAATGGTCACCTGTATGCCCAATCTCTGCTTCATCCACCGCCTGCAGCGGTAAAGAACCGATGCGCCAAGTTTGTTTTTCATCAGTTTCCTCTATTGTGTTAAAAAATTCTCTAATAACGTATTTCAACCTTGTCGCCGATGTGCAGATCCGCCAATACAGCGATACGGCTATTATTCAGGGTCAATTCCATATACCCTAATCTGTTATCTGTGATATAAACATCCTCCTCTTTCGGATCATAAAAATCATGATAACGTGTTACTGTGATATGTTTGATGGAAGACAGTATCAATGAGAAATTTCCTTTTTTCACCGCCTTCCTGAACATTTCCACAGGAATATCCGTAACCGCATTGCAATTGGTGTCGATATAAGCCACATGTCCCGTGATAATTTTGTTAACCGTATCATGATCGGGAGCAAGTTGTATTTTCCGTACAAAATTCTCGTATGGCTGAGTGTGTTCTTGCAGCTTGCCCTCAAAATGCAATTGGGCCATCGTGACACACTTTTCCAATACCGTGTTGCTCTCATCCGGAAGATTCAATGCCGTCGCTTTTATTTCTGCATCATCACCAAAAAGCAATGAAAACACCCCACTGTCCTCACCCATGAAGAAATGTCGGTCATATTCTACCATGACAGGCATGGAAGTATGCGACATGGTGGTTCCTGTCAGAATAATATGGAGCGTTTGTTCAGGGAAGGATTTGTAGCTGTTTTTCAGAATAAATGCAGTTTGCTCCACGCTGAAGCCATCAACGGCATGGGTGATATCAATGATATTGGCATCTGGAATGGCTTTCCACAATTGTCCCTTAAACATGGCCACGTATGGATCACGCAGTTTCCAGTTGCTGATTAATGTGATGTTTTTCATTGTTTTTACGAGGGATTTCGAATAATTTACACAATCTGCAAAGTTAGCACTTTTTTTTGAATTATAAGTGGTTTTTCCTATTTTTTACATGGAATTTGTTACAGACCGCGAACAATAGACAACAGACCACGTACAATTGGTGTATTGGTATGTTATAATATTGATAATTAATATATTGACCAATTTGCTAATTTGCCAATTAAGTAGTATTTTTGCGTTTTGAATTTAATGTATTTCTGATGACGGCACAAAAAGCATACGCATTGGTTACAGGCGCCAGTTCCGGTATAGGTTACCAGTACGCCCGGATTTTGGCAGAGAAAGGTTATAACCTTCTTATTATCAGTAATGAGGAATCAGCACTTGAAGAAAAACAACAACAACTGGAGCAGGATTACAAGGTGGAAGTTGTAGCCCTGACACGCAACCTGGGTACACAAGACGCTGCCAAAGAGTTGTATGACTGGTGCAAAATGCAAAATATTGAAGTTGAGGTACTTATCAATAATGCAGGGGTTTATCACGACCGGGATTTTCTGGCTGATACTGCCGCTTTCAACGAGATGATTCTCAACTTGCATGTCACCACTCCGTCCATGCTCATTTATTATTTTGCGCAAGACATGGTGGAACGTCACAAAGGTTACATCCTCAACATGAGTTCCATAACTTCTGAAATTGCCGTGCAACGTTTGGCTACCTACAGTGCCACGAAAGCGTATCTGAAGAACTTTTCACGCTGTGTGCACATCGAATTGTATCATAAGGGGGTTTATCTCACCGCTGTCCGTCCTGGAGCCGTTAACACAGGTTTATATAATATCAGAGATGGTGCCACCAAGGCAGGCATGATCATTGGCTATATTACCACTCCCGAAAAATTAGCCCGCAGAGGTATTCGCGCTTTGTTCAACAAGCGGGCACAAATTACTCCCGGCTTCTGGAATCATGTATTGATATTTTTGGTTTCTTTGTTACCTACCGGACTATTACGCCTAATTCGCCGCTGGAAGATTTTTTGATCACGGAATTATGACATAATAGATTAGGAGGGTTAAACATATAGAGACGATGCGTGCATCGTCTCTACAACTATTAATTATTAATTGTTAATTATCAATTGCCTGGTGTCCAATATCATTTCGGTAAAATAGCGCATCGCTATTGATTTTGTGCACGCCTTCGTAGGCATCTTTTTGTGCTTCCTGAATAGTGCGGCCACGGCCCACCACAAAGAGCACACGACCACCGGCGGTTACCCATTTGCCATCTTTCTTTGCCGTGCCCATGTGGAATACCAGTTGTTTCACCCCATCCAATCCGTCTATAGGCAATCCTTTCGGATAACTGTCAGGGTAGCCTTTTGACGCTAATACCACTCCTAAGAATGTGTCGTCGTGAAATTCCACTTGGGTAGGCTTGCCATTCAGTACATCCAAAATATGCTGTACCAAATCGCTTTTGATTTTCGGCAATACCACTTCGGTTTCCGGGTCACCGAAGCGTGCGTTGAACTCAATGACTTTCGGGCCGTTTTTGGTCAACATTAAGCCACCATATAATACCCCGCAGAAAGGCTTTCCTTCCTCCACCATGGCAGCGGCCACAGGTTTCATGATTCTCTCAACAGCCTCATCAATAGCTGTTTGTGGAATTATCGTTACGGGCGAATAGGCGCCCATGCCACCTGTATTGGGACCTTCATCACCATCGAAAGCCCGTTTATGGTCTTGTGCTATAACCAGAGGTACCACTTCACACCCATTTACCAATGTCAGCAACGAAAATTCAGGTCCTTCAAGATACTCTTCTATCACCACCTTGCCTTCTCCGAATTTCGTGTCCAGGAGCATATCGCGTAATGCCGCATCGGCTTCATCTGTGGTCATGGCTACCACAACGCCCTTGCCTGCTGCCAAACCATCGTATTTGATGACGATAGGGGCACCTTTTTCATCCAGATATTTTTTTGCGGACTCATAATCCGAAAAAGTGGCGAAATCTGCTGTGGCTATATGATATTTTCGCATTAATTCCTTGGCGAACTCCTTGCTGGCCTCAATTTGGGTTGCGGCTTTTGTGGGACCGAATACCTTGATGTCGTTTCTGATCAATTCATCGGCCAATCCATTTTGAAGAGCCGCTTCAGGTCCGATAATGACCAGGTCAATGGCGTTTTCTTTCGACCACTGCACGATAGCCGCATTGTCAGTCTCATTTATGGGTACATTTATGAATTGTTGTCCGATACCAGCATTGCCGGGGGCGACAAAAACCTGACTTACTAAGTTTGACTGAGCCACTTTCCATGCTATCGCGTGTTCGCGGCCACCTCTTCCGATGATTAAAATTTTCATATTGTGTTGTTTGTTTTAATTTTTTCTATGCGACGACTGCGGTTCCTCCTCAAAATCAAAGTCCTAATTATTCTGTAATGAAAAATTGAATTGTAATTTATTTATACTGAATGCGATAGGCGTCGTAACGTGCCATCACCTCCTTGGCATATTTTATGGAATGGTTGCCAGGGTAATAGCCGCAGCGCACCACGGGGTCGTTATAATATTCTTTTTGGGATTTCAGGCTCAGGTATTTGAAGATATTCCGCCAGGAGTCAACACTGTCTTTCTCATATTTTGTACATAGAGCCATAGCGTCTTGCAGGTGTCCGCTACCGGCATTATAGGCTGCCGCGGTCACATATAGCCTGTCTTCTTCGTTTTTGATGCCAAGATACTTCTTGTACAGAGAATAAATATGTTTTATGCCTCCCCTTATCTGTTCATCTACAGAGGAAGTGTCTGTAATGCCATAATTCAGGGCGGTTTCAGGCATGAGTTGCATGATACCGAAACTGCCGCCCACTCCCACTAAATCCGTGTTGAATTTTGTCTCCTGAAAAATGATGGAGGACACGAAGCGCCAGTCTAAATTATAGGGTTTGCAATATTTTTTGATAATGGCATCGTATTCGGATATGGAACCCCGATTGCTTTTGCCGAAAGAATTCTGGATGACATGAGAATTTGTACTATGGTATCGCTGACAAAGTGATGCATACTGTTTAGTTCGCTTAAAGTGGTCTATCCAGTTGTTGATGCTGTCGTTCAGTATAGGATTATTGGGATTCAATACCCACTCACGGTTAAAATCGCTGCCGATACGCCCCACGATCTTCAAATTAGGATAAAAGGGGAGTAGGGTGACAGCCAGATTATAGTCGGAGGCGATGAAATCGATTTTCTTTTCAGCCAAAAGTTCGAAAAGGTCTTCGGTGTTTTGATGTTCAGAATAGACCAACTCCCATTTTGCTTTATGGTCAATATCCACAAGAGTCACATCCACAGGAAATTGTGCGGGGATATGCAATTCATTTGTGGAAGTATCACTGATTTTTGTCTTTTTTTGCGAGATTAGAACAGGATACGAATAGGAATGGGGCTCGGAAAAATTCAGATATTGGGCAAAGATTTGGCTTTTGTTCACATCCATCGCCACCAAATCAAAGTCATTGGCATAGCAAGAAAAAAAAGCGTTTTCGGGGTCGCTCTCAACAGTTATCTGTATATTTTTGTCCATATCCTTCGCCATCTGTTTCAGCATATCATACTGAAAACCGATAGGGGATCCTCTATAAACAAAATAATCGGATGCGTGATAAAAAAGCAGCGCATGGATGGTGTCATGGCTGTTTTCGACAGGAGCTTCTATGGAAACATGAGTGTTTCTCCTATCGCCATATTTATGGAATAGCAGAATGCCACAAACAGCACAAAGAATGATTAAAATAATATAACTGACACTACCTTTTTTCAAAGGGCAAGTTTTCGTTAATATTCTTGCATCATAAGGACAACTTTTTCCACGGTTTGTCCTTCCTGTAACTTAACTTGTGCAGAACCTCTGTAATTTTTGACTGTAATATTTCCGCTTTCGTCTTTTACAGAATCAACTTTTGTTGCCGAGATATTCAGAAGAGCCTCGTAGGGATATGTGTGTTCGTAAACTCCATTGTCATCGGTGACAGTGTCTTTATACTGTTCAATAGCTGGATGAACTGTTCTGCCAGAGGCCACAGCACCAGGATATATTTCCAAAATGGCATTAGCAACCGCTTTGCCAGTGTCAAGGCCTGTAGTGGTATAGTTGCAAGTTATTTTTAATCCACAGCTGTAGTTCTTCTTGCATTGTGTCATGGTTAAGAGGATAACCAGAGCTATAACGGGTATAAAAAACAGTGACTTTTTCATAATGATATACTTATTTCAAACTGAATGCAAAAATACATTATTTTTTTTAAATCACAACTCTTCCATTATCATTTCTCCTCTCGGGTTGAAAACCCTGTATTTTGAGAAATGCTCATCGGCTTCGAAACCATCACCATAATTCACCGTGCCGTCGGCTTTGGTTTGTTTCACGGGCACCACGGAATAAATAATCTGCTTATATTTATCCCAGATTATCTGTTCAGACTCAATGGTTTCGTTCTTTTTCAAATCTTTGATAACCACGTTTTTAGAGGCTTCCATACGAGGGGGGACTTCCGAACTGATGGCATAATCAGCTGTCAGCACCGATTGTTTCTCGCCCCATTCGTCGTATGCATAAATGGTTATACCGTCAGGGCAGTCCATATAGGATGTATCCCCCATATATTTGTTCAGTGTGGGGGCGAACAATTCGAAGGAGGTGATACCGGCGTCGCTGAAAGTAATATGGATATCTGTGGCCGATTCATCCGGGAATTTGCCGTTACACTCTTTAGCCACGACAGCTTCCCTGTGTTTTCCACAAGAAAAGAACAGTACCATCAAGGCAAGTGCGATAATGATACTGTTCTTTGTTATTTTCATTATAATATCAGCTTGAATTAGCGGGTAATTCTAATTTTAGCGGACAGTGGTTGTTTCCTGGATCCAGCAGCCTACGTGGAAGGACTGGCCATCTTGCAGACCTCTGACAAAACGGTCTTGTTTGGAGGGGAATGCAAGTTTTGCTCTTTTTTCGCTGGCGGTCTCTGCGCAGCTCGGATCTACAGCGGCAGCTTTGGCGTATTTGTCAGCGGCAGCCCAATTGTAGCAACGGGGCAGGAAGTCATCGCCACCGCAACGGTTTCCGGAAGTAGCGTACAAGTCACCAATCAGGATGTAAGCCTTGCCACAGTTCGGGTGAATTTTGATGGCTTGCAAAGCCGCTGAACGAGCTTCGGAATACTTCTGCTGCAATTGATAGGCTAAACCTAACATATAGTAGCAGTCAACTTTCTGTTCCTGGGTTTCGAACAATGAAATTGCTTCGTTGAAGTATTCAATGGCTTTGTCCACTTCATTGTTTCTTAACGACAGGTTACCCATCAGGTATGCGCTTTGTGCACCAGGTTCAGCAGCGTGTACCAATTCCAATGCTTCCTTGAAAACAGGAGATGTGATGCAGTTGCCTTTGCTCATGGTCAACACCATTTTTTTCAGAGCCTTGATGTTATTTCTGTTCTGGTCGATTTTCTTGGCATATACCTGTTCGAGCACGTTGCAAGGTGCGTAGGGCTGGAATTTGCCTTCGATATTTGACAGTGTTTTGCGGTAGTTGCTCACAAGTTTCATCTGACGGGCAGTATCTGCGGACAGTTGTTTGAATCGCTTGTCATATTCCATCTTGTCGATTTGGCCAAGTTTGAAAGCGGAATCCAGATTGATGAAGTTGGGCAGCTGTTTCTCATATTTTACGTATGCGTTGACGATGGCCACATCAATATAGTCGGTAGCTCTTTCGTATGCGTCAATGATAATGGTGGTATCCTTTTTCATTTGGGTCATGATTTCAGATACGGTGAAGTAGGAGTCCCAAATGCCGGGCTGGGTGTTCTCCTTTTCCATTTCCACTGATCTGACAAACCAGTTGTACACTTCTTCAATGGCTTCATAATTTCTGCTGCTCAGATAGCTTTTCATTCTGTAGCGTGTAGTATTGAAAGCCATGAAACCCAAACCATTACCTTCAGTGTATTTTTTCGGGAAATACAGATGACGGTTTCTGTATGATTCAATCAGGTCGTCAATCAATGCTTCTCTCTTGGCGGAATCCTTTTCATTCTTGATCAGGTTGTCGAACAAGGTTTGTGCATTGGTATAAATGCCATCCCATGCGCAAGGGCAGTTGTTTACTACATAGTGCCATGGAGTCAAGGCATCAGCATATTGTTTGTTGTTGAAAAAAATTCTGAAGGAGCTAACTTCTTCGAGGCATTTCAATGAGTCTGCTTCGGTAGCACCATACTTGAAATTGCAGCCCTGTGAAAAGGCCAGACTGGTCATTAAGCAGAGCAAACTTACAAAAAATAGCTTTTTCATTTCTATTGAGTTTTTGATGTTATTTTTATTGATGATTCTTTTGTTGACAAGTTTAAATCCTACTCCAATTTAACCCGTTGGTACCAGCGTTCCACCAAGACCAAGTTCAATCCGATTTTGACATAATTCTGTCGGATGAGGTCGTTCTTCAAGTTGCCCATACTGCCGTATTCCAGCAGCAGGTTCAGGGAACATTTGGAGTTGAAGGTCTTGAAAGGCAGGCCAATACCTGCGCTGATAGAAAACTCGGAGATGGGTATGTCGCGTATTTGGATGTATCCCGTGGAGAAGCGGGTTCCAATACGGAAAGCGATATTTTTGCCGAATTTGCCAGAGCTTGGGTCGGGAATGAATTGCAAGCCGGCATTGATGACAATGGCGTCCTTCAACGAATCCACGCTGGCAGCTGTGGTGGAGTTTTTCCATTTCAGCGAATATTTTTGCCAGTTTTGCCAGGTGACATCCACGCCCACCAACAGCTTGTCTTTATAGGAATATGACAGGCCTCCACCTACAGACTGGGGAATTCTCATGCTGCCTTTTTGATTCAGCACCGCGTATGCGGTGTCGTAGGTGTTCACGCTGTTGTATTCGTTCACATAACGATTAACCAATAGGTTACGCTTCATCCATACATAAGCGGAGTTCTCATACACGGCTCCTATGCCTAATTTGTGGAACTCACCGATATTCACTTTATATTGTAAGCCAGCCTGGATATATATGCCATCGGCATAGTCGTTTTGGGCAATGCGGTAGTTGTAGTAATAGTCGCCGCCAAATTCCTCATATCGAGTGGATGACAAGGTGCCGAACAGGTATGAAAGGTTGAATCCAAAAGATAGGCCTTTGCAGAGCTTGAAAGCGTTGCCCCAATATAATTGCATCAGACCCCCTGTGCCCGAGTATTTATAGTTCACGTTACCGATTTCAGGCAGTGTTTGCACATCAGTAATGTTATAGCCTCTATCGCTGAACGGAATAAAGCCAACACTGGTGCGCCAATGTTTGGTGACAGGCAAACCAATGGTGATATAGCCCAAACGGCCAATGGTTCCTTTTTGCGTTAAAGCTGTGGTTTTAAGGTGAATAGAAGAAATGTTGAAAGCAATATCCCCCACGAAAGACAGGGAATCGAAAGCCACGTATGAAGCTGGATTCCGAAAATTGATATAGTCGTTGGACTGCATGGCGTAGGACACATTGCCCATAGATGCCAAAGTCATGTTGGAAGTGTTGTTTACCAAGCCTATACCGTAACGTGAATAGGGAGAACTGATCTCATTTTGCGCAAAACAGCCTGTCCAAATCAGGGTGAACAGACTTATACAAATAATTAGAAATACCTTATTTTTCAACATTATAGCGCAAAATTTCGAATAAACCCCAAAGTACAATATTTGGGGCTGCAAATATCGGAAATTTTATTGACTTTTGCAACAGGTCGGTATCGCCCCCTGTCAACAGCACTTTCAAGTCGCCAAATTGCTGGCTATATGCGGCGATTGTTCCGTCAATTTCGAACACGATACCATTCACCACGCCATTGAGGATGGACTCTTCGGTGTTGGCACCCACCAGCTGCTTCGGAGTGTTTTTGTGTATCAGGGGTAATTTACGGGTGTAATGTTTCAACGCCTTGAAACGCATGTCGATACCTGGAGCAATGGAGCCGCCGAGGTATTCGTTTTGTGCGTTGATAAAGTCGCAAACCAAGCAGGAACCGGATTGGATGGAGAGCAAATTTTGATTGGGATAAAGTTTGTTGGCACCTACGGCATTGGCCACCCTGTCCGGTCCTAAGGATTCGGGAGTCAGATATTTAATACTGATTGGGAGGGGCGTGCCGGAAGAAAGCACTATCAATGGACAATGTTTTTTTATAAATATCTCAATATCAGTATTATACTTTCCTACTGAGGATAAGATAGCATGAGAAAAATGGTGCTGGGCAAAAAGTCGTGCCAAGCGGACAGCTGTCACTTGCCTATATTTGTGTATTTCCAGCAACTCGCCCTTTTCGGAGAATACTGCTACTTTATGCAAAGTGTTGCCGAT
>CACXXY010000046.1 GCA_902771655.1 uncultured Bacteroidota bacterium | reverse complement strand
ATTTTCAGTAAATTAAAATTTTAATTTTTCTGTACATCGTATGTAAAAAATGTACTACTTTTGCAGTGTACTATTTCACTAATACAGTAAAACAGAAAAGGCAATTAGAAAATGAAAAAAATGAATTTTGGAATTTAACACTACCCCGGCCTCCGGCCACCCCTTCTTGAAGAAGGGGAATTTAAACCATTTCGGCGGACGCACGCGGTGCGTCCCTGCAAAAAACGGAAACCTTAAAAATAAATAAATATGATCAATTTACAAAACATCAATTTCAGTTACAGCAAGGACAGGATGTTGTTCAACGACCTCAACCTGTCGCTTGAGGGAGGGCACGTTTACGGTTTGTTTGGCAAAAACGGTGCCGGCAAGACCACCCTTCTCAAAATCATGTCCGGATTACGTTTCATCCAGTCCGGCAATGTCACCACCCTTGGCGAAAATGCCGCACTACACTACGCAAAGCGGAAATGATGAAAGACATTTATTTCCTACAGGAAGAAGTTTTCGTGCCGGCACTCAGCATACGTAATTTCGTGAAATGCTATGCACCCTTCTATGAAAACTTCGATAAAGAGCAACTCGAAGAGTATCTGCATCTTTTCGAAATCGAATCGCAGGAGGACAAGCTCACGGCACTGTCACACGGTCAGCGCAAGAAAGTCATCATCAGTTTTGCTTTGGCTACCAACACCAAAATCTTACTGATGGACGAGCCCACCAACGGCTTGGATATTCCCTCCAAAGCCGCTTTCCGCAAAATCATGTCTATGGCTGCCAACGACGAGCGACTGATACTCATCTCCACCCATCAGGTACGCGACCTGCACAGTCTCATCGACGCGGTGGTTATCCTCGACAATGGCCATATTCTGCTGAACGCCATGGCCGAAGAAATAACCGACAAACTGTGTTTCAAAATCTTGGATGAAAACGGAACGGATGAACCTATTTTGTATCGTGAGGACAACATTCGCGGGGACATTGTGGTGACCGAAAACATCCATCACATCGAAACCAATCTTGACATTGAACTTTTGTTCAACGCTGTCATGATGAATAAAAACCGTATCAACGAATTGTTTAACGCTCAAAAATAAATCCGATGAATACACAAAATATTATCAATCTGATTAAAAGATATTTCATAGAAAGTGGTCGCAAAGACATTACCACCTTCGTTTCCGTGTTGTTGATTATTGCTTTTGTTGGCGTCTTTCAACCCATGGGAAGAGTAAGCGATAGCCTTATGTGGCTCATCCTTTACA
Organism: uncultured Bacteroidota bacterium; assembly: GCA_902771655.1. GTDB lineage: Bacteria > Bacteroidota > Bacteroidia > Bacteroidales > WCHB1-69 > RUG11690. The sequence goes on along the minus strand of CACXXY010000046.1, from coordinate 13,467 downwards.
TTATGTCCATCGTTTTTGCCGGACGTGTTTTTGGCATCTTCCAACCCGCCAACAGAGCTATTCATTATTTGACCATACCCGCCTCCTCTGCTGAGAAAACATTGGTCAACGCCTGTTTGGTTTACCTGTATTACAATATTCTGCTTATCACCGCACTGTTTTTGGGAGGAATCCTCAGCGAACTCGTCCGAAAAATTATTGTATCAAGCTATGAACTTCAATTGTACTTTCCCTTTGATTGGAATGATTTATGTTTCCTTCTCATTTTGGAATCAATTTTCATGTTTGGATCCATCTACTTTAAAACCCACGCTGTTAGCAAAACCCTGTTAAGTCTTCTTGTCATTGCCATATTCTTTGTCATTTTAGATACCACTATCCTCGGTTTTTACATGCAATCCTTCACCAGTGGTAGTTTTCACCGTGTTCAAAACTCATTAGAGAAGGACAACTTCGATTTGCTGGAATATGCTGTGAGCATTTTAGTATTTTTATTCTTCAATTTCATGACCTGGTTACGCTTAAGAGAAACGGAGGCATAAGATGAAATTCATAGACAACAAAGCCATTTATATACAGATTGCCGAATGGGTTTTTGAGCAAATTCTCAACGGCAAGTGGAAAGAAGGTGACCGCATCCTGTCGGTGCGCGAGTTAGGAACCTCACTGGAAGTCAATCCAAACACCGTGCTACGCTCATACGACTACCTTCAAAACATGGAGGTCATCGTCAACCGCAGAGGTGTCGGCTATTTTGTCGCCCCGGAAGCCACTGAAAAGATCATCAGTCAACGCCGCAAACAATTCATAGAAGAGGAAGTTCCACAGTTTTTCAAAACCATGAAGTTGGTGAGGATGAGTTGGAGAGAACTGGAAATGCTATACGAAGAATCGTAAAGACAGGGAGACACTCGCTTTGCTCGTTCGTGAATGCGTGGAGGCGTAGAGACGGATTCATTCTAAATGAATGCACGCAGTGCATGTCTTAACGTCTGACAAATAAACAATCAAACACATCAACAATTCAACAAAAAATAGTATTTTTGCAATTTAAATTATCATTGAAATGAAAAAATTCACCAATAAAATATTAATCGCCACAGGCATTATCCTGTTAGTTTGTAACATCGTGCTTGTGTCATGTTCCCTGAGTCGTTATGTCGGAGATGGTGAGGATTCGTATGATATGTACGATGAGTATTATTACGACGACGATGATTACATTATGGACGATGAAAGATATTGACAATTAATAATTTACAATTAATAATTAATAGTTATCAGATAGAACTAAGATGAAACGATTTGGTATCATTATTTTTTTGATTTTCAGTGTTTTATTTTCTTTTGCCCAAAAGAAATTAGAGGTTAAAATCACCCGTTTAGATAACGGCATGAAGGTCATGCTTTGCGAAGATCACTCAAAATCAGAGATATACGGAGGTGTTTGTGTACATGCCGGCAGCAAAAACGACCCTTCGGAGGCCACAGGCATGGCCCACTACCTGGAGCACATGATGTTCAAGGGAACGGATAAAATCGGCACACTCGACTGGAAAGCGGAACAACCATTGATTGGTGAGATTGCGACTTTATACGATCAATTATCTGAAAGCAACAACGAAAAAGAAAAGAAGAAAATCCTGAAGGAACTTAACAAGCTGAGTGCCGAAGCAGCTCAATATGCCATTCCCAATGAGGTGGACGCCATTCTCGGCCAGATTGGCAGCACCAATGTAAATGCCTTCACCAACAACGATTTCACGGTTTATCATAACATTTTCCCCTCTGGCGAGCTGGAAAAATGGTCGATCATTTACGCCGAGCGCTTCAGAAATCCAGTTTTCCGTCTATTCCAATCAGAGCTGGAAGCCGTTTATGAGGAATACAATATGTATTCCGACGACCCCTTTTCCGTATATCAGGAGGATGTGATGGCCACCGTGTTCAAAGGACATCCATACGGAATTCCCATCATCGGCTATCCCGAACACATCAAGAATCCAAGCATGTCGAAGATGTATTCCTTCTTCAAGACATACTATGTGCCCCGCAATATGACTTTGATTTTAGTAGGTGATTTTCAGACCGAAAAAGCCCTGAAAATTCTGAACAACACCTGGGGTAAAAAAGCCATGCAAAAATACTCTACCGAAGCACCTTCTTCTAGGGATGATGTTAAAAGAGCTCCAAAAAGCGTCGATGCCCGCTTTGAAGCAAAAAGCAAAACTGAAGTGGAAGCTTTGTCTGCCTATAAAAAACAAGACGGAAAACCCGGGAAAAAATCTTTTTCGAATATTCCAGTGCCCGAACTGAAAGGAAAACAGGTTATCACGACCGCACAAACACCCATTAAAATCGGAACCCTCTGTTTCCAAACTGTGGCTGACAATAACGTTGACGCACAAATTTTAGATCTCTGCGCCGACCTCCTCAGCAATAGTTTCTCCACCGGAATTTGCGACAAACTTACCAACGACAACAAATTGTATTCTTTCTCAGCATATAATTACAGCATGTCAGATGCCGGGGTGTTTATGATCAACTATTGTCCGAAAATGGATGGACAAAGCCATGAGGAAGCGGAAAAACTTATCATGGAGGGGATTGACAAATTAAAACATGGCGACTTTAGCGAACAACTTTTCGAGGCTATCAAGATGAACCAGCTGAAAGAACAGCAAAGCGCACTGGAAAGCATCTCCTCAAAATTCTATACTGTTCTCTCCTTGGATATGGAAAACAAAACCATGGAGGATTATGAGAGAGATCTTCAGAGAATAACAAAATTAACTAAAGATGAATTGGTCAAAACGGCCCAAAAGTATCTCAATGATAATATTTTGATATACCGTTCCAACATCGGCAGCAAGAAAACCAACACCATCGAAAAACCAAGTTGGAAACCTATCACATCTCTGAATGCGGACAAACATTCTGATTTTGCGAAGAGTCTGGAAAAATATGATTCTGAACCATCCAAAATTCAAAAAATCAGTTTCAAAAAAGATGTCACCATCATACCTATCAACAACGTTTTTGATTTGTATGCCTCCAAAAATCCATGCAATGACATATTCACCCTCAACTTGATGTTCAAACACGGCAATTTCATGAATCCCGCATTGGAAGAGGCTGTTTCATACTTTAACCTGCAAGGCACCATGAAGAAAAAATTTGAGGAGTTCAGTCTTGAGTTACAAGCCATGGGCGCTGACATGAATTTATACTCCTCAGATAATTACCTGACGGTGAGCATTGAAGGTTTCGACAAGGATTTCGATAAAATTCTGACCCTGTGCGCTGAAAAGTTGTACAATCCAGGCAATGACCAAAGCAAACTCAGCATTTTGCTGGAAGATCATGTGAACAACATGCAGGTAATCAAGGAAGATTGTTCCGCTATGGGACGTGTACTATACAACTATGCCCTCTATGGAAAATACTCGCCCTACCTGCAATCTCCTTCCACCGAACAAATCAAAAAATTTGACGGAAAAAATTTGTTGGAGATGATTGAAAAAGCCATTCAAAGTGAAGGTGTTGTTACTTACGTGGGCAACCAAGAGCCCCTTGCTGTCATAAGAAACATACAACAGCATTTCAAACTCTATAATACTGAAAACAAGAGCTCTAAATTAAATACCGCAAGCAATTCAAAAAACGTGGGTATCAGTAAGGGAGAAGCTAAACGTGAAGCTAAAGACAAGGTGAGACCTGTCAAGAATTACGAGGAACCCGAAATTTTCGTGCTGCACAATCCCAAATTCATCCAAAGTAATATTTATTTTTACATTCCCAGTAAAACAATTGATGCCGAAAGCAAAGTTCGGGCAGCCATGTTCAATGAATATTACAATGGCGGCATGAATGGCGTTATCTTTCAGAACATTAGAGAATTACGTTCTTTAGGATATTCCGCTTACGGCTACTTTTCCTACGACAAGCTTAACCGCCGGAATTCCTATACTATGGGCTTTTTAGGAACCCAGTCCGACAAAACCATCGATGGCATCACGGCCATGTCCGAGCTGCTGAAAAGTTTCCATTTGAATCAGGAAAAGTTCGAAACTTCCAAAATTTCCTTAGTCAAACAATATGAAGCCGAACATATCAGTTTCAGAAATATTCCGGAGCAAGTCTATCTTTGGAATCTTGAAGGCTATGAGGAAGACCCCAGAGCCACCATCACCACAATGACAGTCCGTTTCAAAGCCAACAATATCGAAGACTTCTTCAACACATACATTGGCAACAGACCGATGGTAATTACAATTGCCGGTAACATGAACCGTATCAAGAAAAAACAACTGTCAAAGTTCGGAAAAGTTACTTTCTTGAATTACAGTGATATACTTAACGATTAGTTCTGACAAGGCATGGCGCGGTACATACTCAAGAAAATACTTTACGGACTGCTGTTGCTATTGGGGGTTATCACCCTCGTGTTCTTCCTGTTCACAGTATTGCCTTCCGACCCTGCCCGCATGATGATGGGGCAACGTAGCGACATTGACACGGAAGAAGCCATCCGAAAGGAAATGGGGCTCGACCTGCCTGTGGGCTTGCAGTATCTGGCCTATCTCAACGACCTTTCCCCCATCTCGTGGCACCGTACCGACGATGAAGACTCTTTTTGGTATTTGGACGACAATGATTACAGCTATGTCACCTTAATACCGCTCAGCAAGTCGAGCGTCGTGCTGAAAAAACCCTTCTTACGCCGCTCCTACCAAAGCAAACGGCAAGTCTCCGAAATTCTGACAGAGGCTTTCCCGAAAACCGCACTGTTGGCTGTGGTATCCATCTTTTTCGCCATGGTTATTGGTATTCTCATTGGCATCCTTTGTGCGGTCTTCAATGGCACCTGGTTCGACAAGATTAGCTTTTTCTTCTCTGTTTTGGGCATGTCTCTGCCCTCCTTCTTTGCCGCTATCCTCTTTGCCTGGGTATTCGCTTTTCTGTTATCAGACTTTACAGGTCTCAGCATGTTCGGCAGCTTATACACCGTAGATAACTATGGAGCAGGACTCTATATAGATTGGAAAAATCTGATTTTGCCAGCTATAACATTGGGTATCAGACCATTGGCGGTAGTGGTGGAGCTTACCAAGAATTCTGTTCTGGACGTGCTTTCACAGGACTATATTCGAACAGCCAAGGCCAAAGGATTGTCTTATAGACGAATACTGATTCATCATTCACTGAAGAACGCCCTGAATCCTGTGGTAACCGCCATTTCTGGCTGGCTGGCAGGTCTGCTGGCCGGTGCCGTGTTTGTGGAATACATCTTCGACTGGAAAGGTATGGGTGTAGTCATTGTGGATGCCTTGGACAAATACGACTTCCCGGTAGTCATGGGTTCATTGCTGTATGTTGCCGTTATTTTGGTGATTATTAATGTTATATGCGACATTATCTATGGGTGGTTGGATCCGAGAGTGTCGCTAAATGCTTGACAGTTAACAGTTAACAGTTAATAATTAATAGTTATTAATGGAATAATGGATATCTTTTGAGAATTCCATAATCAAAAAATCAACTGTCAACTAAAAAACACTAAGATTTAATTTCTAACTCACTAACCACTAACCACTGACCACTGACCACTAACCACTGTCACCTGAAACCTGAAAATGCAAACCCAAGCTACTGACAAAACCCAAATCCTCGCCACCGAGAAAATCGGGAAGTTACTTTGGTTATACGCCTGGCCTGCGGTCATCAGTCAGATTATCGCCTCGGTTTACAACATTGTGGACCGGATTTTCATTGGTCAGGGAGTGGGAGCTTTGGCTATTGCCGGTTTAGCCATCACCATGCCCATCATGAACATTGTCCACGCCTTTGGCGCGCTGATTGGAGTAGGTTCCTCCGCACGCATGTCCATAGTGTTGGGGAGGAAAGACGTGAACTGGGCAGAGAAGATTTTGGGCAACAGCATGGTGTTCACCATTATCCTCAGCGGCTTGGTGATGATTTCCGGATATCTGTTCATGGACAATATTTTAGCCCGTTTCGGAGCTACCGCCGATACCATCGCATACGCTAAAGAATACTTGCTTATTGTATTACCAGGCATGTTTTTGACCACAGTCACTTTTAACCTTACTGGACTGATTCGTGCCTCGGGTTATCCCACCAAATCGATGCTGATATTAGTAGGTGGCGCCATCTTGAACATGATATTGGATCCCATTTTCATTTTTGCCATGAACTTGGGTATTGCCGGTGCCGCTTGGGCCACCACCATTTCCATGGCTATCATGGCCATTGCCTCCATCCTGCATTTCATTTCGCCCAAATCTTTCATCCGCTTCCGCCGCCATGCATGGGCACCTAAGTCATACATTTTCAAGAACATAACACTGATAGGAATGAGTCCCTTCTTGATGAATGTGGCCGCCTCAGCAGTGGTTGCCATTCTCAACAACCAATTGATTCGTTACGGCAGCGACTTGGCCGTGGGTGCCTACGGCATTGTCAACACTTACGCCAGCCTGTTGGTAATGCTTTTTCTCGGCATCTGTCAGGGTATGCAGCCCATTGCGGGCTATAACTACGGAGCTTGCCAATTCGGGCGACTGAAAGATGTTTACATACTTACCATGAAAATTTGCGTTTGGACAGGATTTGCCGGAGCTCTGATAGCCTGTTCCATTCCACAGTATTTGGCCCGGATTTTCACCACAGATGCAGATTTAATCCGGATTTGCGTACCTGCCACCCGACTTTTGATGGTGATGTTCCCGCTGATTGGTTTCACCATTGTAAACTCCAACTTTTTCCAGTCCATCGACAAGCCATGGATAGCCATTGTCACCAGCCTCTCCCGTCAAGTCCTCTTTTTGGTGCCCCTATGTTATTTGGTGCCCTTGGTTTTTGAGCGATTGGGCTTTAACGGTTTGACGGGCGTATGGACCGCCTGTACCATTTCCGATGTCATCGGTGCTGTTTTGGCAGCCTGCCTGCTTTATTCCCAACGCAAGGTTTTCCGCAGCGATTACCATCCGGTGTTCCGGCAGAAGAAAGAATATTCGGAGTAAAGAGCTTTTTAAATTCAAAATTCAGAATTCAAAATTCATTTTGTTTTTGTTTTTCATTTTTTTCGTTATTTCTTTGTGTTGTTCGGATTGTTTTCCCTAATATGTGAATTATAATATTACAGTCATTGTAAAGACTTTGATATAATTTTTCGTCTAACAAATCTACTTTACGAAAAAGTCTTATCCAATAAAGAGTTTCACGAGCTTCTTTTAATGATATACTCATTTTAGCAATATAATCAGCTTTTGTTATACTTCCACAAGCTTCTTCAAAATTAGCTCCGATAGAAGTTCCACTTCTAAGAACTTGATTTGCCAAACTATACTCCTTATACTTACTTCGAAGATATTGAGATAAGTGTATAACCCTCACTGCAAAATTCAACAAACGATCATTTATTGTCATAATTATATAAATTATAAATTTAAACGAATTTTTTAATTTTTATTATGTAGTTTAATTGTTTGAAATATAAAATAAAACAACTTATCTTTGAATTCTGAATTTTGAATTTTGAATTCTTTTTAGAACATTTTTCGTATTTTTGCAGATTATACTGAATAACGCAGGCAAAAATGGAAAAACCCTATATTTTGTGCATCGAGACGAGTACGGAAATTTGTTCGGTAGCATTAGCGCATGGTGGCAATTGTGTCGCCGTGAAAGAATGCAACACCAACAATTCCCATGCTAAAAACATGATTCCTTTTGTGGAAGAAGTGCTCCAACAGGCAAGCATTGATAAAAAACAACTCAACGCTGTCGCCGTGGGTGTCGGCCCTGGTTCTTATACTGGACTACGAATTGGTGTGTCCACCGCCAAAGGTTTGGCCTATACCTTGGGAATTCCAGTCATTGCAATATCTACACTTGAAACTATCGCTGAGCCCTATCTGAACATGGCCGACCATTGCCGTCCCATGATTGACGCCCGTCGCATGGAGGTTTTCACCGCCCTGTACAACCATGACGGAGAACAGCTGGAAGAACCCAATGCCAAAATTGTGGATGAGAATTGCTTTGCAGAGGAATTAACGAATTTTAAGACCTTATTTTGCGGTAACGGCGCAGCCAAATGCGAAGAACTGCTGAGCAAATTCCCTAATGCGATTTTCAAAAAAGAACCCCTTTCCGCCCAAAACATGGCATCCATTGCTTTCCGCAAATTCCAAGCGGAACAATTTGAGAATGTCGCTTACTTCGAACCTTTCTATCTGAAAGACTATGTGGCTGCCAAACCCAAGGTTAAAGGTCTTATCTAATTGGTAATCAATATTATCAAGACAAAAATAGAGAAAAATGTGATATCCTTTGGATTTTTGCTGCATGAATAAATAATTTTTTGAGGAAATATATAATGGAACAAGAAGAAAAGAAAAAACTGAATATTATAGCCATTGCCGACAACAGCGAATATGGCACCTCAGCCATTCGGCATGGGGGTATTCTGGCAGCTATCTTCAAATCCACTTTAACCATTATCACCAACTTTTCTTTCTCGAAGAATAAAAATCAAAGTGAAAACACCCCTAAAGAGCAGTTAGAACTAACTAATCAACTGATTCAAAATGATATAGAAGTCTTTTTACTATCCAATCCTTTTTCTACAGACAACATCTATTCTTACGCTGATGAGACCAACACCATCATGTTTGTCATCGGGGTTCAACGAAAAGGAAAAGACAGCCTTTTCAACCTTCGGAAAGCCCGCCGTTTCATTAAACCTTCGAGGTTGCCAGTCATGACGGTGGGACTGAAACTGCCTGACAACAACATTTTCCGTCAAGTAATGCTGCCTTTGGACATTGACCGGCAGCACAAGGAAAAAGCACTTTGGGCTGGTTATTTCAGTCGCTTCTATCATGCAAAAGTTCATATTCTGTGCGGTAGCTACAAAGACCAGCTGCTGAAACAAAAAGTCAAGGACAATATCGATTTCACCAAAAAACTGTACCAGAATTTGGAAATTGACTATGAATTGCATGATTTTGACCACAATATTGACGATATTGACCGCTTCTCCATTTTCTATGCACCCGAAATCAAAGCATCGCTTACCGTCATCATGATGACTTCCTTTTACACTTTCATCGACTACATTTTCGGTCCCAAGGAAAATGCCATTATTGCCAATGAGGAAGGCCTTCCCGTATTGTGTATCAACGAGAGGGATGATTTATATGTTCTTTGTACTTAATCAATTATAAACATTATGAAGATTTTATTTCGTCTTTATCACACCCTGTTTTGTTTCATTCTTTGCACTTGCCTATTGATTTCTTGCAAAAATCATGACCGGGATGTGGAAGGGAAAGCTCTTTTCATCACTGACTGGGAATTCCAATACCAAGGACAATGGTATCCGGCCTTTGTTCCCGGGTATATCCACACAGACTTGATAGATAACAAATTGATACCCAACCCTTTTTATGGACGCAATGAGGATAGTGTACAATGGGTCAGCGATAGTTGTTGGGTATATCGTCTGTTGTTTGATGGTACAAATATCGACCCGAATCAACATCCTGAACTTGTTTTCGAGGGAGTTACCGGTTATGCTGAGTTTTACTTGAATGGCGAGCCCTTGCTGAATCAGGAAGGACAAAACTATACAGACAACAGCTATAGAACCTGGCGTTTTCTCTTGCCTGCCAATGTAAAAGACAAAGATAATGAACTGATAGTCAAATTTTTACCATCCTCAAAAATTATCAAAGAAAGAAGCAGGCAACTGCCATATATCCTGCCCGACGAAAGAGTTTTTCTACGTAATCCACCCTATCAAGCAGGCTGGGATTGGGGGCCGAAAATGGTGACTTGCGGTTTTTCCAAAATCATCTACTTAAATCAATGGAAAGATTTTACTATCAGCAATTTACATATTCGGCAGAACCATTTGTGCGAGGAAGAAGCCCATTTGCTAGTGTCTTTCGACATACTTTGCGATATTGATGATAAAGCCACCATCAAGTATATGGTCAACGATAAGATTTTCAAAACTGTACGTGGTGCTGAAATCAATCCGAACACCGACAATTTTTCCACCGAATTGACCATTAAACACCCCCAATTGTGGTATCCCAACGGCATGGGAGAACAAAACTTGTACAAAATAGCTGTTGTAGTGGAAAAAGGCAGTCAATCCAAACGATTGGAAGCCAATATAGGTTTAAGGAATATCGAATTGAACATTGCCGCAGACTCCATAGGCAGAGCCTTTGAATTTCTGGTCAACGACCAACCCGTATTCATGAAAGGCGTGAATTGGATTCCTGCGGATTTCTTTCCAACCCGTATCAAAGAAGAACAATACCGTTGGCTGCTGCAATCATGTAAAGATGCCAACATGAACATGATAAGAGTCTGGGGCGGAGGCATTTACGAACCCGATATTTTCTATGATATATGTGACGAATTAGGAATTTTGGTATGGCAAGACTTCATGTATTCTTGTGCCCTCTATCCTGGCGACAGTATTTTTATGCATAATGCCGAGGTAGAAGCCCGGGAGCAAGTAAGCCGTTTGCGCAACCATCCATGTTTAGCAATTTGGTGTGGCAACAACGAAGTAAAAAACGGCTGGGAAGACTGGGGTTGGCAAGCCAATTACAAGCCCAAACACCGCACAGAAATAGAAAGTGACATGCATACCCTATTCGACACTCTTTTGGCGGAAATCGTGACAGAAAACGACCCCTACCGGCCTTACGTTACCAGTTCGCCACTCTGGGGCTGGGGACATCCGGAATGTTGCACACAAGGCGATTCGCACTATTGGGGCGTTTGGTGGGGCGAGTTGCCTTTTGAGATGTGGGAGGAAAAAACAGGCCGCTTTATGTCGGAATATGGCTTCCAAAGCTACCCATCCATGGCCACCATTGTCAGCTTTACCAATGATAAAGAACGGAATTTGAATAGTGCTGCCATGAAAAACCACCAAAAACACGCTCGTGGAGTGCAAATCATCAACAAAGCCCTTGACCAATATTTTTATATCCCCGAGAAATTTACTGACTATGTGTATCTTAGCCAATTAGTACAAGCGTATGGAATCGGACAGGCCATAGAAGTACACCGTCGGAAGCAACCCCATTGTATGGGCACGCTATACTGGCAGCTAAATGACTGCTGGCCAGTGGCCTCCTGGAGTAGCATCGACTATTATGGACGTTGGAAAGCCTTGCAATATGAGGCTAAACGTCAATTTGAGCCCATTATCCTCACTACCGCACCCCTACAAGGCAATGAATTGCCCATTTATGCCATCAATGATTCTGCAAAGACCATTCAGGCTTCATTACAAATCTGCCTATGCAATTTTGATGGCAGTATCACCGACAGTGTGTATATTGACAGCATCAGTCTGCCTGGTCGCAGTGCGGTTGAAATCAGTCGTTATACAGCAGCTAAAAATATCAAAATCAATAAGTTAACAAAACAATATTTGCATTTGAAACTCTTCGATGCCAAAGGTCGGTTATTGGCTCAAAAAGTTCATTTTTATCTCTATCCCAAGCAGATGGAATTTCAACCTAAGGGCATCAGCACCCAAGTGCAACGACTGAATGCCGGCACTAAAGAGGAACAATATATTTTCACGCTTTCCGCAGAGCAAATCAAGTATGGTGTGGCCATCACCACCAACCTCAATGGTCGCTTTTCCGACAATTATTTCACGCTTTTACCAGGTGAGGAGAAGCAAGTGATTTTTACCCCGGCAGCACCCGCAAAAGTTCAGATGAAGTATAATGTGAAGAGTTTCGGGAAAGAATAAGAATTCTTCCTTGACTAAAAAGATTTTTACACCCCAATTAGAACACATCATTGTAGGTATCATTCGGATTACTTATTATTTTCGCACCGCCAATGCGTTTTTTCCAAAAATATCCGTAATCACTTTGAGGAAATTTTATTTTTTTGATTACCTTTGCAGCGGGAAAAATTAAAACTATAATATCATGAGCTTAGAACAGAAAATCAACGACGACATCAAAGCCGCAATGCTGGCTAAAGAAAAAGAAAAACTGAACGCCCTGCGCGCCATCAAATCCGCTATTCTGCTGTTGAAAACAGAAAAAGGTGGCAGCGATGAGATTGCCCCCGAAGCGGAACTCGCCCTGTTGCAGAAATTAGTGAAACAGCGCAAGGAATCCGCAGAACTTTATAAGGCCCAAAACCGTCAAGATCTCTATGAAGAAGAGATGGCCCAGTATGAGGTAATTGCACAATATCTGCCCAAACAGCTCTCTGCCGATGAAATCAAAGAGGTTGTGCAGAAAATCATTGCCGACAACAATATTTCAAGCATCAAAGAAATGGGTAAAGCTATGGGTATGGCCTCTAAACAACTGGCAGGCAAAGCCGATAACAAAACCATCTCAGAGATTGTAAAATCACTGCTTTCATAATTTTCACCTAATACAAACAGATGAAATATTATATCATTGCCGGTGAGGCATCGGGTGATCTTCATGGTTCCAATCTGATGAAAGCCATCAAGCAACGCGACCCGGAAGCCAATTTCCGCTGCTGGGGCGGTGACTTGATGGAAGCGGCAGGAGGAGAGCTGGTAAAACACTACCGTGACTTGGCTTTTATGGGTTTTTTAGAGGTAGCATTGCATCTACGTCAAATTCTCAACAATATTAAAATTTGTGAAATTGACCTCCTGATGTACGAACCTGATGTGCTCATCCTCATCGACTATCCGGGCTTCAACCTGCGGGTGGCTGAATTTGCCCATGACTACGGCATAAAAGTGGTATATTATATCTCACCGCAAGTGTGGGCATGGAAGAAAAACCGTATCAAGAAAATCCAACAGTTTGTGGATGAAATGATTGTGATTCTTCCTTTTGAGAAAGATTTTTACGAAAAACACAATGTTCCCGTTCATTTTGTGGGACATCCGCTGCTGGATGCCATCGACAGCGACATCCGTGACAGCGAGGAAGTACGGCAGTTCCGTTCGTTCAACCAATTGGATGACAGAGAAATAGTGGCTATCTTACCCGGCAGTCGCAAACAAGAAATTGTCAAAATGCTGCCGGTGATGATAGAAGTAGCTAAACAATACCCCCAGTTCCAATTTGTCGTATCCGGGGTAAAATGGCAAGATCAATCATTGTATGACAAATATTTGAAAAGCACTACTATTCCACTCGTCATTGACCAGACTTATTCGTTGCTCTTGAATGCCAAATCGGCACTTGTTACCTCAGGCACAGCCACCCTCGAAACAGCGCTTTTGGGTACTCCGCAAGTGGTTTGTTACCGTGGGAGCGCAGTCTCTTACGTGATTGCCAAGCACCTCATCAAAGGCATCAATTATATCAGCTTGGTCAATCTCATTATGGACAAGCCTGTAGTGACAGAACTTATTCAGTATGAGATGAATGCGAAACGTTTGGCCGAGGAATT
>CACXXY010000045.1 GCA_902771655.1 uncultured Bacteroidota bacterium | reverse complement strand
AAATCCCGCCGTAGCTCAGGTGTGATTTTACTGAAATCAGGCTTAAAGGAGATTTTTTGTGAGAAAAGGAGATAACATAGATTCAGTAATGCGCCAAGTCCGTATGTGGTACACATGACAACAACCAATTCATCCAGGTCAATCACATGCCATAAGCCATATAGCAAGTATCCGATTAAAAGGCCTAAACGGATGAACACTTCCCGAATCATTCGTGGCACCGCTACTCGTTCCAAAATCGTCGCATTGGTTTCGAAAACGGCCATATATAATATGGAAAAGGCCATCGGAAGTGTGAAATAGACATAATTGACGAACAAAGGGGATTTGTCCTCAAATGTGCTGATTATCCATCCTTTGAAGGCGAAAAAACAAATCAAAAAAATCAGAAATCCCACGAATGGAATAATCAGTGTCCAGAAATAAAGCCCTTGCTGGTTCTGGCTCTCGTCTTTGAAATGCGGATAGAAACGCAAGGTGGAAGAGCCTGTCCCCATTAAGGCAAGAGAACTGAACAGCGTGGCGGCATCCACCAGCACACGAGTCAGACCTACCTCCTCAGGCGTCAGATATTTCGTGAGGATGAAGAAGGTGGTCACAAAGCCGATGGCCACCCCGAAATATGTGGCGATGGTCCCTTTGATACTCTGTCTGGCGATGATACCCATATTTTTTTCTTAACTTGCAAAAATACAAAATTTTTTAATGTGCTAATTAAATTAGCACATTAGTTAATTGGTTAATTAGTTAATGAATTTAATGTGCTAATTAACAATGTGCTAATGTGCCAATTATAATTAGGGGGAGTTTTGCACTTCGTGCTCAAGGGGAGTGATTAACAGTTCAACAAATCAACAAAAAAAGGCCCTCATCAGAGGGCCTTTTTTTTAATCAGTCTCAGAACTTATTTGCAAACAACCTCAACGGTTTGTTTAATAATGCCATTGGATTGAGTGGCGGTTTGATTTTGCTTAGAACACTTGCCTTTATACTGGCCAGAGAAATTAGTGACGGTAGGAGTTTCTATAGCAGCGATTTGTTCTTGATCATAGTCAAACCATTCAGGATCAAGAACTTTTTGTGTTGTGGTTGCTGTACAGGTACAGGTTCTGGTGCAGCTGGTTGATACAGTTACACATAAGGCGATAACTACTAGGCCTAATAATAATTTTTTCATTTTTCTGTGTTTTAATTATGATTTTACTTTATACGACAGAATCGGCTCCAAGAGCCGATTCTGTTTTTTATGAAATTTCTATTTTATTTTCCTCCCAAATATTGTGAACCCAGACGTGCCATAGCGCAGCGGAAGCCGATATAGTCGGTGGATTCGTCCTCGTCCATGTATCTTCTGGCACCGGGTGAGCACCAGTATGGAATGTCTCTCCATGAACCGCCTTTATATACTCTGGCATGGTCGCTGACCAAGGAGTACATCGGGTTGTTGTCGCCGGTTTCCTTCGGGTACATCAGGTCTGTGGAGCTTTCGTCGCCCACGCCACCGGATTTCCATTCGTCGGTGTTGTACAAGGATGCCCAGTCGCCGTCGAGGTAGTTCTTGTTATCAGCGGAACGGTAGTTGCGTCTTCTGTCGTTTTTGAAGTCTGAAACAGGAACCATAGGAATTTTACCCACGCTGTCACGTTCAGCAACGGTACCGTCTTCCAACAGTTTCTTGGTCTCAAAATAGTTACCTCTGAAGGGGTTGAACTCAGAAACGTCCTCGTGGGATGATTGTCTGTAAACATCCATCACCCATTCGGCCACGTTACCGGCCATGTGGTACAAGCCGTAATCGTTGGGCCAACCGGATTTGACTCTCACGGTCTTGAAGCCGGCGTCGTTCAAAGAGCTTGCCACACCCATCAGGTCACCACGGCCAAGGCGGGTGTTGTCGATGAATTCACCCATATATTTCTTGTCTTCTGTACGGATAGCATGTCCGTTCCACGGATAAACTTTTCTTTCCAGGATACGGCCATTGACCGTATTCCCGATGTTGGCGTATGCCGCATATTCCCATTCGGCTTCGGTGGGCAGTCTGTATTTCGGCAACAGGATGCCGTCTTCCATCTTCACATTTCTGAAGTCACCGGTAGTGATGTATTGCAGACGATGGTCGCTTTCGCCCTCGTAAGATTCGTAGGTCAGGTAAGCGTCGGTGCTGAAGTAGCCTTCCAAGCTGGGTTCGGGAACCCAATCGATGAAACCATGGTCCACCAATATTTTTTCGTTCACACGGTCGGTACGCCATGCGGCATAGTTGACAGCCTGCAGCCAGCTGACACCCACCACGGGATATTCTCTGTATGCCGGGTATCTGAAATAGTTTTCCACATCGGGTTCGTTGTAGCCGAGGCGTTCTCTCCATACGTTCTCATCGGGGAGGGCGTTGGTATAGACGATAGCCATGTCGTTGGTCACAAACACCCTGTCGAGCCAGTTGAGGTATTCGAGGTAGTCAACATTGCTGACCTCGCACTCGTCCATGTAGAAAGAGGCGACAGACACTCTGCGCGGGGTGTTGTTGGCGTCGTGCATCACATCTTCTTCCATGCGGCCCATGACAAAGGAACCACCTTCGATGAATACCAAGCCGGGGCCGGTTTCCTGTTCGGTGAATGGATATACTTCAAATCCGCCGTTCTTAGGGTCGTTGTAGTTCCAGCCTGTGGTTGGAGAGGCCTCTTTTTTGCAAGATGAGAATAACATGGCAAAACTTGCAAGGAAGAACAGCATTGATGTTTTGGTGAACTTACTCATGATTTATATTGATTTTGTTTATTAACGATGAAAATGTGGTTTTTATTATACTAAAGATTAGAATGAAGGACATTCAAGTTCCTTGATGGCTTTGCGTTTCTCGGGGCATGGCAGGAGGAACTGCAAAGACACCTCATGGGCACCGCCTGTCAGGTTGATCAGCTTGCTGACGGTAAGGTCGTAGGAGTAACCGACACGGATAAACTGGTATTCGATACCAGCGCTGAAGATGACAGCATCCACATTCTTGAAACTGTGGCGCAGCCACGCTCCCAAGGTGACAGGGTAGAGGTTGAGGTACAAGCCTTCGCTCATGTACATAAGGCCACCCTGATATTGGAAGATGATATTGGGACTCAGTGAGATGTCACCGAAATTATGTTCTTTTTTACTTTTGCGTTTCACATCGAAGCTGGCGCCGACATGGGCTGTGTGCTTCATGGGCAGTCTGTATCTTTCCTGCTGGATGAAGCTGATGTAGGGCATGTTGAGGTGATGGGCAGCATAACCGAAATACAAGTTGAAAAAGCGCAGATTGGTATAACCTAAGAAACCGGCGGCCAAGTCGAAACTGTGGTCGGTGGTGTTGTTCCATGCTGCCAGGTTCTCATTGGTCTGGTAGATAAAACCGTATTTCGGGTCAATCATATCACCGAAAGTGAGTTTGGTAACATCCAGTATGTTTGCCAGATAGGAGAATTGCAAGGCAAAACGCATGTTGAATTTCTTGCTGACTTTGACTTTGAAGGCATACATGAAGCTGGCCTCGTAAGTCTGGATGGTGGCGTCTTGACCGCAACGGTCGCCGAAAGCCAACACACCAATACCACCGGCAATCTTGTCGAAATGCTGGTCGTAAGAGGCTGAGAAGGACATGAAGGTTCCTTTCATAGAAGGCCACTGGTCGCGGAAGTTCAATGCTATGCGGGGACATATATTGGTGCCGGCAAAGGCTGGATTCAGATAAAGCGGGTTGGCATAGAATTGGGAAAAATGTGCATCCTGCGCGTTGATGCTCTGTCCCAGAAGAACCAGACAGGTGGTGATTATTATCAGAATTCGCTTATGCATGGTTTTATTTTTTAATCCGCAAAATTACAAAATTTTTTCTTTAACTCCATTATTTTGTTTTTTATTTTTCTTCCGCATTTATTTTTTTTGCAATTTTGCAAGCTGTTTTTACGTTCGTTGATGTGTGGAAACACGACTTGTATTTTAATAACGTTTTATGAGATCAAAATCTTGGGTGCTTGTTCTGATTTTTTTGCTTGTTTTTCTGCAAGTTATTGATATTCAAGCACAAAATATACAAAAAAAAGTTTCAATCCAGTGGACTGAAAATCTTACGTACAAAATTGACGAGGATTTGAGCCTGGAATTTCTGAATTTTGAGGATGCGATTTCGGATTTCCGATTCGGCGATTTGCCGCTTTTTTTTCAAAAAATAGCTGTTGATAACTTTTTTTCGGCTTGTGAGGTGCAAGTCTCCAATGCCCGCTTTGAACCTTTGTCGGCAAATGATAAAAAACTGGTGCCTACAGCGGTGCTGAAATCACAGTTGGTGCCAGAGGTCCGTTGCTATGCGGAGCGGGGAAAACCATACGCGTTGCTCACTTTGTTGCCTTTTGTCATCGACCCTTCGGGAAATGTCAGCAAGTTGCTGTCTTGTGATATCAGCATTAAACCTGAATTTGTCACCAGAAAGGCCGCCAAGGCTCATTCATACGCGGCTAATTCGGTCTTGTCCACAGGTCTGTGGTACAAAGTTGCTGTGTCGGAAACGGGCTTGCATAAAATCTCATTTGAGGATTTGACGCAAATGGGTTTTTCGGGTTCACAGCTGAGCTCGTCGCTGATTTCAGTCTTCGGCAATGGAACAGGCCGTCTGCCGGAGACATGTGGCACCGATCGTCCCGATGACTTGTTGGAGCTGCCTGTCCTTGTCCATGATGGTGGTGACGGGGTGTTTGGAGCTGGCGATTATGTGGTCTTTTATGCCAAGTCGCCTCACAACGTTTCTTTTGACCCTTCAACCCGCACTTTCTCCCATGACTATAATATATATACTGATAATAGTTATTATTTTGTGAACCTGAGTGGTGTCGGGGAAGGAAAACGTGTGACTATGGCAGCAGAGACAGCATTGACTGAAAATCAGACTGTTTCAGATTATTTGAATTATAAATATTACGAGGTTGACGCTGTCAATTTGGATGAGACGGGTCAGGAGTGGTTCGGCGATTTGTTTGATGTGACGGCACAACGCGACTATAGTATTGAAATCCCCAGTGTGAAAGCAGAGACCGCTAAGTTTACGATAGCCGCGGCATCCAGCGCGGCCTCCAGTTCGATTTTTTCGGTGACGGTTAATGGCAGTTCCATAGGAGCTCTTCCAATATCGGCAATGTCAGGTGCTATCGCCTATCGTGAGAAAGGAACTTTTTCTTTTACACCTACCCAGTCCACTTTGTCTATCAGCTTGAATTTCAACCGCTCGTCTTCCTTGACCAAAGGTTATCTCGACTATTTGGCGGTACAGGCGACTTCCCAATTGTCGTTTTCTGGCGGCCAGCTGAATTTCAACAATGGCAAATACATATCCAATAATGCTGTCAGCAGATACACGATTTCCAATGCCAATTCCTCAGTGCGGGTATGGGATGTGACTGAGCCGTCGAAAGCTTTCCAGTTGCCAGGAAGCTATAATGGCTCGACTTATCAGTTTGTGACCATGGACTCCGTTTTCCGCCAATATGTTGCTTTCGATGGTTTGTCGTACAAGTCGGTGAAGTGTATTGGCCAGGTTTCAAACCAGAATTTGCATGGTGTGGAGAGTCAAGTGGATATGATTATTGTTGCCCATCCGGATTTCTGGAGTCAGGCGGAACAGCTGGCCGCTGTGCGCCGTCAGGAACAGGGCTTGACCATTAGAATTGTCAGTCCCTCACAGATTTATAATGAGTTTTCATCGGGTGCGCAGGATCCTGTGGCCATCCGCGATTATTTGAAGATGATTTATGAGAAATCGGCTGGCGCTTATCCTAAATATCTGCTCTTGTTTGGTCGTCCCTCGTACGATTACCGGAGTCGTGTGTCAGGTACTTCGCTATACGTGCCCAATTATCAGAGGCCCTTGGGCAATGTGATTGTAGAGGGCTCGTTCCGTGCCAACGACGACTTCTTTGGAATCCTGGATGACGGCGAAGGGCAGTCTTCTCATGGCTTTGTGGATGTGGCGGTAGGGCGTTTCCCCGTTACCACAGCGGCACAGGCCAATTTGGCGGTGAGCAAAAGTGTCAATTATACGGCCTCGCGGAATTTGGTGCCTGCCTCCTCAACTCAGGTGTCAAACTGGGCCGACTGGCGCAATGTGATCTGTTTTGTGGCCGATGATGGCGATCAGAACGAGCATCTGAATACGGCGGAACGTTGTGCTGCCATTGTTCAGGAAGCCAATAAAAATATCAACCTTGATAAAATATATTGTGATGCTTTCCCCCAGAAATCCAATTCGGGTGGTCAACGTTACCCGGCGGTCACCACGGCTATCAATGACAGAATGGATCGAGGTTCTCTTTTCCTCACCTATGTGGGCCATAGCGGCAAAGACGGATGGGCGCACGAGCGTATTCTGGAGTTCTCGGATATCAATAATTGGCATAACACCTATAACCAGCCGGTTATAATGACTTTGTCGTGCGATTTCGCATGGTACGACCGGGCTATGGTATCTCCTGCAGAGGCTTGTTTCTTCAATACCAACGGAGGTTCCATGGCTTTGATAACCACTTCCCGTGTGGCCTACGGCGGATCAAATTCCACGTATGCCCGAAAGCTATTCGGAAGATTGTTCACCACGGCGGGCAATAATCCTAGAACTATGGGCGAAATGAATATGCTGGCCAAGAATGACTATGGTGGCAATAGCGATGCCATCTCCATGTTTGTGCTTATCGGTGACCCGTCAATGCCCTTGGCAATGCCTAAATATAAGGTGGTTATAGACTCTGTGAACGGTATGCCAGCGAATGCTTTGACAGATACATTGAAAGCCTTGTCCCAGGTGATGGTGAAAGGCCATGTGACCGATGCACAAGGCAATGCTTTGAATGATTTCAATGGTAATCTTTTTACTTCTTTCTTCGACAAAAAAGTGAGTGTCAGTACGCTTTCCAACGATCCTGACGAGAGCCCAATGACTGAATTTGAGGTTCAGAAGAGCATCCTTTTCAAAGGCAATAATACTGTGAAAAATGGTAAATTTGATATCAGATTCACCATCCCGAAAGATATCAATTATACATACGGAAATGGCAAGTTCAGTTTCTATGCGAGAGGGGAGCACGCGGATGCGGCGGGCAGCTTCGACGATTTTATAGTGGGAGGAAACAGCAATGCCGCATATAGTGACAAGGAGGGACCGCAAATTGATGTGTATCTGAATGACGAGAATTTTGTGAACAAAGGTTTGACAAACCCCGATCCGGTGCTGATTGTCAAGCTGAAAGATGAACTGGGAATCAATACCACCGGCAATGGGGTGGGGCATGACCTGGTGGCTATCGTGGATGGCAATAACGAGGGACAGATTATCCTTAACGATTATTATGAAGCGGTACAGGACAGTTCCAATCAGGGCCAGGTACGTTACCAGTTGAGAGATTTGTCAACAGGCACGCATAAACTGAAAATCAGGGCATGGGATATATTAAATAATGTATCGGAAAAAGAGTTGGAGTTCGAAGTGGCCAACGACGCTTCTTTGACTTTGGAGCATGTGTTGAATTATCCTAATCCCTTCACCACTCATACGTCTTTTTATTTTGAGCATAATCATCCCGGAGAAAATCTGGATGTGCTGATACAAATCTTTACCATCAGCGGAAAACTAATCAAGACCATTAGCACCAGCATGTTTTCCGAAGGTTCTCGCAGTCAGGCTATTGACTGGGATGGAAGGGATGATTTCGGGGACAAGATCGGCAAAGGAACTTATCTTTACCGTTTAAAAGTTCGTACTTCGGATGGTAAATCGGCGGAGAAAATAGAAAAAATTGTACTTTTGTAAAATAAAATTGAAACATCATCGTTATCTAACTTTAATACTAAATAACATATCGAAGAAATGAAAAAAATCTTATTGACATTGGTTGGTTTAATTGTAATGATATCAATAAGTTGCGCTCAGTCGTATGACCCCAGTGGACGACAGGTGAAACCTTCCAAATCTCAGTTGATGGAGAAGTACTTCAATCCCATCACCACTGCAGTTCCTTTTCTGATGATTGCGCCGGATGCCCGTTCCGCAGGTATGGGCGACGTTGGCAGCTGCTCGTCTGCCGATGTCAATTCCCAGCATCACAATCCTTCCAAGTATGTGTTCAACAAAAGCAAGTTTGGCATCTCATTTTCCTACAGTCCATGGCTGACTAGTTTGAGCAAGTCGTTGGGTATCAATTTGGCGTATTTGAGTGCCTTTTGGAAAATTACGGATATGGATGCTATCGCATTCTCTTTGAGATATTTCCATTTGGGCACCATTGATTTTACCGATGAGTATGGTCAGGTGTATGCCAACCCCACACCGAATGAGTTTGCTATCGATTTCACTTACGCCCGCAAGCTTACGGATGTGTTCTCCATGGCATTGACACCGCGTTTCATCTATTCCAATATTACGGCCAGCTATGATATGTATAGTGCCAGCGGCAAGCCGGGTTTGGCAGGTGCTGCCGACCTGTCCTTATGTTATGAGCAGGATTTCAGAACCAAAGGTTTGGAAAACAGTACGGTACGTTTGGGTGTCAATATCTCCAACATGGGAAACAAGATGACTTATTCTTCCAATGCATCTCCTGAAGCCCGTGATTTCTTGCCTGCCAATCTGAAAATAGGCTTGTCATATACTATGGATTTCGACGGATATAACAGCCTTGCCATTATGGGTGAGATGAATAAGCTGTTGGTTCCTACTCCTCCAAGATGGGGCCGTGACTCTGTGACCAATGAAAGATATATCATCTCGGGCAAAAACAACAGAGTTTCCTCCGCCCAGGGTATTTTCCAGTCATTTTATGACGCCCCGAATGGATTCAGAGAGGAATTGTACGAAATGGCATGGTCTTTCGGTTTGGAATACGCATACAATAATCTGCTGTTCGTACGTACCGGTGGTTTCTTTGAAAGCAAATACAAGGGCAACCGTAAATATTTGACCTTCGGTGCCGGTTTGCATTACAATATCTTCCAGATAGATGTTTCATATCTGTTCTCTGTCAGCGATCAGCACCATCCATTGGAGCATACCTTGCGTTTTACCTTGTCCTTTGACTTGAAGTCGTTCAAGAAGGATGAAATCCGGAAGCAGGATAAGCCCCAGGGTCGTTTGGATAGATTATAAGATTATATCTGAATCATGAGAGTAGGTTTAGGTTATGATTCACATCGCTTGGCCGAAGGAAGACGGCTGGTTTTGGGAGGTGTAGAGATTCCCTTCGAGAAGGGTTGTGTGGCCCATTCCGATGGCGACGCCTTGATTCATGCCATCTGTGACGCTCTTTTGGGTGCCGCTGGCCTGAGTGATATCGGCAGTCATTTCCCAGATACCGATAGTCAGTATAAAAACATTGACAGCAAGATTTTGTTGGCCAAAGTGGTGGAGTTGTTGTCTCAGAAAAGACTGAAAATTAATAATGTGGATTGTACTATCGTGATAGAGCAGCCCAAAATGTCACCTTATCATGATGCGATGGTGCAAACCCTTGCGGAAGTGATGGGAATCGAGCCGGCTCGACTGACCATCAAGGCAAAAACCAACGAAAAGATGGGCTTTGTGGGTAGCGGCGAAGGAGTTGTCTGCCTCGTCACCTGCACCCTCGATGAACCCACTGATTCCGTGAATCTCTAAAATGAATAATGAATAATTAATAATGAACAATGAATAATGATTCATTTTATTTTTATCACGATATATTTACTAATACCCCATATTCCCAATCATTCATTATTAATTGTTAATTGTTAATTGTTAATTGTTATGTCCCCTCAATTCAAATCCCTCCTCACCCGTACCATCTCCGGTATAGTATTTGTGGCCTTGGTGGTAGGCTCGTTTTTCCTGCCTTCCTATTGCCAATTTCTATTGTTTACGGTGTTTGCGGCCATTGCCTTGTCGGAATACGTCAGAATCACAGAAAGTACAGGGGTAAAGGTGCAGAAGATTATGTGCGCCATGATTGTGGTTTTGGTGATTGAGGGAGGTTATTTGATAGATACGTTGGAAATCAGCTGGCTGATAGCGGTACTGTTTATGATGGTGGTGCCGGTGATCGAGCTGTTCAAAAAGGATGCGGTATTACCATTTACCAATATTGCCCATACTTTCTTGCCGATATTTTGGATAGCGGTACCTTTCGCGTTAGCGGGCGTCACTTTTTCTGTCTTGGATCATCCAGAGCTTGTTCTGGCCTTGTTTTTGTTGATTTGGGCATCTGATACTTTCGCTTATTGTGCGGGTTCCCTTTTCGGCAAACACAAACTGTTTGAAAGAATATCGCCCAAAAAGACCTGGGAAGGTACGGTTATCAGTGCTATACTTACCTGTGGTGTGGCTGTGGGACTGTCTTTCGCTCCCTATTTCAATAAAGGTCTCGTGAATCCTACCTCCACTTTGGGTAATGTGCTGGTATGGATAGGCTTTGCCCTCATCGTTATTGTGGCGGGTACCTTCGGCGACCTGATAGAATCGATGTTCAAACGTTCTTACGGAGTGAAAGATTCCGGCAACATCATGCCGGGTCATGGCGGTATGCTCGACCGCTTCGACTCCTTCTTCCTGGCGATGCCGTTTTGCTTTATTTATTGGATGCTGCTGACATTCACCGTTTATTGATATTAATCCCCTGCGGGGAATAACAATTACCATACAAGCCTATGCATCCTTCATTGTTCATTCTACATTGTTAATTGTGCATTGTGCATTGTTAATTGTGCATTGTTAATTGTGCATTGTTAATTGTGCATTCTACATTAACCCGCTCCGCTTCAACAGCGCCTCCACCTTGGGCTCGCGCCCGCGGAAATCCACAAACATCCGCATGGCCTCGCGACTGCCACCTCGGCACAGGATACAATCGTGGAATTTTTGTGCTGTCTCATGATTGAAAATGCCTGTCTCTTGAAACAAAGAGAAAGCGTCGGCATCCAATACCTCTGCCCATTTGTAACCATAATATCCAGCCGCATAGCCCCCTGAGAAAATATGCGTGAAAGCGGTGCTGGTGCAGCATCCTGCAGGTCTGGGGAAGAAGTCGGCTACTTGCATGGCTTCGCGCTCCAGAGCCGCTAAATCGGGATTAACTTCTTTTTCGTCGTGCCACATCATGTCTAAAAAGCCGAAGGCCAACTGGCGGCATGACAAATAACCCGCTTGGAAGTTCTCCATGTCTTTGACTTTCTGTACCAAACTGCCCGGGATGAGCTCGCCACTTTGATAATGCCTTGCAAATGATTGTAAAAAGCGAATATCGGAAGCCCAGTTCTCGTTGATTTGGGAGGGCAGTTCCACAAAATCGCGGGGTACACTGGTGCCGGAAATGCTGTTGTAGGTCACCTCGGACAACATGCCGTGCAGGGCATGGCCGAATTCGTGCATGAAAGTGGTCAACTCATTGAAAGTTAGCAACGAAGGTTTGTCTTCCGTGGATGGGGTGAAATTCATCACCAGTGACACGAAAGGAATGACATTCTCGCCGTCTTTTGTTTTGTGCTGGTCACGGAAAGAGGTCATCCAGGCTCCGCCTTTCTTGTTCTCCCGAGGGAAAAAGTCCAAATATAAAACAGCAATAATCTGATCTTCCCGATGGACGTAATAGGTCTTTACATCCTCTTGATAGACAGGTATTTCTGATGTTTTTGTAAATTCAAGATTGTATAACTGATGGGCTAAGCCGAACACACCGCCGATCACCTTGTCCAAAGGAAAATATACTTTCAGTTCTTCCTCGTTGAAGTTGAAAATGCTATTTCGTTGTTTTTCAGCATAATAAGACATATCCCAGCGCTCAAAATCCCCTTGGAATCCGTTTTGGCGGGCGAAATCCACCATTTCTTGCATTTCTTTTGTCGCGGCTTTCCGTGATGGCTTTTTCAAAGTCTCCAAAAGCTGATATACATGAGCTTTGTCTTTGGCCATTCGTTCGGTCAGCACGTAGGAGGCATAATCGCTGAATCCCAATAGTTTGGCAATTTGCTTGCGCAGTGAGGCAATTTCATAGACCAAAGCGCTGTTGTCGTATGCATCCTTATAGCTTCTGGATGAGTATTTCAGGAAGAACTCTTTGCGTAGTTCACGATTGTCTGCGAATTTCATGATAGCCTGATAGCTGGGCATGGTCAAGTCGAACAGCCAGCCCTCTTGACCTTTGGCCTTGGCTTTGGCCGCAGCAATGTCAAGGTCATTTTGAGGTATGCCCGACAGTGAACTTTTGTCGGTGATGTTCTTGGAAAAGGCATGGGTGGAAGCTAACACATTGTCGCTGAACTGAAGGGTGAGTCGTGACAAACGCAGGGTCAGCTTTTTGTACTCTTCTTTTTGGACGGCATCCAGTTGTGCGCCGTGACGGATAAAGTTTCTATAACTCTTTTCCGTAACCATCTTTTCCTCCTCGTTGAGGTTTTCCGGGTGCTCATAAACGTGTTTCACCCGCTGGAAAAGCTTTTCGTTTAAGCTGATTTCATTGCTGAACGCTGTGAGTTCCGGTTGTATTTTTTGTGCTAAATCCTGCAATTCCTTGGAGGTGTTGCAGACCAACAAGTTGAAGAAGATATTGGAAATACGGTCCAACAATTCTCCTGAGCGGTCCAAGGCTGCCAGGGTATTGTCGAAAGTCGGTGTGCCGGAGTTGTTGGCAATGTCTTGGATCTCTTTGCGGGCAATTTCCAGCGCATGATGGAATGCTGGCTCATAATGCTCGTTTTTGATCTCATCGAAAGGCGGGGTCTGGTATGGTGTCTGCCACGGAGAAGTGAGGGGGTTGAAAGACATGGTGTTTTAATTAGTTAATTAGCAAATTAGTTAATTAGCAAATTGTAATAGGGGGAGTCTCGCTTCGCTCGAGGGGAGTGGACTTCGTCCAAAGGGGAGTCTCATGCTATGCATTCAAGGGGAGTTTCGCTTTGCTCAAGGGGAGTCTCGCTTCGCTCGAGGGGAGTTTCTGTTAATTATTAATTATTAATTATTAATTATCAATTATCAATTATCAATTATCAATTATCAATTCTAACCCCTAATCACTGGCCCCTGACCCCTGTAACCTGTCCCCTGCTTACATCACGAGCATCAAAATGTACCTCGGCGTTAGCGGGGTGCGGATTTCCTGGTTGTCGCGGATGGTGAGTGGGGTAGGGCTGATGATTTCGTTCATATCGTAAAGGTTGCCACCGTTCCGTTCTTGTTGTATTTCCAATGCGGTCTTGAAATCTGGTACGATATCTTTGGCGAAGGCGATAATGATGATGTCTGAAGCCAAGCCTTTGATGGAAGGGTAGAGCGAGTTGTGTGGAGAGAAGATGAAACTGCAGGTGCTGGTGACTAGCGCGTCGCTATACACGATGGCGGCGTCTGCCGGAGTGTTGACATCAATGGCGTTGACGTAGTTGATATTGTTGTTTTGCAAGAGGCCCGAAAGTTGTGGCTTGGTATTCAGCAGCACAGGATAGTTTTGCCCTTGCAGAAGCTTTACCAAGCGGATGGCGAACTGGTCTTTGGTGCAGGGCACGTACTTGCCGCCCAATGCACGGAATTTGACGATGAAATCGCGAATGAGGTCCTCGCTGGGTTTGATGAAGTCATCAGACAAATCCAGACTCGGGTAGCGGTTGACGCCTTTGGTGGACAAGGCGTGCCTGATATCCTTGCGGATAGCCTCTTTCGAGGTGGTGAGATTACTCTCTGTACTTAATGTCTCCATAGCTTTTGCGTTTTAGACGGTAGGCTGTGCGGAGTTTTCCTCGTTTCCGGCAGCTTTTTCTCCGTTGTTATTCACTTGGCTGTTTACATCTTGCTTATTGTCGTTGGAAGTGCTATCTTGAGAGGCTTCAATGCTGTCGTTTTGTTGTCCGAAAGGCCGTTTGCCGAAGATTTTCTCCAGGTCCTCCGCGAAAATCACTTCCCGGTCCAACAGCAGCTGGGCCAGCTGGGCATGTCTCTCTTTGTTTTCCAGCAGGATTTCTTTGGCTTTGTTGTACGAGCGTTCAATGAGTTTGTGTACCTCCTCGTCAATTTCCTGGGCGGTCTTTTCGCTGTATGGTTTAGTGAAGGTATAGTCGGACTGGCCTGTGGAGTCGTAATAGCTGATATTGTCGAACATCTGGCTGAAGGTGGTGATTTGGCGTTCTTCGGGCAGGTACCAGGCGGCGCCGAGCGACTTGCCGCGGGGCACGATGGTCACCTTGACCAGAGGAGAGGCGTGTTCGAGCAGCCAGCTGACGGTAGCATGACCTGCTTCATGGTTGGCGATAACCTTCTTTTCTTGCGGAGAGATGATGCTGCCTCGTTTTTCCAGGCCACCGACAATACGGTCGATGGCAGCGAGGAATTCTTCTTTGCCCACGCTTTTCTTGCTGTTACGGGCAGCTATCAGAGCGGCCTCGTTGCATACGTTGGCAATGTCGGCACCTGAGAATCCGGGCGTCTGCTTGGCGAAGAAGTCGAGATCAACGTCGGAGTTGAGTTTCAGTTTGCGAACATGCACCTGGAAGATTCCTTTACGCTCGTTGAGGTTCGGCAGTTCTATGTGAAGCACGGTTGGTGGCGGCCAAGATGATGACTCCGGTGTTGCTGGAGAAACCATCCATCTCGGTAAGTAGCTGGTTCAGCGTGCTTTCGCGTTCGTCATTGGCACCACTCATGATGTTTTTGCCACGGGCACGGCCAATGGCGTCAATTTCATCGATGAAGATGATGCAGGGTGCTTTCTCCTTGGCGGTCTTGAACAGGTCGCGAACACGTGAGGCGCCTACGCCCACAAACATTTCCACGAAATCGGAGCCTGACAGTGAGAAGAAGGGAACCTTGGCCTCACCGGCAACAGCCTTGGCCAACAAAGTTTTACCCGTTCCTGGAGGGCCTACCAGAAGGGCTCCCTTTGGAATCTTGCCTCCCAAAACGGTATATTTCTGCGGATTTTTCAGGAAGTCAACAATTTCTTCGATCTCGTATTTGGCACCTTCCAAGCCTGCCACATCCTTGAAGGATACGTTCAGCTGGGAAGTCTCGTCGAACAATTGGGCTCTGGACTTGCCGATGTTGAAGATGCCCATGCCACCGGCTCCTCCTCCGCCACGCATGGAGCGCATCGAGAAAATGAATAACATCAGCAGGAGCAGCATCGGGAGCATCCAGAACAGGAACTCATAGCCCCAGCTGCGGCTGTTGTCCTCGGTGGTGGGAATCTCGTATGCCTGCTCCACTTCACTGCGCACCAAGCTGCTGTCGGCTGCTAAGGCATTGTTGACAGCCTTTTCCTGGATGGCCCGCAGGTTTTCGTTAAATACCTGGTAATCAGTTGTTACAATGTAGTATTGTGGACCTGTGAGATTTTCCTGTTTGCGGAATTGCTCATATTCGCTTTTGGCTTTGATGGCATCTTCCTTCAGGTAAATGTTGACGAGGTCGGATTTCTTGACATATTCCAGCTTTTCAATATCTTTGGCTATCACCATTTTGTTGAACTGGGTGTTGTCTATTTTTGAGGCTGGTATCCCGGCGTTGAAAGCCCAGTAGGCGATAAGTGCAGCCGCCACAATGAGGTATATGTATCCGAGCGAGAATCTTGGCTTCTTTTTGTTGCCGCTATTATTCTGCCCACCAAAGAATGCTGAGCCGTTATTTTTTGGAGTGGTCTTTTTTGTTGCCATTGAGATAATTAATAATTGATAGTTGATAATGAATAATGAATAAATTTGCTATCGAGATGAATGATGGTAAACCACCATAACTATTAATTATTAATTGTTATTAATTCTTAGGATTTCCGCGTCGTTGTATAGACTTTCCAGATTGTAGAACTCGCGGGCCTCGGGTTGGAAGATGTGGACCACCACATTGAAATAGTCCAACAGGATCCACTCGCCGTTGGTGGTGCCTTCCACGTGTTTTGGCAGCGTATTGGCATATCGCTTGGTGGTTTCCTGCACAAAATCGCACAAAGTCTCCACATGCGGTTTGGAGTTTCCGCTACAAATGATGAAATAGTCAAAAAATACGTGATTGATTTTCTTGAGGTCGATGCTGACGATGTCAACACCTTGCTTTTCTATAAGTGCCTGAATGATAAGTTCTTCAATTTTTCCTTCGAATTCTTTTACTTCTGCTTTTACCTTAATTTTCTTCGCCATATAATATTATTTATTTATTCAATTTAATCTGCAAAGATACAAATTTTTTTAATGTGCTAATTAGACAATGATAAAAGTTGAAAACTGAAAACTGAAAACTGTAAACTGAAAATTGAAAACTGAAAACTGAAAGTTGAAAGTTATATATTTTGAATTTCTGTCCCCTGAAACCTATCAACTATTAGTTATTAATTATTAATTGTTAATTATTAATTCCTGACCCCTGTCCCCTGACCCCTGATTCCTGATTCCTGACCCCTGATTCCTGGTTCCTGGTGGCCTGTTCATAACTATTCATAACTTTTTCTTTTCACATTCCCTTTGCTGAAGGATTTATTTGTACATTTGCAAACTTGAAAGAAATTGTGCTGTTTGGTTTAACATATTGAAAATCAATAAAATACAATAAATAATTATTCATTAAAAATTTCTACTATGAAAAAATTCTACGTTCTTAAAATCATGATGGCGGTCATGCTGGCCATGCTGTTGACCGTCGGAAATGTGTTCGCAGACAAGGGGTGGGTTCAAGTAACCTACAACTCCAACTTGTCGGTAGGTGACACCATTATCATTGCTGCTGCCAATGATAGCAAAGCGATGGGTACACAACTCAATAATAATCGTGCCGCAGTCGAAGTGGTGAAAAGTGCAGATGGAGGTATGGTTACTTCTATCGGTGATGCGCAAATTTTAATTGTTATGGCTGGTAATGAACTAGGAACCATTGCTTTTTTTGATCCCAATGGGAATGGATATCTGTATGCGGCAGGAACAGGAAATAGCAATTACTTGAAAACAGAACCTACTCTTGACAGTGATGGCAGAGGTAATTGGCTTATTTCCTATTCGGATGACGGAGCTATAGAAAGTATTGAAGCTGTTACGACTGCAACCGCACGAAAGATTATGCGTTTCAACAGCAGTGGAACCACCGTTAGTCCATTAGGAATCTTTTCATGCTATGGTACTGGTCAACAGCCTGTTACCATTTATCGTTACGAGACGTTACCGGACGCTGCTGTGGCTATGCCCGAATTCTCAGTGCCGGCAGGTAATTGTTACACTCCTCAAACCGTGAGCATTACTTGTGCCACCGCAAATGCTACGATTCTTTACACTATTGACGATAGTGACCCTGTTGCCAACGGTATAGTGTATAGCGCACCTTTGAATATTTCTACCACCACAACTGTCAAAGCTGTAGCTTTCTTGGGTACTGATACCAGTTTTGTAAACCAGGCAACTTACACCTTCCCAACGGAAGTCGCTGATATCGCCTCTTTCAAGGCTGCCAGCACCACAACCAATGCCACTCCTTATCACGTGATGAGTGATTTGACCTTTGTGTTCCGTAGTGGGGCATATATGTATGTGAAGGATGCTTCCGCAGGTTTGTTGATTTATGACAATACCGTGATTACCAGTGAGTATGATGAAGGTGATGTTATTTCGGGAGGTGTGTTTGGAACCTATACCAAATACAATCAGCAAGTGGAAATGATTCCTTTGCTGAATACCGCCGCATCAACACAGAATACTGGTTCAGTACAGCCTGTTGTGGTGACTATGGCAGACCTTTTGGCCAACTACAACAATTATGACGCTCAGTTGGTTACACTTGAAAACGTTACTTTCCCCGATGGCTTTTCAGGGAATGCTAATACCACCATTACACAAGGAGAGAGTCAAATGACTTTGCGTAAGCAGTTTAACGCAATACCTCTGGATACTACTTTGGCCGCAGGAACAGTAACCAATGTGACTGGTCTTGTGGGAAAATACAACACTACAATTCAGCTGTATCCTCGTGGTAATTTCGACTTGTCTGCCGCTCCTCAACCGGCACAGCCTTCTATGACTGTTACCCTCAACGGCAATCAGTTCTCCACATTCGATACTTTGCAGGTATCATTCGACATTCAGAATTTTACTTTGGGTACTGACGGTATGTTGAAGTTGGAAGGTGAACTGTTGACCACTTTGGGAGCCACCAATCCTATGTTTATCCCGAGTGAGCAGGTGCTGAATGCATTCCTGGCACAGACCTTCTCACCACTTCCTGCAGGCACTCATACTGTTACAGCCTCTTTGGTAGATATGACGATGGCAGCCTTGACTCCCGCGGTCAGCCAAACTGTCACTTTCACCGTAACTGCTCCGGTAGCCGAGAGTCCGGTATTTAGTCCGGAATCTGGTACCTACGCCGACAGTGTGGTGATTACTTTGACCTGTGCCACTCCAGGTGCTCAGATTCGTTATACCATCTATGGAAATGAGCCGACTGATAGCTCTACCTTGTATGAGGGTCCGTTCACTTTGTATTATTCCTGCACAGTCAAAGCCAAGGCATTCATGAACAATGTGTCATGGGAAAACAGCCCTATGGCCGAGGCCGCTTATACCATCGTTAGCGGTCCTACATTGACGGTTGATCCTACAAACCTTGCTTTCGGTTCCGATCACTTGACAAGCACCGTAAGTATTTACAGCGCTTCCTTGACAGAACCTATCACGATCAGTTGTAACAACAATGATTTCTTGTTGTCGGAGACTTCATTCCCAGCCAATGTGGGTAATACTTCATTCACCATTACATACGTGGGATACGGTCCGGCTTCCGGTGTGGTGACGGTTAGCAGTGGCACTTTGAGTGCACAGATTAATCTGGTGGCTACCGCTCAAATGCCAGCCCCAGTGATTACACCTGCCAGCGGCACTATCGACACTGTTATCACAGTAGTAATGTCTGATGACGTTCAGGGCGCTGGCATCGCCTATACCCTTGATGGTACTGATCCGGATGTGTATTCTCCAGTTTATCTACAGCCCATCATCTTGAATGTTCCTGGTGTATATGTTGTCAAGGCATACGCCTTCGCAGAAGATTGGGGTGCCAGCGATATCACAACCGCTATTTATACCGTGGTGGCTCCTGTGGTACCGGCTATCGACACCATCATGTACTCCGTTGGTTTTGAGGCAGAAGAAGGCTTTACCGCTACACAGACCTATAACAACCCGACTGTTGTTTATACTGGTGCTGAAGGCCATCAGTGGGGTACCTTGCATGGCACTCCTGCTACTAACGATCATATTTGTGGCGCTCAGTCCATGCAGTTGCGTTGGTACCTCAGTGACACCATCACCAACACCTTGGGTTATACCTTTACCAACTTCGACATCCGCAATGTAACATACGTTACTTTTGATGCTAAATCACCCAATGGCCTGAAATTGAATGTTTCATACTCTATTGACGGTGGTAATACTTACGTGGGAGACTCTCTTTATACTATTGCTACTGGTGGCAGACATAATTATCGCTTCAATGTGAGCGAGACTGGTGAATATAATTTTGTCCGTCTGAAATTCGCTGTTGTTTTGCCGGAAACTGCTCCTTCAGGTACAAGCAAGCTGATAATCGACAGTTTGGTGGCCTTTGGTGTTCCCGGTGTGGTGGTGAATGTAGTGGAAACTCCAGTCATCGCCCCGAATGGCGGTACGTATTATGAAGCTTTTGACGCAACCATTACTTGTGCTACAGCTGATGCTGTTATCCGTTATACTACTGATGGAACTGAACCTACTGAAACTTCAACGGTGTATTCAGCTCCTGTAACCATCAACGCAACCACCACTTTGAAGGCTAAAGCATGGAAGACTGGCATGGAAGCCAGTTTGATGGCTGCCGCTACATACAACTTCCCGCCCGAAGTGGCCAATATTGCCGCTTTCAAGGCTGCCAATACCGCTACCAATACTACGGTTTACAAGATTGCTGGTGATGTTACATACGTCTTCCGTAGTGGCAGATATATGTTTGTGGAAGATGCCTCTGCAGCATTGCTGATTTTTGACAATAGCACTCCTATCATTACTTCTACTTATAACGAAGGTGATGTGATTAGCGGTGGTGTGTTCGGTTCTTATACCTTGTATAATGGCATGGCGGAAATGGTTCCTGCTTTGAATACTGCTGCCTCTACAAGTAATACGGGTTCTGTTGCTCCTATGGTGGCTACAATCCCGACTTTGGTGGCACAGTACAGCACGCTCGAAAGCCGTTTGGTGACCATTGAGAATGTGACCTTTATCGGTAATAAGAAATTTGTCAATGGTACAGATACTATGAACTATTACAACCGCTTCAGTTCTATCACCAATGATCCGGCAGCTGGCGAAACGGGTTCTATCACCGGTTTCTTGGCAAATTACAATGGCCAGGTGCAACTCTATCCACGTGACGACAATGACTTCGCTATCCAGACGATGGAGCAGGTAGCTACGCCGGTAATTACAGCAGATTCTGTAACATACGATGAAGTGAGTGAATCGTTTTGTAATACTGTTACAGTTAGCATAGACTGTGCTACGGAAAATGCTGCTATATATTATTCAGTTGAAAGACATTCCCACATTGATGGTTCTGTTAATACTGTTATAGAGAATGCTGTTTATACGGAACCATTTGTATTGCATGACTATTCTGATGGTGACCAAGTGGTTAAAGCATACGCAGTGAAAGACGGTATGACGAATAGCGATATTGCAGAGGAAAGTTATTATGTCATGATCTGCTGTGGAATTCACGATGCACAACAGCAGGTGAGCATCTATCCGAACCCGACCACCAGCGATGTGACTCTCGACCTGTCAGGACTGAACGCCAGAACTGTTGAGTTGTTCTCTGTGAACGGCCAATTACTGTACAGCGTGGTTCCCACCGAGAATGTCATGACCATGTCGTTAAGTGATTATGCAGCAGGTGTATACTTTGTCCGCATCCACAGCGACAAAGCCGTAACTACCCAGAAGATTGTGAAGAAATAATCATCATGTATAGACGGGACACGCCCCGTCTATACTTATTTTCGAAGAATACAGATATTTGTGGAGACGCGATTAATCGCGTCTCTATTTTTTTAACGACACAAACAATCAATAACTATCAACTATTAATTATTAATTGTTAATTGTTAATTATCCTGTTTCCTTCGTTGAACAGGAAGTCCACGATGGAGAGGTTGGGCACGAAGCCGAGGCGGTCCTCGAAAATCTGGGTGTAGGGTTTGTGGGGGAACGGATAGCCGGCCTCGCGACAGCGTTTGGGATGGATGATATTTCGTAAGTCCTCAATCTCCTCCCATTGTTTGCTATCGTTTTGTGGCCCTCTGTTGACTTCCGCTGTGCTGTATTCCTGCTCCCCGCACTTCCTTTGCGTGTAATCGGCAATAAACTCTTTAGTTTGCTGAGGTTGGAAATCCTTGCCGAAAAGTTTCAGTATGACCTGTGTCAGTTCCAAGTTGAAATCGAAGAGAAAATCAAATTTCTTTTCGTAAAAAGGTCTGATATAATCCTGGAAATAAAGGAAATACGGACTACCGCTGTAAGCCGTGTCAATGCTCTTCCAGTGTAGCCGCTGCCAAGGTGTGGCAAAGTCGATGCGGACATCCAGAATGGGCATTTTGGAGGAAACGTGCACTACGGGGATGGATAGCACTTGAATGCCATTAGCCGTGGCAATCAGGGCCCGGTTGCGGTACGATTGCTTGATATAATGCTCGCAAACCTCCAGTGTTACTGGACCTTGCATACATTTCAAAATGTATTCAATAGGGGGTAGGTAAGCGGTGGAAAGTAGGGTGGTTTTCATTGCAATGATTTGAAGCGGCAAAGATAGTGTTTAATTAGCAAATTAGCAAACATATAAAACTGAAAACTGAAAGAAGTGTATTCAACAAATAAACAATTCAACAATTCAACATTTTTTACTATCTTTGCAAAAAATTATTATTATGGAGGTAAAGTATTCTGAAGAGTTGAAAACCGCTATAGAAGAGGCCAAGAAGATTGCATTGGCCAACAAGTCACAATCAGTGGGTGTCGAGCATAT
The DNA here is from genome assembly GCA_902771655.1 of uncultured Bacteroidota bacterium. Lineage (GTDB taxonomy): Bacteria > Bacteroidota > Bacteroidia > Bacteroidales > WCHB1-69 > RUG11690. The sequence continues at coordinate 13,470 of CACXXY010000045.1, read as the reverse complement.
AGTGGTGGCATTGTTGAAGTATGACCAATATACAGAACTGCAGCAGCTTTTTGACGTGTTCAAAATCAATAAAGTGAATATCCGGACCAAGTTGGAGGAACTGATTGAGAAGGATGAGAACAAGACGGAAATGCCAGCGGAGAACATGAAGCTGAACGTGCAGGCGGAAAATACCTTGAGACGTGCTTTTTTGTTAGCCCGGGAGTTTAGAAGTGAAACAGTTGAGGCTCAGCATTTTGTGCTGGCGATTTTGCGTGATAGCGGCAACGAGGTGAACAGTGTGGTGAAGATGTTGCTGAAACGCGCGGGCATGTCGTACGATTCATTGGCTTCGGAAATGCGTCATGAGTCACGGCATGGTGAGGATGCTCCCATGTCGGCGGGAACAGATGAATACGACGATGACGATGACCGCCGCGGCAGCGCCCGCTCAACCAAAGGCGCCAAAGCCTCCGCTACTCCGATGTTGGACAGCTTTGGCAAGGACTTGACCCGCTATGCCGCGGAAGGCAAGTTGGACACCATCGTGGGCCGTGAAAAGGAATTGGAACGTATTGCCCAGATTCTGAGCCGTCGCAAGAAAAATAACCCTGTGCTCATTGGTGAGCCCGGTGTCGGCAAGTCGGCCATCGCTGAGGGATTAGCTCTGAGGATAGTACAAGGCAAGGTGTCACGCACCCTGCACGGCAAGCGTGTGGTCAGCTTGGATATGGCCTCGCTGGTGGCCGGAACCAAGTACCGCGGCCAGTTCGAGGAACGTATCAAAACCATCCTCACCGAGTTGGAAAAGAATCCGAATGTCATCCTCTTTATCGACGAATTGCATACCATGGTGGGCGCAGGTGGCTCTCCCGGCAGCCTCGATGCCTCCAATATGTTCAAGCCGGCCTTGGCCCGTGGTGAACTGCAGTGCATCGGCGCCACCACACTCGACGAATATCGCCAGTATATAGAAAAAGACGGAGCACTGGAACGTCGTTTCCAAAAAATTATGCTGGAACCGACTACCCCTGATGAGACTGTTGTCATCCTCAACAATATCAAGGATAAATACGAGGACCATCATTTGGTGCGTTTCTCCGATGAGGCACTGCAGGCCTGTGTCAGCCTCACCAACCGTTACATTACCGACCGCTGTCTGCCCGACAAAGCCATTGATGCCTTGGACGAGGCTGGCTCGCGTGTGCATTTGCAGAATATCAGAATTCCAGAGGAACTGATTCAGTTGGAAAAGGAAATCGAGCAGTATAACCAGCTGAAAAACGATGCCATCAAAGAGCAGCAGTACAATGCCGCCGCAGGTTATCGTGACAAAATCAAAGAGTTGGATTCCCGTCTGGCGGAGATGAAGCGCGAGTGGGAGGAAAAAGAGGATTTGGAACGTCCGACGGTGACGGAAGAGCATGTGGCAGAGGTGATTGCCATGATGACAGGAGTACCTGTGCAGCGTATCGCCAAAAATGAGGGTGAGCGACTGATGAAAATGGCTGATGAACTGCAAGGCAAGGTCATCGGTCAGGATAATGCTATTGTCAAGATAGCCAAGGCTATACGCCGTAACCGTGCCGGACTGAAAGATCCCAACAAGCCTATAGGTACTTTTATTTTCTTAGGCCCTACAGGTGTGGGTAAAACCTATCTGGCCAAGGTGCTGGCAGAGTATCTCTTTGATTCTCAGGAGTCTATTGTCCGTATCGACATGAGCGAATACATGGAGAAACATACCGTTTCCCGCCTTATTGGCGCGCCTCCGGGATATGTGGGCTACGAAGAAGGTGGCCAGCTGACCGAAAAAATCCGTCGCAAACCTTATTCCATTGTGCTCCTTGATGAGATTGAAAAAGCCCATCACGATATCTATAATGTTCTGTTACAGGTGTTTGACGATGGACAGTTGACCGATGGTATCGGACGTAAAGTGGATTTCAGAAACACCATCATCATCATGACCTCCAATATCGGTTCCCGCGAGCTGAAAGATTTCGGCACGGGTGTGGGCTTCAGCACTTCCGCTACCGATGCGGCCAAAGACAAGGTGGCACAGGGCATTCTGGAAAATGCGCTGAAACGCACTTTCGCCCCGGAATTTCTGAACCGTATTGATGATATCATCTATTTCAACAGTTTGGAAAAACCTGATATTATCAAAATTATTGATATAGAGTTGCTTAAGGTGCTGAAGCGTGTGCAGGCCATGGGCTTGGAGGTGGAAGTGACAGATAAAGCCAAGGAAATATTGGCCAACCAGGGATGGGATGCCAATTACGGTGCCCGTCCGCTGAAACGCGCTATCCAGAAAAATGTGGAGGATGTACTGGCGGAAGAAATCCTGATGCAGTCGTTCCCGGAAGGGACCAAGGTGTTGCTGGACTATGATGATGTGAAAGAAGAAATGTTTGTGAGAAAGCCAGATGAATAGGAATCTGAAGATATTAGGGAAAAAGATCTTCCTCGTCTTACGAAAGATCTTCCATTGGTTTTATCCTTATCCTATTTTTGAGGAAGAACCGATGGAGTTCCGTTTTGTCAATATCCGCCGCCCTAAGGTCCGTTATGACATAAAACACAGTTTTTTCTCGTTTACCATCAAGACCAAAGACGATGGGTTCAAGTATGCTTTTTTTATCTTTATTTTGGCATTGCTTTTCTTGATGCCGTATCTCAGTCGCAATGTAGGCATTTCCACGCGCGAATGGCAGCAAAACGAGTATTCTGAAGCTGTATATAAGTACTATCAGACAGGGGATGAAACCTTTAAGACGATGCCGCAGTATGTTACCAAAGGACAGGCTATGGATGTGTTGTTGGTATCGGTAACCCATGCGTTAGGCTTTAAGAATATCTTCCGCTTCAAACACCGTCTGTCGGCCCTTTGGGGATGGATGTTGATTCTCATAATCAGTTTGTTTTTTGCGAAGAATATCAGTTGGCGCAGCGCTTTTTTCTGTGCGGTACTGATGTTTTGCACACCGCGATGGCTGGGTTACTCTTTCGGCAACTTCAACGATACCCTGTTTGCCTTGGCGTTTTTCTTCACGCTGATGCAGATTTGGCAGTTCTGTTACGAACTTCCTTTAATCAGGTGGATACGGGTGCTGGCCATCTTTTTAGGTATAGTGTTGGCCACCACAACCTCTCTGAGTGGTTTCTCCTTGTGCTTTTTCTTCTTCTTTTTCTCGCTAATCTATTTTGTGGTGAAAAATCCCATAAAGAAATTCTTTACGGGGCAGTATTGGGTATCGCTGCTTACTTTGGTGATGATAGTGGGAGGGGTTTATTTGCTGGCGGTTTTGGCCAATGTTATTCTTTCACCGGGCTTTCGTATCCGTGACTTGAGCAACAGTGACAATTTCATACAGATGTTTGTGGCCACATCCCAGCAGTTGCCTCAGTTTTTTGATGGACGCATGATCAGCATGGAGGAAAGTCCTGCCAGTTATGTGTTCAAGTATATCTTTATCACTACGCCTTTCGTGGTGATTTTCGGACTGTTTTTTTATATCATATTCTTCAGAACCATCTTGAAGGGGATTTCTTTGTTTGCCACCTTCGCATTGATTGTCACCACTTTGTATATTTTCTTCGCTTTCTCTTCCAAGTATGTAGGTTCTGATATTATTTGTTCGGTGATGTTCATGCTCTTGCCTTTGATTATTATGCTCTCCACTTTGGGCTATGAGGCGGTGTTGTGGAAAGTGGACGACCGCTATACCAATGCGGTGATTGTGGCTATGGCCTTCTTCCTGACTTGTTTGCCCTTGCGACATATTATCTTCAACCGTCCCTTGACCTTATGCTATTTCAATGAAATTTCAGGAGGTATCCACAATGCTGCCGAAAGGTATAGTTTAGACGTGAATAACCAGTCATCGAAAGTGGCGGAGCAGTGGTTTACCCAATACTATACGGCGCATCAGGACAGCCTGTTGGCTTCTCAGAAACAGCGGCAGGATATGCTTCGCGCCCAACTCGATTCGATGGGCATCTACCATCCGGGTGATACGCTTTTCTATACACTCAAGATCGATACGGCCGAGGTCTATACCAATGGGAATGAGGCCTTTTGCCATTTTCTGGCCAACGATAATCCGACATTGAGGGTGTATCGTTCAGAAGTGCATTCCATTGAGGAGTTGGAAGGCGATTATTACATTCTGTTTGGCAATCAGACAGGCTTGTTCAAACAGACGGATAGTGCGTTCTATACAATTGATTTGGAGAGGGTTCCGATAGTTTCTTTTTTCAGGAAAGAAAAAAATACAGAATGATATGCAACAAAAAAATGTTTTTGTCGTCTATAATAATAGAAATTGTTTTGGAAAATAAGAAAAAATAAAATCAGAATATTATGAATGGTGTGTATCAGGGATCACCCACGAGTTTTATGTTTTTGACACCCCAGACAGGCAATCCTAACAATACCCAATGGAGTGCCTCGTGGGTGAAACCGAAGTGTTATAGTAATGGTAATTTCTCTAGCGGAACTAATGGTGCGACTCTCACAGGAAATTTTACACATCGCTTTGTGGTAACTCAAGATAGCACTTATTCCCCAGATAATGATAATTGTTTTAGGAACGAATTAACTAATGGAAATATGCCTATTTTGGCAAGCGCATGGAACTCTGATAGATATCCGCAAACATTCGTGGATACTGTGATGCAGCTGGGGGGTCCTACGGGTACGACTAATAGAGGTTTACATGCCCAGGAAATGCTTTATTCATTTATACCAGATACAAATAATCCAGTATTGTTATTGCAGTTTGCTTTTGTAACTGAAAATGCTTTGCATGAGAGCCATGCACCCAGAAATCCTGGTGTGGAGTTTATTATATTGAATCATGGTACCAATACTCCAGTTTCTATAGGTAATTACGATGCGTCTCATCCATATTCACAATTTTGGTTTGGGACACCTCTGGGCCAGAGTTATGGAGGTACTGCAGACCCGAAAAATACTCCCTTGGCTCCATCGTATTCTCCTTATTCTATGTCCAAAGGTAATTGCCAATGTAGTCAACCTACAATTTTTATATTCCCTTATAACATTGTGGCTTTCGACTTGTCGCAACAAGCGAGAAATCACCAGGCAGTTGATTTTCGTGTAAGAGAATGGGCTTGTAGTGCTGAAGTGCATTGGGCATACTGCTACTTTACAGCTAAGATGATACCGGCAAAACTAAAGGTGGAGTATTGTGGTGGAGACTCGCTGAAATTGAGTATTCCGTGGGGTTTTGATGTGAACGATGAGATTTCTTATAAATGGTTTAACGGTACTGATGCAAATCATTGTAACCGTTTCTATCCTGACGATCCTTCTGATTCAAGAGTTATAGATGGTAGTACCGTATATAATCCTCTTCTTATCCCTAATCCTGAAAAACCTTATTACCGTTGTGAGGTGGTTTCTTATACAGGTGTGCCGTTTGCATACGAGGCCACAGTAAATTACTACCTGTTGAGGCCTGCGTTTTTTGCGGAGCCCAAGGCTATAAGTGACAGTGTCCCCAGACACATGCGTACTTGTGACTATGGTGTTGTTGTTCATAATCATAGCCAGATTGGTATTATCAGGCCTAAGGCAGACGGTACTGGTGTGGATACCACATGGCAAAATCTGAGGTTGAATCCGGAGCAGTGTACCTGGGATTTCGGTGATGGCACTCCTGAAGTGCACGGTTTTGAACCGACACATACCTATCAGGATACAGGAAAATATGCCATTAAATTGTATATACAAGACTTTGACAGAATCTGTACCTCATTTGACACTATCGACACGGTGCACATTTTAAGAGAATACATAATGACAACTGATACTTTGAAGGATACCGTTGTCACTTGCGAAAGCAACTTGCCCTATTATTATAGGCCGGCAGTGTTTGGCCATGACATTGGCAATACCGCAACAACTTGGAATATGAATGTGGCCGGAACCATACGGACAGTGAAATTCACGGGCTACAGTGATACCCTGGTAAGACCCTCGACGGGTATTCGTGACAGTGTTGTCCCAATCATAGCCTGGAATGGCTGCGACAGTATTGCCCGTGTGAAGTTCGATGTGCTTACCCCAACGGTTGTCATAAATCAGGTCGGGGATTTCTGTGACAGTGCCCAGACCCTTTTGGTGGCCAGTGTGGCCAATGTGAGTGATGAAGAAGATGTGGAGTACACATGGACATATCTGGATACTGTGCTGAGCGAAACTGATGAGTTGTGGGCTATGAGCGATGGCTCATATTCGGTGCAAATTGTTGATGTGTCAACAGATTGCAAAGCTTCCACTACTTTCAAAATAGATCCTTGTGTGCCAAATATTTTCTTGCCCAACTGCATCACTCCTACTAAGACGCTGAACGAAGGACCAGACCAAAACGATTATTTCTACCTCGACCAGTTTGTGTTGAGATTTATTACAGATGTGAAGTTCTCGGTGTTCTCCCGCAATGGTGAGCAGCTATATCATTATGAGGGTAAGAAAACCCCCTCAGGTGAATTCTTCCCCCCTGTACCCTACGCCAATTTGCCGGAAAGTATGAATGATCGACTGGTGTTGTGGGATGGTAGGGTCAAAGGCGAGGTGCGTGCCGGCAACTATGTCTATACCTTGTGGATTGTTAGCGGTGGACAAACATACTTGTATAAAGGTATGTTGACGGTGATGTAGTTTTTAGGTTACAGAATTCAGATTAAAATTCCCCTTCTTTTAGAAGGGGTGGCCGAAGGCCGGGGTAGTGACATAAATTTCAAGCTAATCCTTCATCTCTAATATGATTCTAATGAGGAAAATAATCATCATAATCTCCCTCTCCCTTTTGCTCTTCTCCTGCACCCATAAGCAGGATAAGAAACAAAAGGATCAACCTAAGCAAACCCTTGAGGTTCCCGCTTTCAACAGCGACAGCGCTTTTTCCTTCGTAAAGGCTCAAACCGACTTCGGACCACGTGTTCCTAACAGTGAGGCTCACGACCGATGCGCGGCATGGTTAGTGTCGAAATTGCAAGTATATTGTGATACGGTATATGTGCAACATTTCACTGCCACCGCCTACGATGGGAAACAGCTGAAATCACAGAATATCATTGGCAGTTTCGACCCCGACAAGACGGAAAGGGTCTTGCTGGCTTCGCACTGGGATTCACGACCTATGGCCGACCATGATGCTTTGGAGGCCAATCGTAACAAACCTATCGATGGGGCCGATGATGGTGCCAGTGGGGTAGGTGTGCTCCTTGAACTCGCACGCCAGCTGCAGGATGACCGGCCTAATGTAGGAGTCGATATCATTTTCTTCGATGCTGAGGATTATGGTACTCCATCGGGTGTGAATCTGCCGGGCGACTGGTGGTGCCTCGGCTCACAGTACTGGGCTCAGAACCTGCATGTGCCTGATTATAATGCCCGCTATGGCATTTTGTTGGATATGGTGGGTGCACCCGATGCCAAGTTCTATCATGAGTATTTCTCCTCTTTCTTCGCACAGGATATAGTGTCGAAAGTTTGGGGAACCGCTTATAAATTAGGCTATGGCTCCTATTTTATCAATCAACAGGCCAATCCTATCACCGACGACCATTATTATGTGAATAAGTTGGCCCATATCAAGATGATAGACATTATCCATCAGGATAACACTTCTGGCACAGGCTTCCGCCCTGTTTGGCACACCACCTACGACAATATCGACAATATCGATGCCAAAACTTTAGGAGCAGTGGGAAGTGTGTTGAGAACGGTGATAAATAATGAATAATGAATAATGAATAATGAATAATGAATAATGAATAATGAATAATGAATAATGAATAATGAGGGGTGTTTAATTATTAATTATCAATTATTAATTATTAATTCTTAAGGAATGAAAGTCTATAAATTCGGCGGGGCATCCGTGAAAAATGCTGATGGTGTCCGCAATCTGGAAAGAATACTGAAAAATTATACTGGGGGAGAAAAATTAGTGGTAGTGATTTCAGCCATCGGTAAAACCACTAATCTGCTGGAACAGGTGTTGGATGCTTTTTATTACGATAAAAGCCAGATGCCTGATCTGGTGGCACGACTGCGAGAGAATCATTATACTATTGTCAGAGAGTTGGAACTGGATGACAACAGTTTGATTATGAACAAACTGAATGGTATTTTTGAGGAATTGGATGAGCTGTTGTCGGGACCGCATTCGGGGAATTTTGACTATGATTACGACCGCGTGGTCAGCTTCGGTGAAATCCTTTCCACAACACTGATTTCCACATATTTAAACCTGAAAGGAATCAAGAATGAATGGGCGGATGCCCGTTTGTTGATACGTACCGACCATAACTACCGCGAAGGTAAGGTGGACTGGGATGAGTCTGCTCGGCTGATTCAGGAAAAAGTAGGAAAAATACTTTCTGAAAACATAGCGGATATCGTTATCAGCCAAGGCTTTATTGGAGGAACGGAAGAAATGCTTCCTACCACCTTGGGCCGCGAGGGCTCCGATTATTCAGCGGCGATTTTCGCCTACGTGCTGAATGCCGAAAGTGTGACTATCTGGAAAGATGTGCCCGGTTTGCTGAACGCCGACCCGAAATTCTTCCCTGACGCGGTGAAACTGGATCAGATCTCCTACGAGGAGGCCATAGAGTTGGCTTACTATGGTGCCAGTGTTATCCATCCGAAAACACTGAAGCCCCTACAAAACAAGCAAATACCCTTGTATGTGAAGCCTTTTATGCATCCTGAGGAAAGCGGCAGCCGCATTGATGCGGGAAAAATGAAAAAGCATGTTCCTTGCTATATCTTCAAGACCAACCAGGTGTTGATTTCCATTTATCCCAAAGATTTCTCTTTTATCGCGGTGGAAAATCTGGATGAGATATTCGCTGTCATCTCGAAGAATAAAATAAAAATTAACCTGATGCAGAACTCCGCTTTGAGTTTCTCTATATGCTGCGACAACAAAGTGCATAAAATTGAAAGACTCATCAAAGACCTTTCTGTCAAGTATCGGGTGAAATATAATCTGAATATCGAACTGATAACGATTCGTCATTACACGGATGACATTGTGTCAAAGGTAGTTGCGAAAAAGGATGTGCTGGTGGAACAACGCAGTAGGGCAACAGTCCAATTGGTGACCATGTAAGTTCGTGGTATGGATTTTCTTTTATGGAGATGCTTCATGAAACGTCTCCACAAAGTAACCTTTTGTATTTTTTTTTTCATTATCTTTGCAGGCTAATTCAAAGGATTAACCTGTTATGAAAAATTTCAAATTGTTTACTCTTATTTTCCTTGTGGCTACGCTTGTGCTGACCGATCCGATGCCCTGTGTTGCTTCGAATTTTACTGATCTCGCCGCACTTGCCGCAGCTCCCAAGTCACCGGTCATCAAAGGCAAGGTGCTGAATAACACTTTCACCAAGGTGACGCTGAAACTGGCATACGGCAACAATTCCGCCACTTTTGGGGAAGCTGTCATCGACAAGGACGGCAATTTCGTGCTGAAGTCAACGGTGAAAGACAATGATATTTATGTGCTCTCTTTCGCGGAGAAACAGAATTTCCTGATGGTACTTGCTCCCAATGAGGAAATAGAGGTGGTTATTGACGCCGAAAACCTGCGGGAGATACCTTCAATCTCCGGCTCAAAGTCCATGAGCTTCGCTAAGGAGATGACAACAAAGCTGGCTGAAAGCCAGAAGTTGCTGGATAGTGTCAACCATGCGTTGCAAACGGATAAGAACCAGATATATTTCCATGGCTTTTCACAGAATTTCAGCCGCTTTTACCAAACAAATACCGATGTGGGCAAAAAAATGGTGGAAACGGCCCAGCAGATTGACAGCCTGAAAACTTATACCGACAAGTATTGTCCCAATGGCAAAGTGGCTGCCAAAACCATGAATGACTTCAGCTATTATGCCAACAGAATATTACATTCATTGACGGAATCGTATGCCGCCGCTGAGGTTTTTGGCCAGACTTCATATACACTGTATGACTTCAAGAGCCAGCGCGTCGCTTCCAATGCCGATTTCTTCAAGGATGTTGACAAGTATCTGAATAAGGTTGATGTTATGAAAAATGACATCAACAACAGCTATAAGCCCTTCGTTGAAAAGGCTTCACAGCTGCTGGCCTCACGCGATAGCATGGTTTTCAGTGGCCTGTTCGACAAAAAGTCAAACAAGGCGAATTGGTGTAATCAGGTGGCTGCCTTAGTCAACAACAATTATCATCAGACACAGAAAAACAAAGCGTCTTTCGAGCAGAATGTGAACACTGCCATTCAGGAAGGCAGAAACATTTATACCCAATCACAGAATATAATCAGCGGCATTGTGCAGCAATATCAGACCCTGTATAACCAGGAGAGTGAGAAAAATTCGCAAGAGATACAGAACCTGATGAAACGGAACAAGGATGATATCGCCGTGCTGATGTTTTTGGATAATTTCCCGCGAGAGAAAAACGCCGCTTTGCATAATGAGATTGTGATGGCTTTGTATGCCAAGTATCCCAATCATCAGCTGGTAAAGGAAAGATATGCCGTGGAGACTTCACCTGCGACAGCCACCTCTGTGGGCGCTATCGCTCCGGATTTGGCCTTCCCGGATCCTGATGGCAATATCCGCAAACTCTCTGATTTGAGAGGCAAGGTGGTGTTGCTTGATTTCTGGGCATCCTGGTGCCGCCCCTGCCGTGGCGAGAATCCGCATGTGGTGGCCATGTACCAGAAATATCACGACAAAGGCTTCGAGGTGTTCAGCGTATCATTGGACCGTGACAAAGAGTCATGGAAGCGTGCCATTGCCGCCGACGGTCTGGTATGGCCGAACCATGTCAGCGACCTGAAATACTGGTCGTCAGAAGCTGCACGTACTTACGGTGTGTCCTCAATTCCGAGCACTTTCTTGCTCGACCAGAATGGCCGCATCATCGCCAAGAACCTTCGCGGCGAAGCCCTTACCAAAGCCTTGCAGCAGATATTTGGTAATTAGTTAATTAGTTAATGTGCTAATTAAATGAAAGGTGGAGTCTCGCTACTGCGTGCTCGAGGGGAGTGATGCATTGCATCAGGGGAGTCTCGCCACGCTCGAGGGGAAATTATTAATGTGCTAATTGAGTGTAGCTCGTGGCATCGACCTCGAAGCGGTCGCATCTCAGTAACCAGCACGTGGCGAAAGTGGTGTGCTGGGGACAAAGGCGGATATCATAGGGCATGAAACGGTCGAATTGCCCAAGTCCGCAGCTACGACCTCGAAGAGGTCGCATCTCAGTAACCCCACATAAGCGAAGCGCAATGTGGGGGGCAAAAGACCGCTCGGTACCCTCTTCGCGGCGCAGGGTACCATTGCACTGAAACACACAACGAAACCGCCGCGAAATGACGAATCTGACAACTTCACCTTTTCATGGAAAAGTTTCGTATATTATATAATCAAAAAAACTAATAAAATATGAAAGACCTCAAAAACTACATCGAACAAAACAAAGATCGTTTTTTGGAAGAGCTTTTCAGTCTGATCAGAATCCCTTCCATCAGTTCGAAAACGGAAAATAAAGCCGACATGGTACGTTGCGCTGAGCGTTGGAAAGAATTGATTTTAGCGGCTGGCGCCGACAAGGCAGAGGTGATGCCCACCGACGGCAATCCCGTGGTGTATGGCGAAAAAATGGTTAACCCGAATGCTCCCACTGTTTTGGTATATGGCCATTACGATGTGATGCCCGTTGATCCCGAAGAGCTATGGCATACCAAACCCTTCGAGCCGGTCATCAAGGACGGCAAAATCTGGGCTCGTGGTGCCGACGATGACAAGGGACAGTCGTTCATGCATGCCAAGGCTTTTGAATATCTGGTGAAAACCGGCCAACTGACCTGCAATGTGAAATTTATGCTCGAAGGCGAGGAGGAAATCGGCAGCACCAGTTTGTATGGTTTCTGCGAGAAGCACAAGGAAATGCTGAAATCGGATATTATTCTGGTTTCCGACACCTCGATGATTGCCACGGATACTCCCTCTATCACGGTGGGTTTGCGCGGCCTGACTTATCTGGAGGTGGAAGTGAAGGGTCCGAATGCCGACCTGCATTCCGGTATTTTTGGTGGCGCTGTGGCCAACCCCATCAACATCCTTTGCCAGATGATTGCCTCTTTGACTGATGAAAGAAACAGAATCACCATTCCTGGCTTCTACGACGACGTTTTGGTGGTCTCTGACGAGGAGCGTGCATTGATGGCCCAGGCCCCTTTCAATCTGGAAGATTACAAGAAATCATTGGATATAGAGGAAGTTCATGGCGAAGAGGGTTATACTACCATCGAACGCACCGGTATCCGTCCTACCTTGGATGTATGTGGCATTTGGGGTGGTTACACGGGTGAAGGTTCCAAGACGGTTTTGCCATCTGAGGCCCATGCCAAGGTGTCGATGCGACTGGTACCCAACCAGAATTCGCAGAAAATTGCCGAATTGTTCCAAAAACACTTCGAGGCGATGGCTCCAAAGTGCGTGAAAGTGAAGGTCACCCCGTGCCATGGAGGCGAGGCTTACGTGTCGCCAATTGACATGCCAGCGTACAAAGCTGCCGAAAAAGCTTACGAAACTACCTTCGGAAAACGTCCGATTCCGACCCGTAGCGGTGGAAGTATTCCCATTATCGCCGGTTTTGAGAAAATTTTGGGGGTGAAGTCCATCCTGATGGGTTTTGGCTTAGGCTCTGATGCAATTCACTCACCCAATGAGAATTACAAACTTGAACACTTCTTTAAAGGCATCGAAACTATCCCTTATTTCTACAAATTTTATGGGGAAATGATGAATTTATAAAAAAAATCACTGAGGGTGCAAATCGTATTGAAAAAAGTCGTATTTTTGCACCCTCAATTTTGAAGTTCAACTCGTTCTTTGAAGGATGCCTTGGTGGTGGAATTGGTAGACACGAGGGACTTAAAATCCCTTGCTCATTGCGAGCGTGCGGGTTCAAGTCCCGCCCGAGGTACGAAAAAAATAAGCGGAAGTAGCTCAGTTGGTAGAGCATAACCTTGCCAAGGTTAGGGTCGCGAGTTCGAGTCTCGTTTTCCGCTCTTAAAAATACCAATAATCAATTAATTAAGCACCTCAAAAGGGTGCTTTTTTGTTTGTACCAGCTCAAAAAAGTGGACACGAAAAATATTACTTGTGATTAATGATTTGCAAAAGTGGACATTGTGCCGGATCATCCCCGCCTCCCGTACCCGTTTTTATCCTATCTTTGCCGCGTAAAAAAACTCGATTATGACAAACCTATCCTATTTCGACCGTAAAAGACAGTTGGTGGCTGTGTTCAACGACACCCTGCAGCGGATTGGCAGCAGCCAGGATTTGCAAGCAGCTGTCAACCAAAGCATCGCCTCCCAGCAGTATATCGGCGATGCCGACCAAATAAACCTTCCTGCACCCCCATATACCGAAAAAGCGCAGGTGGTGGTG
>CACXXY010000044.1 GCA_902771655.1 uncultured Bacteroidota bacterium | reverse complement strand
CACTTGTATGATGCGGTATTGATAGGTAACAAAATATGGATGATCCAGAATCTTAAAACCACACGTTTCCCCAATGGGGAGGAAATACCTATGGGCAGTGCTGGTGAGGTTTCTGACGAATTGCCGTACCGGTATGCACCTGATGCTAATCCTTCAAATATTGAAAGGTATGGCTATTTGTACAATTGGTCTGCCTTGATGCATGGCGAAAATTGCAGTGGCGCCAATCCTAGTGGGGTCCAGGGCGTTTGTCCATTTGGATGGCATGTGCCAAGTAAGGCTGAATGGAGTCAGCTGGTTACTTTTGTGGGCACACAAAGCGAACACCAGTGCGATGGCAATTATAACAATATTGCAAAATCTCTCGCTTCCACTTCAGGCTGGCAGGAATGCAGCAAGCAATGTGCTGTCGGAAACGAGCAGCAAAACAATAATTCCACGCATTTTAACGCCTATCCGGCAGGTCTTGGCGGGGGTGACATCAATAATAATTTCGGAAGGGACGCTTATTTTTGGAGTTGCAGCAAATCTGCTATCTGGCCTGATTTGGTGCTTGATTTCGAGTTGGATTACTACAGTGCGGTGACCTATACGGGATATGGTGTGCATAAGCAAACGGCCATGGCAGTGCGCTGTGTCAAGGATTGAAAATTGGTAATTGAAAAATTTTTGTGTTTTTCCCCTGTGTTTTTTGGGACGCATGCGGTGCCGTCCATACAAAAAAATATTTGTCTGTGTATTATTCGGGAATTTTGTGTATCTTTGCACTTTAATACTAAAATTAATCAATTATGAAAAAAACAATCAGATTATTTGCGATTTTTGTTGTACTGTTTAGTACTGTGACCTTGATGTCTTCATGCAAAAAAGACGTCTCTAACCTTCCTGGTACCTGGAAAGTTATTTCTGCCACTATTGATGGCGATAGCGAAGATGATTTGAAAGATGAGTGGACTTTTTTCACTGAAGGAATCTGTCAAATCAAATGTGATTTCGATGAGTATTTTGACGATAATATTTTTATTGCTCCGGAATATGATGTGATCAACTTCAATGGTACTTATACTACTGATGGTAACAAAAGACTGATCATTAAGAGCGATAAATTTCATCAGCTTGTTGATGAATACTATGAACAAATTGTATATGACCTTGACATTGATTTGCTCAACAAAAAGAATATGATAGTTGACGGTACTATTACATGGAATAGATATGAAGGCAATATAAGCAACACCAAGACTGCTAAAATTGCCCTTTCATTGGCCAAGAGATAAAAAAGTAGTATTTGTAATAGAAAGACATATTTCTCATATTAAGACGCATCATGAAAGACTCTTCATGGTGCGTCTTTTATTTATGTGAGTATCTATCTTCCCACTTCCTGTCTCTCCCCGGATTTCGGGGAAATTTTCGCCGAAAATTGCAGATTATTAGCCCCTTGCCCCTTGAATTTCCATTCAAGGGCTTCTTTTTTGCAAAAATCAGGGCCAATTCATCCGACATTAAGAAATATTTTTTTTCTCCTTTGTCAGAGTAATTAACATTAGCCTGTTTATACACTGTTGTAAATGCTTTGTAATAGGCTTGAACATCAGCATTTTTACTTTTTTGAAAATTTTTTTTGATAAAGATGATTTTGTATGATTTTTTTTAGTATTTTTGCCGCCAATTTTGATAGAAAATGAAGAGGAAAAAAGTGTGAAGTTCTATCTTGTTGAAAATTAGAAATTTAGAAATAATAATTAGAATAAAAACAATGGGAGCAAGAAAAAGATTAGCAGCAGATGCGCGCAAAGAAGCCAAGAAAAATGTCTATATGGCTCGTTTGGTCGATAATCCGACCTCCCCGCGCAAAACCAGAATCATGGCTGACGTGATTAGAGGAAAAGATGTTGATTATGCAATGAACGTGTTGAAATTCAGCAGAAAAGAGTCAGCAGAGAAATTATTGAAATTATTGAAATCGGCTATCGCCAACTGGCAGGTTAAGAATGAAGGTGCCAGACTGGAAGAGGCTAATTTGTATGTGAAGACCATCATGGTTGACGGAGGCAGAATGCTGAAGAGAATCAGAACTGCTCCCCAAGGCCGCGCACACCGCATCAGAAAACGTTCCAACCACGTGACCATCATCCTCGATAGCCGCGCTCAGGAAGTTGCAGTTGACAATAATAATGAAACTAACGAATAATATTAATTAAAAAAAGTATGGGTCAGAAAGTTAATCCGGTAGGTTTAAGATTAGGAATTATCAGAGGCTGGGATTCTAATTGGTATGGCGGCAAAAATTTCGCCAATAAATTAGTCGAAGACGACAAAATTAGAAAATATTTGAACGCGCGTTTGTTCAAAGCCGGAATCGCAAAAATTTACATTGAAAGAACACTCAAGCTTGTAACGGTTACCATTAACACCGCCCGCCCCGGTTTGATTATCGGTAAAGGTGGTCAAGAAGTTGACAAACTGAAAGAAGAGTTGAAGAAGATTACCAACAAGGAAATCCAAATCAACATTTCAGAGGTGAAACGCCCCGATTTAGATGCTGTTTTGGTGGCTCAGAATATCGCCAAACAAATCGAAGGCCGTATCTCCTACAGAAAAGCTGTTAAGACCGCTGTCGCCGCTACCATGCGCGCCAATGCGGAAGGTATCAAGGTTTCTTGCTCAGGCCGTCTCGGTGGCGCCGAAATGGCAAGAACCGAACACTTCAAGGAAGGAAGAACTCCTCTCCATACCCTGAGAGCCGACATCGACTACGCTCCCGCTGAAGCCCATACAACTTACGGTCGTATCGGTATCAAAGTTTGGATCTGCAGAGGTGTTGTTTATGGCAAGAGAGACCTCTTCGCAGCTAACAACGAGGCTAAGGAAGCCAAGGGCCCTGCCAAACGCGCTCCCCGCGGTCCCCGCAAAGAAAAAAGAAGCTAACAGCGTTGACTTCACAAATAATAGTATATAAACAATAAAATTATACAGCAATGTTACAACCAAAAAAGACCAAATACAGAAGACCGCAAAAGGGCAGAATGAAACGCATCACCAAACGCGGTTCTGAAATCGCTTTCGGTTCTTTCGCCCTGAAAGCCCTCGAGGAATGCTGGATCACCGGTCGTCAGATTGAGGCAGCACGTCAGGCCATCACCCGTCACATGAAACGTGAAGGCCAGCTGTGGATCTCCATCTTCCCCGACAAGCCCGTGACCAAGAAACCTGCTGAAGTGCGTATGGGTAAAGGTAAAGGTACCCCCGAATATTTCGTGGCCCGCGTCAGCCCCGGCAGAATTATGTTCGAAGCCGACGGCGTTCCCTTCGAAGTGGCTAAGGAAGCTCTCCGCCTCGGCGCACAAAAGCTGCCTATCGCAACCAAATTCGTAGTTAGAAGAGATTATTCAGAAGAAATTTAATAGCAATGAAACAGCAAGTAATACGCGAACTCTCCACTCCTGAAGTGAAAGAAAGATTAGTGGAAGAAAAACAACAGTTGGTCAAGTTGAAACTGAACCACGCCGTTTCTCCTATCGAAAATCCTCAGAAGATTAAAGAACAGAGAAAAACTGTGGCTCGCCTGATGACCGAATTGCGCATGCGCGAACTGAAAGAAAACGTGAAATAATTAACCCGCTATGGAAGAAAGAAATAAAAGAAAAGTCAGAGAAGGCCTTGTCACTAGCAACAAGATGGATAAGACTATCGTGATCAGCGTCGAAAGAAGACTGAAACACCCTAAGTATGGCAAGTTCCTCAAAAGAACTACCAAACTGATGGCTCACGACGAAAAAAACGATTGTAACATCGGTGACAAAGTTAGAGTTATGGAAACCAGACCCTTGAGCAAAAGCAAGCGCTGGAGATTAGTAGAAATCATTGAAAGAGCTAAATAGTTATGATACAGCAAGAAACAAGAATGGCAGTGGCCGATAACAGCGGCGCAAAGGAAGTTTTGTGTATCCGCGTTCTGGGTGGTACTAAAAAACGCTATGCCACCGTTGGCGATAAAGTTGTCGTCACCGTGAAAAGCGCCATCCCTTCAGGTAATATCAAAAAAGGTTCTGTCTCTAAGGCAGTGGTCGTACGTACCAAAAAACATGTCCGCAGAAACGATGGCTCCTACATCCGCTTCGACGACAACGCAGTCGTTCTGCTGACTCCCGGTGATGAACTCCGCGGTACACGTATCTTCGGCCCTGTTGCCCGTGAACTTCGTGAGAAACAATACATGAAGATTGTTTCCCTCGCTCCGGAAGTACTTTAATTGTTGCCCACACAACAATTATACATATAAGGACAATTGACAAAGACCAATTGAAAAACAATTAAAAAATTAAAAGCAATGAAAATTCACATCAAAAAAGGCGACATCGTTAAAGTTATTGCCGGTGACTCAAAAGGATCACAAGGCAAGGTGCTGATGGTGGATGTCGAAAAATACCGCGCTATGGTGGAAGGCGTGAACCTGGTGTCAAAACACACTAAGGCCAATGCCAAAAACCCCAACGGCGGTATCGTTAAGAAAGAAGCTCCGATCCACATTTCTAACCTTATGGTAATTGATGCCCAGGGCAACGCTACCCGCATCGGCAGAAGAAAGAATGAGAACGGCAAATTAGTTAGATATTCAAAAAAGTCAGGAGAGGAGATTAAGTAATGTACACACCAAGATATAAAGAAAAATATACAAAGGAAGTTCTTCCTGCACTGAAAGAACAGTTCGGATTCAAATCCGTGATGCGTATCCCGAAAATCACCAAGATCTGTCTGAACCAGGGTCTCGGCAAATTCGGTATCGCCGACAAGAAGTTAATCGACGCAGGTGTTCAGGAAATGACCATGATCGCCGGTCAGAAAGCCGTCGCTACCAAGTCAAAGAAGGATATCTCCAACTTCAAATTGAGAAGAGGTATGCCTATCGGCGTGAGAGTGACCCTCCGTGGCGACAGAATGTACGAATTCCTCGATCGTCTGATCTCCGTTTCTATCCCTCGTATCCGTGACTTCCGCGGTATCAGCGACAAGGGTTTCGACGGCAGAGGTAACTACACCCTCGGTATCCCCGAACAGATTATCTTCCCCGAAATCGACATCGATAAAGTGGCTAAAATTAACGGTATGGATATCACCTTCGTTACCACAGCCCATAATGATAAAGAGTGCCTCGCACTGTTGAAAGAGTTTGGATTACCATTTAAAAATCAGAAATAAGATATGGCAAAAGAATCTTTAAAAGCAAGAGAAGTTAAAAGAGCAAAATTAATTGCTAAATACGCTGCTAAACGTCAAGAGTTAAAGAAGATCATTAATGGTAATGACTATGAGGCAAAGCAGGCCGCTATCGTGGCATTGCAAAAATTGCCCCCCAACTCAAACCCTATCAGATTACACAACCGTTGTAAGTTAACCGGTCGTCCGAAAGGTTATATGCGTCAGTTCGGCATTTCCCGTATCAATTTCAGAGAAATGGCTTCAGCTGGTCTCATCCCGGGCGTAAAAAAAGCAAGTTGGTAACATTTAAAATTAGGAGAAAGACACTATGAATACCGATCCGATTTCAGATTATTTAACCCGAATGAGAAACGCCATCAGGGCTAATCATAAAGTGGTGGAAATCCCGACCTCTAAGACAAAACGTGAAATCACGAAGATTTTGTTCGAAAAAGGTTATATCTTAAATTATAAATTTGTCGATGACGTGCACCCCGGCATGATTAAGATCGCTCTTAAATATCATCCCACATCCAAGTTGTCGGCTATCACCGAACTCAAACGCGTAAGCCGTCCCGGTCTTCGTAAATATGTCGGCGTTGACGAAATGCCCTCTGTCATGAATGGCCTCGGTATCGCTATCGTTTCCACTTCCCACGGCATGATGACCGATAAGGAAGCCAGAAACCAGAAAGTCGGTGGCGAAGTTTTATGTTATATTAGCTAATAGGAGGAAACAGTTATGTCAAGAATAGGTAAATTAGCCATTTCAATCCCCTCTGGAGTTGAAATTAAAAGAGACGAAAAATCAAATGTCGTCACGGTAAAGGGTCCCCTCGGTGAACTCCACCAGTATGTTGACCCCGATATCACAATGGAAGTTGAAGATGGTCACTTGAAACTGTCACGTCCTACTGACCAAAAACGCCATAAAGCTCTCCACGGACTTTACAGAGCTCTCCTGAACAACATGGTTACAGGTGTCTCCAAAGGTTTCGAAATCAAACAGGAGGTTGTCGGTGTTGGTTACAAGGCTGAAGCCAAAGGTCCTCATCAGTTGGACTTGAGCTTGGGTTACTCACATAATATCCTTTTCGATTTCCCCGATGAAATCAAAGTGGAAACTGTCAGTGAGAAAGGTAAAAACCCCATCATTATCCTCAAAGGTATCGACAGACAATTGTTAGGCCAGGTCGCTAACAAAATCCGCTCATACAGAAAACCCGAACCTTACAAAGGCAAAGGTATCCGCTTTGTGGGTGAAGTTGTTAGAAAGAAAGCCGGTAAATCAGCAGAAAAATAATATTGAAAATTTAAGAAGATGGCTTATAATAAGAAAGAATTCAGAAGAAACAGGATTAAAAACCGTGTGCGTAGAATCGTCAACGGTACTCCTGAACGTCCTAGAATGTCCGTTTTCAGAAGCAACAAGGACATCTATGTACAGATTATTGATGATAGAGCCGGTGTTACCTTGGCATCTGCCTCATCTGTCGTTCCTGACATCAAAGCCCAGAAGGTTACCAAAACCGAAAAGTCTGCAATGGTGGGCAAATTGATCGCCGAACGCGCTAAGAACGCAGGTATTACCGCTGTCGTTTTCGACCGTAACGGCTATCTGTATCATGGTAGAATTAAATCTTTGGCCGACGCAGCCAGAGAAGGTGGTTTAACTTTCTAATACGAGGAGGATTATGTCAAACGTTAATATTAAAAGAGTAAAATCAACCGATATCGAATTCAAAGATAGATTGGTTGCAGTGAACAGAGTTACTAAGGTTACCAAGGGTGGTCGTACTTTCAGCTTCTCAGCTATCGTCGTCGTTGGTAACGAGAATGGTGTGGTCGGTTATGGCCTCGGCAAAGCAAAGGAAGTCTCCGCCGCTATCGCCAAGGGTATCGACGACGCTAAGAAAAACCTGATTCAGGTCCCTGTCCTCAAAGGTACTATCCCTCACGCTCAGGAAGGCAAGTACAGCGGTTCCCTCGTTTTCATGAAACCCGCTGCTCCTGGTACCGGTGTTATCGCTGGTGGTGCTATGCGTGCCGTCCTCGAAAGTGTTGGCGTGAAGAACGTGTTGGCTAAGTCCAAAGGCTCTTCCAACCCCCACAGTGTGGTGAAGGCTACTATCAACGCTCTCGCACAACTCCGCGATCCTTATACTATCGCCAAAGTGCGTGGCGTACAGCTTGATACCGTATTTAACGGCTAAATCCCCCAAAATAGCCTTTTTATATGCGAGACTCCTGCCCTTACGGGTGGGAGTTTTTTCGTTAAGACGGGGAGACATGCACTTCGTGCATTCGGGGAGACGGGAAGACGGAAAGACGATGTGTTCATCTTAACGAGTGAACGAAGTGAACGTCTTGTCGAGCGAGCAAGGCGAGCGTCTTCACGAACTCACGAAGTGAGTGACTTTCCATAAAGAACACCCCCATTAATTAATTTGCAAATTAAATTAGCACATTTGCTAATTAACTAATTTGCTAATTTGCCAATTAAATCGTATTTTTGCAGAAAATTTGAATTATGGCAAAAGAAACTATCACCTATACCGAAGCCTTTTCCGAACTACAGCAAATCGTTCAGGAAATGGAAAACGCTGATATCTCTGTGGATGAACTGTCAGATAAAATTAAACGCTGTACAATGCTTATCAAACTGTGCAAGGACAAACTGACAAAAACCGAAGCGGAAATAGCAAAAATCATGCAAACTGAAAGTTGATAGTGGTCAGTGGTCAGTGGTCAGGGATTAGAATTATCAATTATAAATTATCAATTATCAATTATCAACTGTCAACTATGGACATCACTTCCCCCCTTATCGAAGAATATTGCGAGATTCATACTTCTCCGGAAGGAGAGCTGTTATATCGTTTGTTTAGGGAAACACATTTGAAGGCGGTAAAGCCCAGGATGATTTCGGGACAGCTGCAAGGACGTTTTTTGTCCATGGTTTCCCGTATGATACGGCCAAAACATGTGTTGGAAATAGGAACTTATACAGGCTATTCGGCTTTGTGTTTGGCTGAGGGACTGGCCCCTGATGGATACTTGGATACGATAGAGGTGGATGAGGAAATGGAAGAGATTATTAGCAGATATGTAGGAATGTCACAATATAAGGAGAAAATACGACTCCATATCGGTGATGCACGACAGTTGATACCGACTTTTGACTGTCAATGGGACTTGGTATTCATCGATGCGGAGAAACGCAGTAATCGCGAATTTTATGAGCTGTTGCTGCCTCGTATGAGAAAAGGTGGTGTAATGCTGATTGACAATATGCTTTGGAGCGGCAAGGTGGTGGAGCAGGATGGTCATCTCGATTTGGACACCAAGGCCATCATGGAATTTAATGACTTTGTGCAACAGGATAAGCGGGTGACCAACGTGCTGCTGCCCCTGCGGGACGGAATTATGATGGTGATGTGCTAATAGGGATCAGTGGTCAGTGGTCAGTGATTAGTGGTCAGTGATTAGTGGTCAGTGATTAGTGGTTAGTGATTAGTGGTCAGGTGTTAGTTGATAGTTGATAGTTAATAGTTAATAGTTGATAGTTAATAGTTAAAAATGGGTTTTGGATTTTGAATTTTGAATTTTGAATTATCCACCTAATAACTGACCACTGACTCCTGACCACTGAAAACTTGAATTCTGAATTTTGAATTGTGAATTATTATGAGAATAGACATACTTACGTTGTTTCCTGAAATGTTCACCGGCGTTTTTGGTTGTTCTATCATCAGCCGTGCGGTGAAAGGCGGTCATTTGGAACTGCATACGCATGACATACGCGATTATAGTACCGACAAGCACCGTCGTGTGGATGACTATCCATTCGGGGGTGGGGCAGGTATGGTCATGATGGTGGAACCCATAGCCCGCTGTATCGAAAAACTCAAAGCGGAAAGAACGTACGATCTGGTGCTCTTTATGGCTCCTGATGGCAAGACGTTCGACCAGAACTATGCCAACCGGCTATCTCTGATGGAGAATGTCATGATTCTATGTGGCCATTATAAAGGAGTGGATGAACGTGTACGTGAATTATTCATCGACGAGGAGGTCAGTATCGGCGATTACGTGCTGTCCGGCGGAGAGATTGCCGCCATGGCTATCGTGGATGCTATAGCGCGTATCATCCCTGGTGTGCTGCACGACGAGACTTCCGCGCTGTTGGATTCTTTCCAGGATGGACTTCTCTCGGCTCCGGTTTATACCCGGCCTGCTGACTACCAAGGTCATAAGGTGCCGGATATACTTCTTTCGGGCCATCAAAAGAATATTGACGACTGGCGTATGGAGCAACAATTAAAAAGAACCGCTGAACGCCGTCCCGACCTCTTGAAAGAAGAATAGAGAAAAATTTTTTTAAAAAAAACGAGAAAAAAGTTTTTTTTTGCGTTTCATATAAAAAAAATATGTATTTTTGCATGTTGAAATTGTAGTGTACTGCAATCTCACGAATTGTATATAACTATAAAAAAACCAGTAAAATAGAGAAAAAAAGAAAGAAAAAATCAATAACAATTAAATTCAAAAACTTATGAAAAAACTATTATCGATTTGCTTCTTAAGCATCTTTTTAATGATGTTTGGCATGCAAGCGCAAGCGCAGAGGGATTGCTGTTTCCAGCTGTCAAATCCCAATGCTGACACCCTCCACGGCATTGCGAATTTGCCGGGTGGTAACTTGCCATTGTCTCATTACATGAGTCCTTTGGTTTTTGGTGCCACCGATGTCTATGACATGATTTTTTCAGATGCCAATTGCTTGGGTATTGAAGAAGGCGCTAAGGTTTCTGTTGAACTCGAGTTGTGGTGCGATGGAGAAAATATTCTGGACGGACAGCATGATCTGACCCGTTACTGCAATATTACGCTCCAAACGTTCTACGAAGAATTGCATTGGGTAGGTACTCCTATGCTTCAGGAGAATTATTCTTTTGTATATGAGTATCCGGGTGCTATTCCGATTTTCAGTGGTACATACAATATTAGTAATATTGCGTACGACTATTTCTATTTTAGATTCCTCACCAACACTCGCTCAAGAATCGTTGTTACCTGGAACCAGATTTTCCGCGATGTTAAGCTGATTGTTCATATCAGAGAACGTCTCCATGGTACTGACAACTCTTTGTATTGGAACTCTCATGTTGCGGAAAGCGAATACTATCAAATCGGTGGTCACCAGTCACATCCTGGCAGAATACTCGCTTCAGACACTTTGCCAACTGATCCTATTATTGAAAAGAATGACACCATCAAGGATTGCGAACCTGTGACTGTAGGTATGCCTCCTTATACTATGGACACTACCGGTGATTACAAAATCGCTTACGTTGACACTTCATGTGGTTACAGAATCGACAGCATCGTTAATTACAACTATACTCATTACGTACATCCTACTACTCCTACTTTGTCAGATTCCAATATTACTTACTGCCAGAGATTCGGAACTCCCGATACACTCAGATTGGAACCGGAACCGAATGTTGCCGAATTGGGAGACCATATTGACTCCATCAAGGCATGGTGGTCAACCGATGGTAGCACTTTTGCAGAAGCTGACTATTTGATTCCTGAAACAGATGTTATCTTTACAGGTCCTGATACAACATTATATTATTATGTAAAACGTCATGACAATGTGACGGGCTGCGAAAGTGAAGTGGATACCTTCGGAGTTAAAATTACTCCTATCCCTGCAGGTCCTCAGGTTATCAATCCTATCGTTGAATATTGCGTGGGTGACTCAGCAGTGGCATTGACCTATGCGGCTCCTACCGGACAATTGGTACTTTGGGGCTTGACACCTGACGATGTGATGGATACCACTTACGTTCCTTCAACTGTAAATCCTGACACAGTGATTTATTATCTGAGACTCCAGGATACTACTACAGTTAACCAATGTGTCAGCGAAGATTACGATTCAGTTACCGTTAGAATCTTCGCTAACCCCGTTGTGAGAGTTACCGCTGATAATGATACTTTGTGCTTCGCTGAACGCGCAACCTTGAAAGCAGAACCTACAAACCTTACTACTTATCAGTGGAAACAAAACGGTACAGCTATCTCTGGTGCAACCGATACTACTTATGTATATACAAATAATGTTACTACTGAAACCACTTTCACTTTCAGAGTTGATGTGACAGAAGCTCACGATTCAGTATCTTGTGCCGCTCATGACACTATCAATATTTTGGCTTATCCTGAAATCGGTACTCCTACTGCAGTTCGTGGTGACACTTCCATCTGCGGTCCTGGCGATGTGACTCGCGAAGTTGCCGCTGGCACTAATGGTACTACCGCTAGATGGTATGCTTCTGATAAAACAACCGTGTTGGCTGAAGACACTTTGGTTTATACTCACCATTTCGATAAAACAGACAGCCTCTTCGTTTCTTCTTTGAATGAATATGGTTGCGAAACTCCAGATTCAAATTGGTTGAAGATTGTCGTTACAGTTGATACTATCCCAACAGTTGTGTTGAGTGCTGACAATAACGCTGAAGTTTGTGCTAAATCAGATATGATTATACGTTCAACGGTTACTCCTTTATATGCTCCTGTCATTTACGCATGGACTGGTACTGGTTTACATGATCCATTGAATGAGGACAGCGTTCGCTTCAACCATGATGTGGCTGGTCAGTATATCGACACTTTGACTGTTACCGATGCTCACGGATGTATCGGTATGGATACTATCTTGGTTACTGTTGACACTCTGCCTGTTATTGTATTGAATGTAAACTACACTATTCAGGACGACAACTACTGCGTTGGTCACAACGGTGAAATTATCTTCACTACTCCTCAGTATGTGAACTATAGCATCGACAGTGGTTTAACTTGGCAAGCTTATCCTGATTCAGCATTTTTGGCTCTGCCTGTTGGTGAATATCACTTGGTTGTAGAAGATGGTAATGGATGTAAAAACAATCCTGTAAATACCGATTCTATCAGAGACACCAGAGTTACCATCACCATGACTTTGGATGCTGACACTAATACTCACTGCTTGCCTCCATACGGTGGCTCAATTACTCTTACCTCTGTAAGCCCTGCTACTGGTGAATATCATTACAGAATCGTTACTCCTTCAAATGACACTACTGCTTATCAAACAGATACTGTATTTACTGAACTTATTCATGGTTTATATAAAGTGATTGTAGAAGACACAATTACTGGTTGTATTGCTGTTGATACTATCACTGTTCCTACCAACCAGATTCTGCCTACAGCTACTTTCAATGGTCCACGTCTGATTTGTTACCTTGATACCAATTCATTCTCACTGACAAGTATTGAACCCAATGTTGTTTTTGACCGCTGGGATTATGAAGGTTCTGCAGATTCTTTGGCCAGTTTGATTGACTCTAGCCAGGTATTCTCAATGGATGGTTTCCCCGCTGGTAAACACATCTTCATTGGTAACTTCCATGATACTGTTACTCATTGTTCCAGCACAACTCGTGATACTGTACGTGTAAACAGTGTGAATATTAACTTGGTCAGTGTTCCTTCTACCTTTGTATGTGCTTACGATACCATTGTAGTATATAGTATTTACTATCCTATGGAACCGACAGAAGATACTATTGTTAATTATACTTGGTATAATGGCAATGAGGTACATTACAAGGCTCCTGGTGTATATGACACTGCTATCGTGATTCCTTCTGTAACAAGTAACTATATCTCTTTGGTTGCAACTGATAACCATGGTTGTCAAAACACCTTCGGTAAGACTATGAACGTATGGCCGTTGCCGACCTTGACTTTGAGTGGAAAAGTTGATTATTGCCAAGACGCCACTACTTCAATGTCTGTTACAGCTGTTTCAGCTCCTGATTTCCATTTTGTATGGGATACTACAGGTGTTACTGTTAAGGATGAAACTACAGATCTTCCAAGTGTTTTGAACATGAATGTTGGTAAACATGATTTTGATGTTCATTTGACAGTTACTGACAATAATGGTTGTGTTTCACGTGATACATTTAATATTAATGTTATTGATAAACCGGGTGCTCCTGTTTTCACTCCTGATACTCAGTATTACTGTGACAACAATGTTACCATTATCGGTAAGAGCCAGTTGACTCCTACAATTGGTGATTTCTCATGGAATGGCGATGATCCTGAAGTTGTTAAAACTACTGGAGATTACAGTGCATTCTATACATACACTGAAAATGGTGTATCTTGTTACTCAGACACTACTGACCTGAGAGTTGAAGTTAAGGGTGCTCCTAGATTTACGGTTGAAACAAGATATAATAGTGAGACAGCTGTTGACACAGCTCACACAAGATGCTATGATCCTACTGCAAAAGATACAGTGAAGGTGAGTGTAAATCCTGCCGCTTCATCTATCTTGACTTATACATACGAGTTGAATGGTGTTGTTACAACTGATACTGCCATGGTGATTACCAGAACTGATGCTGGTAGTTATATTGATACTATCCATATTTCTGTTGTAGCTAATTATCCTGATGGTAAAACTTGTAACTATGATACAACGGTATATTATCATTTGACTATCAATGGTC
This sequence comes from uncultured Bacteroidota bacterium, assembly GCA_902771655.1. Lineage (GTDB taxonomy): Bacteria > Bacteroidota > Bacteroidia > Bacteroidales > WCHB1-69 > RUG11690. The sequence goes on along the minus strand of CACXXY010000044.1, from coordinate 1,589 downwards.
TGCCCGCTGTACCTGACAACTTCCCGTATTCATACAATGGTGGTGACTCCACTATCTTCTATTGCGAAGGTGGTAATGCTAACTACAACTTCAATCTGCCTATCAATACTATTGCAACATATAGTGGCAGCGCAACCGCTCCTACCACAGCAGCTAATGACATTGAAGTTGTATTGACTGATACAATGACACATTGTACTAATACATTATATTTCGATATCGTTGAAGTTGCTACTCCTACGATTGTGCTGACTTCTGACTTGGCAGATGATTGTAGAGATACCCTGATTGGTAAGGTTATCGCTAATGTAACACCTGCATACGATGCTACATACGTCAGAACATATACTTGGTGGAATGATGCAACTAATCCATACGCAACACACACACCACGTTATATCAATACCGATACTGTTGATTATACCTTCATTGCTTTGGTTGACACTATCGTTTATGCAAATATGACAATCAACGCTACCAGTGGTTCCGCTTCTTGCGCAAGCAACGATACCAACTTCAGCATCCACTTCCAGCCCGCACCTGACATGCCTAAGTTGAATCCTACTTATTCACACTACATTGATAGTGCAAATGCAGCATATTGCTATGATGATGTTCTTCCGATTATCACTGTTGATAGCTTCATGACTACAGCTGGAGCTCATGTGACCATCGTAGGTTATACTTCAATTGATACTGCAGGTGTTTACAAAGTTGTTGCTAATAACGACTTGGCTCCTTATTGCCCGAGCGATACTTTGATCTTCACTGTTACTAGAAACCGTGAGATTAAAGCTCCTGCAAACTTCGCAGATTATGGTGGTAAGATTTATTATTGCGAAGGTACTAATCCAGTATATGATTTCGGTACTGCAGAAAACTCCAACGACAGTCTTGTATATTTCAAGGGTACTACTGTTTTGACCACTGCACCTGATACTGCTGGCAATTACACTTTGACTATTTATGACAAAGCTTCTGTTGTTACTCCTAAGTGTTCAAAGGACTTCCCATTCGATATCATTGAAGTTCCAACTCCTACCGCAGATGTTACTCCTCATGCTAACTGGATTGATACTACCAAGGTTTGCGAGGGCACAACAATTGATGTTGACTTAGACTTCACTATTACTCCTCATGTAGTTTATTCAGCTGTTGAAACATTCACTTGGAAGGGTGTAACTTCAACTACTGCTGCAGGTCATTTCACTGCTACTCCTACAGCTGATACTGCTGTTTCATTCTCATATCTCTTGGTTGACACTGTTGGTGCTGGTATTCATGGTATTGCTTGTCCGTTCACATACGACAGTACAATCCACTACATCTTCTATGCAACTCCGGATCAGCCTGTTTACACTGGTGACACATCATTCTGCGCTGGTGACACTGTATTCGTGACCGAGAATGAATTCACATTCACAACTGGTCTTGAGTTAACCACAGATGTTACATTACCTGACACTATCTATGCAGCTACTAAGACTATCACTGCTAGTGTACATTATCCGACATTCACTTCTTGTAAGAGCAATGATACTCTTATCAATATTGTTAGACACGAGCTTCCTACTGTGACAGTTACTCCA
>CACXXY010000043.1 GCA_902771655.1 uncultured Bacteroidota bacterium | reverse complement strand
CTTATAGACGTCCACCATCTTGCCGATGGCAAGAGTGGCGTCGTCGCCTAAAACGTCCCCCATGGAGACGTTGATGATGTCCGCCGCCTCCACGAACTGCTGCACCATCTCCTTGGTGGATATGCCCAGCTTGCCCGCGATGTAGGCGAGGTTGTTGAGCTGCTCGCGGCTGGTGCGGGTGTCCAGGTTTTTGAAGCTCTCGTTGAGTTCCTCCACCTGCTCGCGGGTGAGCCCCGTGGTCTTGATGACATCGGAATAGACATCGTCCATGGCGGCGAGGTCGGTGGCCACCTGCTTGAGGGTGGAGGTCACATTGTCGAGGGAGGAGAGGATCTGCGTCAGTCCTCCGATGCCCGTGCCGAACTGAAGTAACTTGTTGTACATTTCCGTCCATGCGGAGGCGGCGGAGCCGATTTTCTGCGCGTGCTCCTTGAGGTACTGGCGCAGCTCCTTGATTTTCTTGGCGTGGGCGATGTACTCGTCCGAGCCGATGACCATGCGGTTCTGCTCGTTGACGAGGCGGTTCATTTCCGCCCGTATCTGCTTGACGGAGTCCACCTCCTTGCCGTTGATGTAGATGGTTACCCTGCGGGTGCTGCTCTTTGCCATAAACGTTAAGTTTTGGCAAAGATGCTTCAAACGTCCGTCACGGTTAGGGACGGCTACGGGAAAACGCTGTCGTGCTGGTTGACTGCGTTTTCATCTTCCTTAATACCGCGACAACGATAGAAGTGGTTATGAGCACGCCAGTGCGAAATTTGAACGGATAGCGTGCCCGGTCGCCCAAAAGAAAGAAAGTAATGGGACTCAAAAATTACCAACATCATACATAAAAATGGAAGAGAAAACGTATTTGACATAATCCCTTCCAATCGGAACGTATTTACTTGACGGAGGCTTCTATCTCCTTGCCGTAGATGGTAGATGGCTACCCTGTCCATTGCCACTCTTCCGACCGCAAAGCCCTCTTTAAAATCAATTCAACTTACTGATTATCAACATCTTGCCAACGGCCCAAAAGAAACCGTTGTAACTTGCTGGTTTTCAATATCTTGCCCTTTTCCCTTCCCTTATATATATAAAGCAAGAAAGAAAGAGTCATTCATTTATATACCCACACCCCCCCGATGTGAGGGGGTGGGTATGGGGGTAAAAGAATATGATAAGAAAAACGTAGATGATCTGTCAAATCTCAACGAATTTCCCTTTATCTTTCTTTGTCCTCATGCTTCTGAATGAAATCAATATAAAACTACAAACAATGCAAAAAAAGTTCAAAGAATATTTACGCAGGAAAAATCTTGCCTCAAACACCATCCGGTCGTATTCAGCGACAGTAGAAAGATTCCATTTCTTCTACAAATCTATCAGCAATGCCAACCTGCTGAGCTATAAGGAATATTGTGTTGCCCATTACAAGCCAGCATCTGTCAACATCCAAATCCACGCATTGAATCAATATTTGGAGTTCAGAGGGAAAAGCGACTTGAAGTTGAAGACTGTAAAAGTGCAGCAGCAGCGTTTTTTGGAGAATGTCATCAGCAATGAAGACTACCAATACTTCAAGAGTAGGATGAGAAAGGACGGAAGAATGAAATGGTACTTCATGGTGTGGTTCATGGCGGCCACTGGAGCCCGCATCAGCGAGCTGTTGCAAATAAAGATGGAGCATGTGCAAGCCGGTTTTATAGATTTGTACACCAAAGGTGGTAAAATCAGGCGTATCTACATTCCAAAGAAACTGGCAACTGCAGCCCTTGAATGGCTGCAAGACCAAAAAATAGAATCGGGCTTCATCTTTCTGAACCGTTGGGGAAGGTTGATTTCAAGGGAGGGCATAGCTACACGCTTGCGAAAATATGCAATTGAATATGGAATTGACCCCAAAGTGGTCTATCCCCACTCGTTCAGGCACCTGTTCGCAAAGAATTTTTTGGCCAAGCACAATGATATTGCTCTACTTGCGGATCTTATGGGCCACGAAAGCATAGAAACCACTCGCATCTATCTCCGCATGACAGCTGGAGAACAGCACAATATTGTCAACAAAGTGGTAACATGGTGATTGAAAAAAAAGTGTATCTTTGCCAATTAAAAAAGGAATAAGGATTCAATTTTTTTATAGCGAAATAACAGTGTAAATGACTAATTGTCAACAATATAACAACCAAAGTTACTATAACGGGGGTTATCGGTACTTCTTCAACGGGCAGGAGGCTGACAATGAGGTGCTTGGAGAGGGGGCTTTGACTGAGTTCGGTGGCTTTGGTTATGACACAAGAATAGCAAGACGTTGGAACCTTGATCCTATATTTCTTGATGGTTATTCTCCGTACGTTGTGTTTCTTGACAATCCTATCTGTTATGTTGATGACGACGGAGAGAGCCCTATTTCCTTTTTCGCAAAAAGAGTAGCAAAAAAGGGATTAAAGAAAGCTGCAACAGAATTCATTCAATCTGCCATAAAGAGTAGATTATCGGCTTATATGTCGGAAAGATGGGCCAAACAGTTAGCTCAAGACGCATTGGATGCCGTAAGTTTGGCTACTTCACAATCTTGGTGGGAAGTGGCGTTAGAGTTTGTGCCTGTGATTGGCGATGCCTATTCGGCAGCTCAACTTGGAAAACAAGGTTATCACACTTGGAAAACTGTACAAAGATTTGAAAGTGTGATGGAATGGGCCGGCCAAGCAGTAAAAAAAGCATGGAAACCGCTCGGAACTAATACAATAAAAGCAGACTCAAGACTATCACATTATGTGAAAAAGTTCAACAATCAAGGGAAAGGTTTAACAGAAAGTGATTTAGCAGGTGCTGTTAAAGAAATATACGGCTTGAAAAGTGGTGTGAAATCAAATGGTACCCCATATCAACACTTGGATGAAGTTCAAAAGGCTTTAAGAGGAATGAAAAATGAACTTAAAGAGTTGAGAAAAGATATTTACTCCGGTAAGTTTAAAGGGGAAGAATTAGAACAAGCAAAGGGCGTACTTAAGGCCACTGAAGAACAATATAACAGCATTGTTAACACGCTGAATTCAGCAAGAAAAGCATCAGTTAATTAATACAAAAGGATTATGAATAATAAGGACAGTAAAATTGAGAAGAAGAGTATTTGCCAATTAGAAGGGTGGGATTGGAAAGGCGAGACAATAACCGAAAAAGATGACGGTATGGTTGTCTACCGTTCTTACAAACTCACCCAAAAACCGCTTAGGGATCTCTCTCCTGAGGATATTCGTTTTTTGATCGGTCAACAATGTGGACTCCCCTATCTGGTGCCAATGGCATTGGAAATTTTGGAAAGGGATTTTTTCATTGAAACAGAATACTACAAAGGCGATTTAGTCGAGGCTTTGCTGCAAATTAAGGATGACAACAAATACGATTATTGGCCAAGTCATCCTGTGGAAAAAACAAGATTCTGTGAAATGTACAAGAGCAATCAACAAAACATGGAGGAGGCTTTGGGTTATTTTTGGGATACCATCAAAGAAATCAGAAAACTATTCAACAAGTTTTGTGAACCATCGAACACGAAATAAGCTGAATAAATCTTGTTTTCGCGCCATGAACCACACCTCCACACATCCTCCAAAATCCCTCCGTCCCGCTAACGGGGGTTATCGGTACTTCTTCAACGGGCAGGAGGCTGATAATGAGGTGCTTGGAGAAGGGGCTCTGCACGCCTTCGAGTACCGCATGCACGACACCCGCATCGGGCGTTTCTGGAGTGTGGACCCGCTGGCGGGGAAGTTCCCCTGGAACAGTGCGTATGCGTTTGCGGAAAACAGGGTTGTGGACGGAAAGGAGTTGGAGGGATTAGAATTCATATCTGTCAACAATTCTGGTGTTAATCCAGAGGCTTACGAAAATTCTGATGGAACATATAACCTTTCTTTCGGTGACATTGATTTCAATAATGTTTCAATGACAGAATTCAATGGCAACAACTATTTTGATATTGGCCAACATCTGTACTATGATAAGAATGGATGGAACACTATTGGAACAAAAGAAAACAGGATTACAGAATGGCCCAATAGACCAAAATTTGAAGACATGTGGGGTAATTTGCCATCAAAGAATATAAAAGCTCCTGATTTAATAGGAGGAATGGTCAAATTTAACTTTGATAATAATCCAAAGAGTTTTAGCAACACATGTGCGATAAGAATGTCAAGAGCATTAAATTATTCAAACTCCCCGGTAACACCACTACCTACTGAAAAGACGAAAGGACGGGCAGGAACAGGTGCGGATAAGAAATGGTATTATTATGGGGTTACAGAATTGAATTCTTATTTGAACAGAACATTTGGCCCCCCTGATTTGACTATTAACAGCACAAATTTGAGAGAGAACGATATTAGAAAAATTATTCAGAATGAAACGGGGATTATTTTTTTTAGAGTTTCAGGTTGGGATGATGCTGTTGGTCATTTTGATATGTGGAACGGTCATTCTGTGAAAAATTCAGAATATTTTAATCCATCTGGAAACGCATCTCTATATGAAATAGATTTATGGTTCTTGGATGGTCAATAACAAATAAAAAATCATCATGTATCAAAATGAAAAAAACAGCGTTATCTGGTTTGATTATTGTACTTTCATTTTTTCAAATGAAAGCTCAAATGAACGACACGTTATTATTTCGCTTCTGCAATGACAACTATGAATGCGGATATTTAAACACAAACGGAGACACTATCATACCGGTAGGGAAATATAGTATTTGTTTTACTGATACCATCAAAAAGGTGGGCATAGTCCTAAAAGACAGTTTGGGGTTCATCGCCATTGATGCGCGTGACAACATGCTTTTTGAGGTTTTTCCGTATGACAACGGTCCTGATTTTCCAAGTGAAGGTCTGTTTCGGATAGTAAATAATGAGGGTTTGATTGGATATGCTACTACAGATGGACAAATAGTCATTGCTCCGCAATATAAATGCGCATACCCCTTTGTCAATAATAAAGCCAAGGTGAGTTGTGATTGCATAATCATTAGTGAAGGCGACCATCATATATGGTATAGCGATAACTGGTTTTACATCCAAAAAAATGGTTCCGTTTTCGATTCAATGCAACCTAAAAAGAATAACGAAAACGAAAATGAAAGAGACTAATACATTTGTCAAGGCAATACGGTTTACACTTCTCACAGTTATGTTACTATTGGTTTCTCAACGGGTGAAATGTCAGCCATCAAATAATAATGCACTTTCTCCTCGTCAAATTGATTTTTCAACAATGATTGAACGCGCTAAATCATATTCTCCAGAGGACTTTACGTTCTCTGTCAGTGCGCCTTCACTCATTGCACAATCAGCAGATGGATGGGAAATTGCTTATTATGTTTTTGTTGATGACGCACTTATTCGAGCTTATTGTTCTCAACCTGATGCTATAGAAAGCATCCCACAGTTGATGGAATTAATGGACAACGATCAATACTGTTGGCAGGTCAATGTCATACTTTATAATATAACTATGACGAATGCGATTGAATTTATGGTATACAGACCGAATCGTGTTGAGGCTTGGATTAAGGAACGAAAAGACAAAGACATTTTTTATTGGGAAAAATTCATTCAAAGCAAGTTCTAACACTAATCTTCGCGCCATAACGCCATTGATTTTCACCGCCACATACCCGCCTCAACACCTCCGTTCCGCTAACGGGAGTGTCGGAGCTGGCATGTGGCGGTGTGGTTCATACTACTAACTTTTACAGATAAGGTTTGTTGTTCATAAATCCCGCCATGCAGATTCTGCAGAATAAAACTGTATATTTGAATCCCCATTAGCTGACAGTCGTTCTCTCATTACTTGTTCTGAAATAGTTTTTGTTTTTTTTTGATTTTTAACGTCTATAATGACCCAACCTTTCTTTTCTCCTGAAAAAAGTGGTTTCTTTTGGATATATATATAATTATCACTCCATGCAATAGTCTGAACTGTGCCATCGATTAGACCTCCACCGTTCGGGGAAGTATGTTTGTCAACCAAATAATAGGAACGTCCTCCTTCCCACTGCCATAAATAGTAGTTTCCTACAATTTTTTTTTTGCTTCCCCCGTCAAAAACACATCCTGTAATCATAAAAGCAAGCAAAAAGATTACGAATAGTTTATTCTTTTTCATTTGGAATATCTCTGGTAAAAATGAATGTTTGTTTAATGTTGCCACCCAATCTAAATTCTTCTCTGGAATATTCAGGGGCTAATCTGTATAAAAATGATTTCATACTAGTTGTATTAGTGATGACAATTGTAGCGGATTTATTATCTTCATTAGGATAAATGTTAACATCATAACTGCCAACAAATTGTTCGGTTATATCACCTCCTGCTTTATATAGACCTTTTAGACCGAAAGATGCACCGAAATTCGTCAATGCTTCCAAAGGTTTATTATTCTTGATGTTGTCTGCATTTTTATCTAAAAATAACCCCCATGCTTCTTGGACTTTGGGTGCATCCTGCATTGCTTTTGTAAGTTCACTATTGTCATAAAAATATCTACATTCCGGTCCTGTTCCTGTTACAAATTCAAAAAAAAGCAAACTTGTCCCAGTTATGGGTTTTTCCAACAATTGTTCTTTTTTTTCTTCAACTTTATTATCAAATTGATTCACAATAGAACTAATCAGTGCCGTGAATACTTCTTGACTCTTTTTGATTACTATGGCGGTTGCTTTCCTTTTAATTTTATCAATCAATTGATGATATAATGGCTCTTGCCCATCCAAATCTATAGCCCAGAGAGGAGTATTGCTGGCAAACTGAAACGGTGTCAGCATCGGATAATCTTTCGCCAAAGGGTCAACACCCCAGAACCTTGCAATACGAGTGTCATACATACGGAATCCGTAGTTTTGAAATCCTCCTTCCCCAAGCACCTCATTGTCAGCCTCCTGCCCGTTGAAGAAGTACCGATAACCCCCGTTGTCGAAACTTCGACCCGGCATGGGAAAACCGAAGGGGTAGTAACCAGTGTAGTTAATCGTGAAAGGAATGAACTGCCGTTGGCCATAACTGTCTTGCACAAGGCATTTTCGGTCTTGTGCCGTGTACGTCACATTGCCCAAATGGTCAGTAAACTCATAAACACGCACACCAATCGTGTTGGAATCCTGCAGTCCGATGCTGTTTGCCGTTATCCAGATCTGCTGCTCCAACATGCCCAGACGCTTGCTGCCGTACAGATACCGCTCCGTAGCAGTCAGGGTGTCACCATGAAGCTTGTACACGCACATCACGTTACCTGTAGCATCGTGGATGTAGAAGGTCGTTCCCGATGAATCCGTCTTCACCTGCCGCTGCCCCGTCGGGCTGTAACGGAACATGGACAGTAAGTTGCCATTCCTGCGAATGGTATCAACTTTGCCCATGGCGTTCCAACTTACTGTCAAGCCCTCTGCATTGTCGCGTGTCAGGTTGCCCAGAGCATCGTACTGATAGGCACTTGATGCAATACCGGTGGAAGTGATTGCGCCCAATCGATTGTTATCATTCGGATATGTATATCGGATATTATGCATCTCCTGACCAGATTGTTTTTTGCGGTGCAAAAATAGCAAATTCCCGTTCCAGTCGTATGCGTAATCCGTGGCAAAATTGTCGGACACTGACTCCCAGCCCGGATTATCGTAATGATGTGCAGCCGTACGCATTCGTTTTATTCTGTTCAGTTTGTCGTAGCGGAAAAGTTTCAGGAATCCTTTCTCCCCAAGGTTATAGACACTTTCGGAAAGGGCGGAAATGTTCCCATTGTAAAGAGGGATTGCGTCGTATGACAATTCATTGAAATAGTTGTTCCCAGACACTGGTGTGTAGTCGCCTTGGTAATATTGGATGGAGGAGGCGTAGCCGTCATGGGCAAACAGTCGGTTAACATTGTCTGTTTGGATGACACCGTCATTTCCGATGTCGTAACTGTCATAGCTGTCATACATATCTGTGCCCGAACTCCTGTAGCCATTGATGTCTTTCAACCACCCTTGTAAGGTGTATGCATAGTCAATCCCTTGTATCTGCTTGTGTCCCAGTTCTGCTCTCGACAGTGCGCCCGTAGGCAGGTAGAAATAGCGGGCTTCAAGACGCTCCTGGGAAACGACGGAATCCCGTTTGACTTTGAAAATGTTGGTAGTATAGACATGAGTAACCCGATTGTCAGCATCGTAACGATAGCGGTGTGAGAATTGCTCCAATTTCCCCTTTTGGTACCACACGCGGTTTACGTTGCCGCTGATGAGATCATACTCATAATCCAGTGAAGTGAATCGGCGACCAAACGAGCTGAGGACTGGAATATCCTGTATAAGTTGCTTCACATTACCGTGGATATCGTAGCTGTAATGTGTGGCCGACTGGTAGTTGTTGTCATCCGCAAGCGCAAACGACACAGCGGCAATACGGTTGCGCAAGTGTGTCTGGTTCAGGTTCAACGAAAGTGACATTGGTTCGTCATACCAAGTTTTGGTAATTTCGCTTTTCGTTCCATTGTTCAGAAACTGGGTTACAAATGTCGGATTTGCCGCATCGTTGCGCGTAACCGATGTGCTGTTTTTCACCTGCCCGACTTCCACGATGCGTCCCAAATCATCATAAACGGTATAGCTGTATTTTCTACCCTGTCTTTGTTTCCCGTCTTGACTCAATACAGGACGCGACAGAATATCGTAATACACGTACGATACGCTGTCATAATCCGGCTGATAGCTTTGTATCACTTGATTCAGGGTGTTGTAATGGTAATTGGTGACCATAGTATGATTTGGACGGACAAATCCCGGCTGAAGTGTGTCGTAGCGTGCAACATTGTTCCGATATGCGGCTACTGCATCTAAAGTAGTTTGGTTGTCAATGACATGAACACCTTCAGGTGGAACTGTTTTTATAAGATTGTCCGCCTGGTCATAATAATACAAGGTGTAAAGGAACTCTGAAGAAGAATCTATTATCGTCAGAGATTCCTGCAAATTTCTCATACAATGCGAAGCATACATTGCCCGATGTTCGGCCACAAGACTGTCCAAAGCGTGATAGAACGAGATGGTGTCTTGTGCTGCGGCAGCCAAAACAGCTTGCTGATGACATAGTACACTGTCCGGTAGATCTGGATAACAGCGGAATTGTTCCGGAAAATGGTTTGAGTAGAGCGTGGCCGTATCGTCAATGCCATTCAACATGTTGTCGTATCTTGTCCAAATGCAAAAATGGTTCCATTGACTAATGTCATTTTCATTCGCAGTGATTCCTTCTAAAGCCAAGCTGTCCGCTATGTATGAAGATTCGTCCCAAAATGTTAGCCCGTAGGTGTGCAATACATTCTGATAGTTGTCGCAACCGCAATCAACATACATATTTTGAGGACGAGGGTAGATGACACGAGGATAATTGTAGTCGTCGAGAAAACAGCTGTCCCCTAAAAGTTGTGCGAGGGAATCCAAATCTATTCTTTGCGAAATACTGAAATCACGATGGACACGTGATGAGTCACAACTCTCTACACACAAACTGACCAATTTTTGTCGGAAAGCCAACCTTTTGGTGCTGTCGGATATAAATTCCGGACAGTGTGTGATGAAGTAGTCGTTAAGTTCGTCCATCCATGACTTGGCGTATGCCTCACAATCCTCGCAGCAATTTTGGTACACCATCTGTAGTGAGCTGTCAGATGCCTCTTGAATGTTCTCCAATTCCATACCGTAAACAGGATTGCAGAGGAAACGGATTTGGAATCCTCCCTTCTCAAAATCCGAACAACGACCTGCAGTCAGCGGCATCGCCTGACAGTCACTATTGGCGGCGAGGTAGTATTGGCAAGCAGGAATAGAACATGTGCCAAAATAGTCGATCCACCAATCGCCTTGCCCCCATTGGAAATCGGGGTCGTAACAACAACTTTTCCCGCTCTTTATCGTTTCAATAGAACAATCAAGGAGGCACCCCGGCAACACTGTCCGTCGTATTTCGTCTTTCAAATAGGTGTAGATGCTTTTAAACAACAGCCATCTGGCATCGTTGTCAGAACAATGATAATTCTCTGCCCATTGTCCGACAATGTTTCTCTGGAAATTAACCATCATATCTTCTACCTCTTCACTATACTCAATATGGTGTCCTTCGGCAATTCCTGCGGGGTCGAACAACAGCCACCAGAGGCTCGTATAGTGATCCTCCCAAGAAAGGTAGGAAAAAAGTCTTTCGACCATACTTTTGTACATCCCGTCGAAATTTTCTTGGCAACAAGCTGTCTTCTCGTTGAAAAACGGATCGTTCATAACAGATTTGAAGGGTTGGTATCCCGTTTCATTAGAATTTTGGATGTCAATATTTTCATTAACGTCCATTCCTAAGGGGTTGAGCAATCCCAATTCCAATGCGGACTCGTATGTATAAGTGTTCATGAACACACTGTCGTAATAATGCTGTGCTTCAGCGTCCCCACAATCACATAAAGCCTGATACAGATGGTATTCGGGGTGGTATTTGAGCATCACTTCGGCATATTCGGGTTTCCAGTTTTCTCGCATATAGTTCCAAAAAACATCACCGAATTGATAATCGCCAGACAATTCCTGAAGATGTTGCAACACGGCATCTTCTTTAAATCTATCAGTGCATATCGTTTCGAGGAAATAATTCGGTTTGGTGACACAGTAACAATCTGTGTCGCCAGGACAGCAAGTGCGGATGTTGTCAAAATACTGTCCGCCAGGACTCATGTCGGCCAACATTGCCGCCCGCTTCGCCTCACACTCTGTGTTGAAACTTTGTGACGGATTTTCACATTCTGCCAAGGTTTGGACATACGTCGGATTCGTCGGGTCGGGTTTGTCAATGTCGGCTACTTTCATGGCATATTCCTCACATGGTGTGTAGCAAGGGTGTATTGTAGCTGGAGTATAGTGAACACATCGTCGCTGTCTTTCCCGATATTGGTAAAAAGCCGCTTCTGCGATGTCATCATCGCTGACAAGAGCTACACTTTTATAAAGTTGGTAACTGCCTGGCACAAGGCGCACATTGTGTGACAATGTTGTGCCTGATGAAACAACAAGCGAGTCTTTGAAAATGTAGCTTAACGTTTCGGGATCCCAAAGACTGAAAACAACCATGTATCGGCAATCTATGCATCCTGTATTTTCATGACAAGTGTCACAGAAAGCATCAGGAGTAAATATTTCATATTCAAAAGAATAATCGGCTGATTCGCCAACAACGATGTTTTGGACATACTGGCGGCTGCTATCATCAAAGAAGATTGTGTTGTACAAGTCGTGGGCGGGTGGTGTACTGTCAACTGCCAGCAGCTGGGATGTGTCAGCGGAGGGAATAATGGCGGAAGCGATAAGACGCTCTTTCATATCGTAGTAGGACACCGTTACCTCACCGTTGGCATCAACGGCCAACACTTTCTGGTAATGAGAAGCATTCCCCACCTCGTTGCCAAAGAGACGGTCAAGTTCCGCTTGGGAAGGATTTCCATAAAAATATCTGGTTTCACGTCCGCTGCCCATTTTAAAGGTGCTTCCAACGGTGCTTTGAGAATGAATCCTGTCGGTTCCGTCGTTTAGATATCGCACATGGGTGTAGGTATATCCGCTGTCCCACGGTGTTTGGTTGACATTTGGCCAGTGCGGATGGTTTGCAAAAGGGTTGTTTGACGAATAATACAACGCACTGCCTGCATTTGTCGGAAACATCTGGTTATGGGAAAGTGTAATGTCATAGTCGTATTGTGATTTCGGGAAATACCCGTTGAACTGCCCGACAGCCATGCCGTTGGTACCATAATATCGGATTCCTCTGCTTGGCGTCGGAGAGGGAAGTGCCTGCAAAGCCTGTCGCCCGATATGGTCATAGAACGTTTCTCCCACTACCGCAATACTGTCCGTGTTCAGTACCGTAACTTCTTGTCGGCTGCGGAGACTTCCGTCGTAGAATGTAATCACCTCCTTGCGCTTACCATCTTCCGCATACACAGCCGTGTATTGCCATGTGAGACTGTCCTCCAACCCTGCAAAGTCATAGCGGCAAATGTGATTGGAGTCAGGGATGATGCTGTCCGATGGAGTGGTGAAACTCCATGGTCCGAAGACAGGATAATGCTCGCCGTTCACATAGGTGCCTCGGCCACGTACCCTGCACAAAATATTCCCTTTTGGGTATGCCAGTGGTATCTTGTAATAGTTGTTGGAAGTGGTGATCCGCGTTGCATTGGCAAAATCGTACGAAACGTTATTGGACATCGAAGGATTGTCCACAAACAGCCATTCCAAATCATATTCGTCAGCACCGTCAAGATAGCCCCAAGTGAGCAGGAGTTCGTTGGTGTTTTCCAAGTATTTCCGTCTCAAGTCAAAAGGGGTGCCAACCGAGTCTGTTTTTGTAAATCGGGGGTAGCATAGTTGCAGTTCAAAGACAATGTCTTCCGTGATGTTGGAGGACACGGAGGTTATTCTCAAGGAAGCGGCTTTATAGTTTTGGTATTCGTTCATATCTAAGTCGCGGTATGGGGAGTTTTGACGATAACCTACGTTTAAGGTGTCAGTTAAGGTAATTGATGGAATATTATTACCTGTCAAGGTGATGTTGTAAATGACCGAGAAGTCCTCGTTATTGGAGTGTGCCACATAACGGTCTTCTGCAAGGTATAGTCGTACTCTCACAAACGGATTAGAAACGTTCCAATTTGTCCGACTATAATGTTGTGCATTGATGGCCAGCGGAGCGTTGTAACGAATATCCGATCCACGCAGACACTTGCTGTAGGTCTCATTCGATGCTTTTGAACTCATCAGCAGTCCAAGCAGTATCAGGATAAACAGCATTAACTTTTTCATAATCAGTTGTTTTTGTTTGTTCTTTTGACTATTCTTGGCATAGAATGAACACATCGGAAGCGCAGGAAGCTTCTCTCCCCTTTGCTGTCCCATACTTCAAGGTAATAATCATCAGGATAATCATGTGAAAAACTGTCGTAATAAGAACATAACCCAACTGAAAAACTGAGCCAGTTCTCGCCCGTTTGAATGGTTGGGGAAGTCATTGAACATCCAGCCGGTTCCACAACATGTCCCTCATTATCGGTTCGAAGTACGATGTTCCGGTGAGAGTCATAAATGCAAAACCGCAACATTTGGTCACTCCTCACCTCGTATGGCTCGGTGTAATGTATGCGTAGCACCCTGTCGTATGCGATATGATAGCTTCCGTCTGTTTTTTCTTTGGTGTACATCCATACATTCTGTGGCGTGTATATTTCGTAGCCGGATGAATTTACTTTGCCAATGGCAAAATGGGTTGTCAGAAGTGTCTTTCCATCGGCGTTTTTAATCTGCCAAGCATATTCGCCAAACTCTAAAGGAGGCGCATCGCACGGATATTGGACGTAATAGCTTTTAATATCATTTTCCTGCACTATTGGTTTGTTATCCGACAAAGCTTCCTCCACTGTCTGACCTTTGTTGACTGCCACCAAAACAAATGACAGGCTGGATTTTGCCGACCACTTTTCCGGCCATAAAAAAGTGAAAAACGCATCAGGGTCAAAAGTCACGGTTACGCCGTCTCCTGGGAAATAAGATGGTGTTTTGGATACGCTTACACCCCCTTGCCGGTCACAAGGATTGGTTGCCTTGGAGACCAGTCCGGACAACAGCAATAAATTGATTGTTATTAAAGTTATTTTATTCATACGGCTGGTTTCTAAGGATTTTGGGATTGTGATAAGTTGGTTTTAATATGCTGACGCGTTGTTTTTACCGTCATGATTCCTCTTTCGGTCTCTTTCTTCACCTGGACCAGCACGCCCTCTTCATCATAGTTGTAGAAAGTGGCAAAGTTGTTTTCGTCCAATTCCGCCAACAATCTGTAGTTCTGCGAGCTATACACGTATGTCTTACAAGTTGCATCGGCGGGTGTAATTCGGATGTCATCCACATAGAATTCCCTTCCTGAAAGCGGTTGCAGTTCGAATGTATTACTGCCGTTATAGGTAAATTCCACTTCAATCCGCTGCCAACATTCCACTTTTGGCTCTTTGATGAAAATGGGTGCCATATTGCCGTACGAAACGAGGTAGTCATCACCCAAGTTGCCAGATGTCGGGCATTCGGTTCTTCGAACCCAACAGGAGAACAAATACTTATTGCCAGCTTGCAGCTTCAGATTAGAATGCTCTTTGTCCAAATAAACTTTCAGATTCTGAGTGAGCAGCGAATGTTTGCCCGTATGTGCGAAATCGGTTGAGATTACGGAGCTACCTGATGTAGCGCAGACTATATGTCCTCTTTTGTTTCCAATGAGGATGTCCGGGTCGTTTTCGAAGCTGTCGAACCCGATTTCATCATATCGGGCGTTGTTCGCCACGGCTGTCACCAAAGAGTTCTTATATCCATACAGGGCGGAAGAATAGATGCCGAGCGCGTTCACATTTTCAATCTCAAAGTTGAAGGGGCTGTATTTGGTGATTTCGGCCGTCCATGTCCATGGCTTTTGCATATTGTTTGCATTGCCCGCCGCATGGCTGAAAATAGAAAACGATTTAAATTCACCGTCGTAAGCTGTGTTGGTTGCGTAATCGTCATTTCCTCCTGTCTGTTTGCGTTCGGTGACATAGAGGTTTGTGTTGAGAATGCGATAGATATTTGGTATGCGGAGATAATTTTCCTGTCCTGTTGAAAGTACTGTGAAGCCAGCGTCATCGTAATCGTATTCAAAGTCAGGTGAGATTTCCTCCGCAAAAGCCTGAAGAACTCCATTCAAACACACAGGGAAATAATGCTGCGGATCGTTCCAAATAAAAGAGGCCTTTATATGATTGGTCTGACGGTCTGTAATATTCACATTATTTCCGTTCTGTTCGAAACGATAATCGGTCAACCGAGTATAGTTTGGTATAAGAACATTAAAGCATAAAAATGTTTGGCACGATTCAAGCAATTGACTGAATTCGTATCGGCAAAACTTCTCGTCATGAGCTATATTTGAAAAGAAATACAGCTTGTGGTGGCTACTGTCATATACCACACGCGCCTTTTCTTGCGGT
>CACXXY010000042.1 GCA_902771655.1 uncultured Bacteroidota bacterium | reverse complement strand
ATTGTCGTGCACTAAGTTACCCAGTGCATCGTACTTGTAGGCACTGGATGAAATACCGGTGGAAGATATGCTCCCCAAGCGATTGTTGCCATTCGGGTAGGTATATCGGATATTATGCATCTCCTGACCATATTGGTTTTTACGCTGCAAAGATAGCAAATTTCCGTTCCAATCGTAGGAGTAATCCGTGGCAAAATTATCGGAGGCAGATTCCCAGCCGGGATCGTTTTGATGATGTACCGCAGTACGCATCCGTTTGATCCTGTTCAGCTTGTCGTAGCGGAAAAGCTTCATAAATCCTCTCTCCCCAAGGTTATAGATACTTTCGGAAAGGGCTGAAATGTTTCCATTGTAAAGAGAGACAGCATCCTGCGAATAATCGTTAAAATAATCACTGCCAGCCACCGGCGAATAGTCATCTTGATAATATTGGATGGACGAGGCATAGCCGTCGTGGGCAAACAAGCGATTAACATTGCCAGTTTGAATGACACCGTCATTCCCGATATCGAAACTGTCATAGCTTTCATACATATCTGTTCCCGAACCCCTGTAACCATTGATATCTTTCAACCACCCTTGTAAGGTGTAAGCGTAGTCAACTCCCTGTATCTGCTTGTGGCCCAGCTCGATTCTTGACAATGCCCCCGTGGGCAGGTAGGAATAGCGGGCTTCGAGACGTTCCTGGGAGACAGCGGAATCCCTTTTGATCTTGAAGATGTTGGAAGTATAGACATGTGAAACCCGATTGTCGGCATCGTAACGGTAGCGGTGTGAGAATTGCTCCAATTTCCCCTTTTGGTAACACACGCGGTTTACGTTGCCGCTGATGAGATCATACTCATAATCCAGTGAAGTGAACCGGCGACCAAACGAGCTGAGGGCTGGAATATCCTGTATAAGTTGCTTCACATTTCCGTGGATGTCATAGCTGTAATGCGTGGCCGACTCTGGATTAAGCGAGTCACCGTCAGGGCAAAACGACACTGCAGCAATTCTGTTACGTAAACGGGTCTGGTTTAGCGTTGGCACTATCGGTCGGTCGTACCAGGTGAAAGTAACCTCACTTTTCACGCCATTGTTCAGAAACTGGGTGACAAATGTCGGATTTGCTGCATCGTTGCGCGAAACCGGTGTGCTATTCTGTATCTGCCCGACTTCCTTTATTCTGCCCAAAGAGTCGTAAATAGTGTAGCTGTATTTGTTCTGCTGCATTTGTTTCCCGTCTTGGCTCAATACTGGTCTGGACAAGATATCGTAATAAACGTATGACACGCTATCATGATCTGGCTGGTAGCTTTGTATTACTTGATTCAGTGTATTGTAACGGTAATTGGTGACCATGGTGTGCTTGGGACGGACAAATCCGGACTGAATCGTATCGTAACGAGCAACATTGTTCCGATATGCGGTTATTGCATTCAAAGTGGTTGGGTCATCAATCACTCGAACACCCTCTGGTGGAACTGTTTTTATAAGATTGTCTGCTTGGTCGTAATAATACAAAGTGTAAAGAAATTCCAACGAAGAGTTTTTGACAGTCAGCTGCTCATTGACATTATCCATACAATGCGAGATGTATTGCACCCGATGGACTGCCAAGAGACTGTCCAAGGCTTGATAGAAAGAGATGGTGTCTTGCGCTGCGGCAGCTAGAATGGCTTGCTGATGGCAGAGGACACTATCCGGCAAATCCGGATAACAGCGGAATTGTTCCGGAAAATTCAGGCCATATAAGGTAGTTGTGTCGTCAATATGGTTTAACATATTGAGATATCTTGTTTTTATGCAGAACGTATTCCACTTGGGAACTTCGGTATCGGAGGCGGGAATCCCTTCTAAGGCCAAACCGTCTATGATGTCATAAGTATCACTCCAGAAAGTTAGGCCGTGACTGTTCAGATATTGATGATAATTCTCGCATCCGCAGTCTGTTGACAAATTATTGTCGCGAGGATGCACAATGTGTGGATAGTCTTCAGAAAAAAGACTGCAATAATTTATCAGTATATCTCTAAAAACGATGCTGTCGAACCGCTGGTTGGGATAGAAGTCGTGAGAATTCAATGATTCATCGCAACTCCCGATGCAAAGGGCTATCAATTCACTGCGGAAACTATTCCATAACAGAGTGTCAAGCAGGACTCCCTCACAGAAATTGGCAAAGTAATCCCGCAACTCACTCATCCATGAATTAGCGTAGGTCTCGCAATCCTCGCAGCAGTTTTGGTAAACCATCTGCAGCGAGCTGTCAAATGCTTCTTGATAGTTCTCCAAATCAATACCGTAAACAGGGTTGCAGAGGAAACGAATCTGGAAACCACCCTTATCAGGACCTGAGCAACGGCCCACAGTCAACGGCATTGCTTGACAGTCGCTATTGGCGGCGAGATAGTATTGGCAAGCAGAAAGTGAACATGTACCAAAATAATCGCTCCACCAATCGCCTTGTCCCCATTGGAAATCGTGGTCGTAACAGCAACTATCCTCTCTTTCATGCCCTTCGATAGAACATTCAAGAAGACAACCCGGCAACACTTTCCGTCGTATTTCGTCCTTCAAATAGGTGTAGATGCTTTTAAACAACAGCCATCTGGCATCAGTGTCAGAACAATGATAATTTTCAGCCCATTGTCCGACAATATTTCTCTGGAAATCAACCATCATGTCTTCTATCTCTTCACTATACTCAATATGCTGTCCTTCAGCAATTCCTGCGGGGTCAAATAACAGCCACCAAATACTCGCATAGTGGCCTTCCCAAGAAAGGTAGGAAAAAAGTCTTTCGACCATAATATTGTACATTTCATTGAAACTCTCTTGGCAACACGCTGTCTCTTCGCTGAAAAACGGATCGGTCATTACCGCCTCAAAGGGCTGGAACCCCGTTTCATTAGAACTTTGAATCTCAAGGTCAGTATTAACACCCATTCCCAAGGGGTTGAGCAATCCCAATTCCAATGCGGACTCGTATGTATAAGTGTTCATGAAAACACTGTCGTAATAATGTTGTGCCTCGGCATCCCCACAGTCGCACAGTGCCATGTACAAGTGATATTCCGGATGATATTTGAGCATAACTTCAGCATATTCGGGTTCCCAATTCTCCCGCATATAGTCCCAGAATTCATTGCCGAAATTGTAATCACCAGACGAATCCTTAAGATGTTGCAACACCGTGTCCCCATCAAATCTTTCAGTACATATTGTTATGAGGAAATTATTCAGTAATGTCTCGCAAAGGCAATCAGTGTCACCGGGACAGCAAGTACGGATATTGTCAAAATACTGTCCTCCTGGACTCATATCGGCCAACATTGCCGCACGCTTCGCCTCACATTCCGTATTGAAACTTTGTGGTGGATTTTCACATTCTGCCAAGGTTTGGACATACGTCGGGTTTGTCGGGTCGGGTTCGTCAAGGCCGGCCACTTCCATAGCATATTCCTCACAAGGCGTATAACAAGGATGTATTGGAGCAGGAGTATAGTGAACGCATCGCCGCTGCCTTTCCCGATATTGGTCAAAAGCCGCTTTTGCGATGTCATCATCGTTTACAATAGTTACACTTTTGTAAAGCTGATAACTGCCAGGCAGAAGTGACTTATGGTGTGACAACGTTGTACCTGAAGAAACAACAAGTGAATCTTTGAATATGTAGCTTAGTGTTTCTGGATCCCATAGACTGAAAACAACGGTGTATCGACAATCCATACACCCGGTATTTTCGTGACAAGTGTCGCAAAAGGCATCGGAGGGAAGAATATTATAGACAAAAGAATACTCAGCCGATTCACTAACAACGATGTTTTGGACATACTGGCGGCTGTTATCGTCAAAGATGATTGTATTGTGCAAGTCGTGGGCGGGTGGCGTATTGTCAACAGACAATAGCGATGTGTCAGCAGACGGGACGATGGCGGAGGCGATGAGGCGTTCTTTCATATCGTAGTAGGACACCGTTACCTCACCGTTGGCATCAACGGCCAACACCTTCTGATAATGGGAAGCATCTCCAACTTCGTTGCCGAAGAGACGGTCAAGTTCCGCTTGGAAAGGATTGCCATAAAAGTATCTTGTTTCTCGCCCGCCGCCCATTTTAAAGGTGCTTCCAACGGTGCTTTGAGAATGAATCCTATCGGTTCCGTCATTTAGATATCGCACATGGGTGTAGGTATATCCGCTGTCCCGAGGAGTCTGATCTACATTTGGCCAGTGTGGATGGTTTGCGAATGGGTTATTTGACGAATAGTACAACGCACTGCCTGCATTTGACGGAAACATCTGGTTATGGGCAAGCGTAACGTCATAATCGTATTGTGATTTTGGGAAATACCCGTTGAACTGCCCGACAACCGTTCCATTGGTGCCATAGTATCGGATTCCTCTGCTTGGCGTCGGAGAGGGAAGTGCTTGCAAGGCCTGTCGCCCGATATGGTCATAGAACGTCTCACCCACTACCGCAATACTGTCTGTGTTCAGTACCGTGACTTCTTGTCGGCTTCGGAGACTTCCGTCGTAGAATGTGATCACCTCCTTCCGTTTGCCTTCTTCGGCATATACTGCTGTGTATTGCCACGTGAGACTGTCCTCCAGACCAGCAAAGTCATAGCGGCAAATGTGATTGGAGTCAGGGATGATGCTGTCCGATGAAGTGGTGAAACTCCATGGTCCGAAAACAGGATAATGCTCACCGTTCACGTAGGTGCCTCGGCCACGTACCCTGCACAAGACGTTCCCTTTGGGGTATGCCAACGGGATCTTGTAATAGTTGTTGGAAGTGGTGATCCGCGTTGCATTGACAAAATCATATGAAACGTTATTGGACATCGTATGATTGTCCACAAACAGCCATTCCAAATCATATTCGTCAGCACCGTCAAGATAGCCCCAAGTGAGCAGGAGCTCGTTGGTGCTTCCCAAGTATTTCCGTCTCACATCAAAAGGTGTGCCAATCGAGTCTGTTTTTGTAAATCGAGGGTAACATAGTTGCAGCTCAAAGACAATGTCTTCTGGGATGTTGGATGACACGGAGGTTATTCTCAAGGAAGCTGCTTTGTAGTTTTGGTATTCGTTCATATCCAAGTCTCGGTACGGAGAGTTTTGACGGTAACCTACGTTTAAGGTGTCGGTTAAGGTGATTGATGGAATATTAACACCTGTCAATGTGATGTCGTAAATAACCGAGAAGTCCTCGTTGTTGGAGTGTGTCACATAACGGTCTTCTGCAAGGTACAATCGTACTCTCACAAACGGATTAGACACGTTCCAGTTGAGCCGGTCATATTGTTGCGCATTGATGACCATCAGAGCGTTGTTATGAATATCCGATCCACGCAGGTACCTGCTGTAGATCTCATTCGAAGCATTTGAACTCATCAGCAGTCCAAACAGCATCAGGATAAATAGTGATAACTTTTTCATAATCAATTATTTTCATTGGTTATTTGGACTAACCTTGGAATGGAATGGACACATCGGAAGCGCAGGAAGCTTTTCTCCCCTTTGCTGTCCCACACTTCAAGGTAGTAATCATCAGGATAATCATGTGAATAGCTGTCGTAATAAGCACATAACCCAACAGTAAAACTCAGCCAGTTCTCGCCCGTTTGAATGGTCGGGGATGTCATTGAATATCCAGCAGGTTCCACGATATTTCCCTCATCATCGGTTCGAAGGACAATGTTCCTGTGAGAGTCATAAATGCAAAATCTCAACTTTTGGTCGGCATTCACCACGTATGGTTCGGTGTAATGTATGCATAACACCTTGTCGTAGGCAATGTGATAGCTCCCGTCCAGTTGCTCTTTGGTGTACATCCATGCATTCTGTAGCGCATATATTTCGTAGCCAGACGAATTCTCTTCGCCAATGGCAAAATGGGTTGTCAAAAGTGTCTTTCCATCGGCATTTTTAATCTGCCAAGCGTATTCGCCAAACTCTAAAGGAGGCGCGTCACATGGATATTGGATATAGTAACTTCTAATATATTTCTCCTGCACTATTGGGGTGTTTTCCAACAGCGCCTCCTCTGCCGTCTGGCCTTTGTTGACTGCCACCAACACAAATGATAGGCTGGATTTCGCCGACCACTTTTCCGGCCATAAAAAAGTGAAAAAGTCATCGGGGTCGAACGTCACGGTCACTCCGTCTCCCGGGAAATAAGATGGTGTTTTGGACACGTTCACACCTCCTTGCAAGTCACAAGGATTAGTCGCTTTGGCGAACAGTCCAGACAACAGCAATAAATTGATTGTAAATAAAGATATTTTATTCATACGGCTGGTTTCTATGGATTTTGGGATTGTAACAAGTTGGTTTTAATATGCTGACGCGTGGTTTTTACCGTCATAATTCCTCTTTCGGTTTCCTTTTTTATTTGAACCAATGTTCCTTCCTCGTCATAATTGTAGTATGTGGCAAAATGGTTTTCATCCAGCTCTGCCAACAACCTGTAATTCTGAGGGCTATAGACATAGCATTTGGTGAGGGCATCAGCGGGCATGATTCGGATGTCGTCCACATAGAAAATGTCCCCGGATGCAAGTTCAAGTTCCAGAGAAGTACCAGCAGGGTTGTAGATGAACTCCACCTCAATCCGCTGCCAGCATTCCACTTTCGGTTCTTTGGTAATGTTAGATGTTGAACCGTTGTAAGTGAAGTTGTAGTTGTCGCCCAAATTGCCCAAGGTCGTGCAGTCTCCTTTCCGCACCCAACAGGAAATGATGTACTTTTTGCCAGTTTGCAAGTTTAACTTGGAAGAGGATCCGACATCAACAGTTAGTTTTGATGTCTGGAGCGACTTTTTGCCGCTATGAGCGTATGACGATGTGATATGGCTGTCGTTTGCGGGCTGGCATAATATATGTCCCCTTTGAGCTCCAATGAGGATATTTTGGTCGTTTTCGAAACCGTCAAAACCGATTTCGTTATAGCGGGCATTCTTCGCCACAGCAGTCACCAGGGAATTCTTGTAACCATACAAAGCTGAGGAATAAATTCCAAGAGGATCCACATTCTCAATTTCAAAGTTGAAAGGGCTGTATTTGGTGATTTCTGCCGTCCATGTCCAGGGCTTTTGCATATTGTTTGCGTTGCCGCGCCCATAATGGAATGGCGAAAAAGAGGAGAATGTACCGTCGTATGCAATGTTGGTTTCATAAGAGCTGTGCGAACCTGTCTGATTCCTTTCTGTTACATAAACATTGGCCCGAAGTCCTCTGTAGATATTGGGAATGCCCAGAAATTCTTGACTGCTCGCCAATGTGATAGTGGCATCACCAAAGTCGTATGGCCATCCGTCGGATTTGTATTCCATAGCAGATGCTTGCAATACTCCGTCCATACATTCAGGGAAATAGCCCATCGGGTCATTCCATTCAAAAGATGTAATCGGATAATCTTCATATTGTCTTTGAAAAACGATAATATTGGATCCGTTTTTTTGGAAGAGGCACTGGGATAAGGGAAGGCTATTAGGCAAGCGAACAGGTTTGCATAGGACATATCCGTAGTGTCTCATCAATCCCTTCAAATCCATTTCACAAATTTTTTCCCAGTCGTCACCCACAAAGAAATAAAGTGCCTCGTTTGCAGGTTGATATACAATTCTCGCATATCGAATGCTGCCCTGACAGTCATAGAATGGGAAGCATTCCTTCTCTTGCGCGTTAAAATCGTCCAGGACAGGCAACCGACGATTGGAAAGAGAAGCTGGATTCTGTAGCGATGCAATAGTCGCAGCCATTTCATTCAGGCGGTTTGCATTCCGAGAGCGACTTATTTCCCTATTGAAAAGATTAATCGATGTATAACCAACATTAGTCCAGCATTGTGCATAAGAGCCAGATAATGAATCTATTCGGTAATCTTGGCCGTTTGCACCAACCATATCGTATTGAGAGAAAACAGGGTGTCCGTTTTGTAGGGATGCATCCCCATAAAAGACTGCTCGATAATTGTCGGCTGCACTGCCCATATTGGGGTAATACCAATAGGCGGGCATATTGTAATGATATACAGGTTGTTCGAATTCGTTGGTCACTGCGGTCAGCAACGGCTGTCCCGTGTAGGGGTCGTATTGTAGGTTGGTTGTGGTGATGACAGATCCATTATTGTATGCTTTGGTTGACTCAACAATCCCAGTCTTATATATGATTTTCGTTGTTGCGACGGATTTAACATCCTCTTCAAAGCAGTCGAAGGAGGGAAATGCCGATACACCCGCAATTGGTGGGGTAACATTCCCCAGCATAAACTGGGCGTTCGCGCCACCGCCAATGCTTTTGGAATGGTTCCGCCGCTGGTCAATGACAAAATCATACGTCTGACCCAATATTTTTGTTTCCGATTTTCCGTCATCAAGCAGCACTTCCACTCGGTTGTCTATTTTCTGCACTCCGTTTTCAATTTTAGTCCTGTAATGATACTCCACACGAGAGGTATAGCCGGCCTGTTCGACATTGGCAATCAAAGAGTCGTTTATAGAGCCTTTCACAAAAGGACAGGTGCTAATGGCTTTTTGTTTCCCGTGCATATCATTCAGTTCTATCTGATAACCTTGGGAATAGCAGGATGAACTGGTTTGTTTGAATCCTGCAGTAATCAGTGCAAATACATTTGGAACAGGATCCACTTTGCTGTCGAGGTCGGTTTGAGATACACAGACAGGGAAATCCTTGGCCGTATAAAACTCAAACCGTTGGATTCCGGCTGTTGAGAGCGTGACACTGTCCGGAGTATATGTTTTCACAATGATTTGGCTGTACCCAACATTTGCTCCAGGGAAGTAAGATTCGCCGTATGGCTCTTCGCTGTATATTTCGTCTTCAATGAAGAACAGACCTTTGACCTCGTCATAAACTGGATACCGCATTGCATTTTCTTCCGCTCCGACCGTTGGCTCGTATTCAGCAACGCCGCTGCTGATAAGTTTACCATTTTCTATTGTTCTGTAGAAGTATTCCTGTTTGTAAACACTGCTGTCTGACTTTGTCCATTTGTCGCACAAGGTAATAGATTTCACCCTGCTGCCACCGCCGTATTTGATTTTGTCAGGTACATTCAATCTAACGTAAGAGGGCATTCCCGCCTCTCCAATAGCCAAATGCTTGTAATCCCCGCTAGTACTGCAGTGGCGATAAAATTCAGCATTTCCATTCATAGCGTTAACTTTGTCGATGACACCACCCGAAACCAAAGCTCTGAAAAAAGCCGCTGCATCGCCACTGTTCTCCATTTCATCCGCTCCGTTGAAAAGCAGGTCGGGACGGTTGTTCTTCAGATATTGCAACGCAAAAAAATACACAGGGTGAATGTCATATGCGGAGAATGCCTCCACCTCTATTTTCCCGATATCAGACGTCCAGTCAGTGGCCGACTTCACTTTTGCATACCCTTGGATATAGTCCGGAACTTTAAGGCTGTCGTAACTCACTGCTATCTTGAAAAACATTAAATCATGCTTGAACCCAGACACATAGTCAGCGGCATTAATGTCGGGTCTCTTCTTGAAATAGATATAGTACTTTCCATTCTCTTTTTGGAATGAGGTGAGATGATCCACCTCGGCCATATACATTGCTTGACGGTTTTGCACATACGCATAATCATCGCTTTCATATTCAATCTTGATGTGGCCTCCTTCCGGCAGATCAATATCTGTCAACAGCCATGCACTTGCCCATTTGTTTGCAGAATCCGAATTTTGGGTCACATAATGTTCGAAATAGTTAGCATCGCCTTTGTAATTGCCCCATCTATCCATTTTCTCTGGCGCATAGCGTGGGTTGTCGCCACAGTAATGGAAAACATACGGATTTTGCATTCCCTTGATGTTGTCGGCATACTTAAAATACACTTTTTTCAACGTCAGTTTTCCATGTCCTGAGTTTGTGTTGTTGGGCACACCCTGACAAAGTGAGTAGTCGTATTCGAACACGGCCGTCTTGATGACCACTGTCGGGTCTTCCCTGCAGAAAAGTTTAATGCTGTCCAGTTTGTAAAGATGTTGGGATGCACTTGAGTAACCTCCTTTTTCCTCGTTGGCAGGATTTACCCCACGGGCATCTTCACGCAACGAGATGTAGAACACAGCATAATGGGTTTTGGTGCTGATAGTGTCCACGTATGCAATCTCTTTTTTTCCATAATAATAACTGCCGAGGTCGTCATTCCTGTTCGATCGCTCTCCCATAAAATAATTAGCACCCTTATATGGAAATCTCCAACAATATGAGGTGTTATGTGAACATTTCGTAGAATAACTCAGTTTCACCCAATATCCTAAATCGTCCGTTGAAGGACCGTCACCAGTAAGATCGACATAGTCAGGAGAGGTAATGGATGTCAGCAGATAGGAATATGGGTAAGCTGGTGTGGTGGTGCTGGTGAATAGTTTCTCCTTGCCAACTCTTTGATTGTAAGATGTGTTTGGGTTAGCTAATACATCATTGTAGTTGCATACTACAGTACTGTCCTTCCACAGCGTGTCACTCGGAATGGAAAAAGAGACCTCGTTCTCCAGATAATTGTATAATGTTTTGCCATATGTGAAACGCTCACCATTGGCATTCAGAATGGAGAATTTTGCAATGTGGTGTCCTTTCCTGTAATGACCTGTTCCGTTTGTGTCATATTCGATGGAATTGGTCCGCAATGTGCGTTTGGCTTGTTCGTATCTTGAAATATCCCCGCTGGAAAGGGTGTTGTTGGTATAATAGCGATAGTCCTTCCCTCCCCAGAAGGTGTTCTTGAAGGTTTGTTTTACCGGGAACATCACGGCTTTTTCGTTACCGATGTGAGACATCAGATTTATGTCAGCGGCCGTTTGTTCGCCTTGCATCTTGAAATAAAATGGCTCATATAGTGTGGGATCAATGCTCTTTGGATTCTGATCACTATACCGATTCTTATCCTTGAATGTGAGTTTGACATCATAATCCTCCGACTGCCAGTCTCCCGAATAGGATTCTCCGGATGAGAAGGATAAATTTGTGCCCAGTTGGGTACCGTCGCCAAATGCCAGATCTACCCCAACGTCGTTGGCAGTAGTGTTGTTGACAATTTGGTTGTCGTAAAAATGTCCATAATCTGAACGGTAGGCCCGGAATGTTCCGCTCTGCAACTCTCCGGTTATGTGATATAGGTCGTTGGTCATAACAGGCAGTGGAAGATTTCGAGAATCGTGATCCACACAGATCTCTTTTTCCCTGTTGAAATCCTGAAGTGTATTCTTGTCCGCCTTATCAGCATATAGTATGCCACAGGCTGGGTTTTGAATTGCTCCAACTGGTGTCATCTGGGAAACAACGTTGCAATTGACAGAACCATAACCTTCTGCAAAGCCCCCTGCACCCCCCACTTGAAAAGAGAGTCCCCAACTATTAGATGTCATAGGTACACGGATGGGGGGCAGAGTGGCGGCGGTGGAGAAAGACTGCCCGACACCGCCGCAGCCGATTGAAAAGCTTTCTTTGGTAGTTTCCTTTTTCCCATCTTCAGACCTTGTCACGTTCATCGGGACAGAAATACTAAGCGAAATCTGATTTCCATACGTGTATGTGCCGCTCTTACTGTTATATCCGTAATGGAACCCTCCTTTTAGATATTTTCCTCCATTCGAAGAGAATGAGGTTGTTATCCCATTTTCTGAATCTTGGGTGAGACTGAATCCAACCTGTGCGAATGATTCGTGTGTTTTATACGTCTTACCAAATCTCTCTATTTCAGAGGCCCTAACATACGAAGCCGATATGCCAAACCTTCTGCTAAGGGAGATACCATTATAAGTGTTGTAAATGAAAGAATTTGTCTGATTTATACCTAATCCGAAATCATCGCCATAGACCTCTCCACCACCCGTAGGAGAAAAAAGAAATGTGTTGTTGTCGCGGCGGTGATAGATTTTCTCAATGATGTCGTCGTGGAAATCATCGGGAATCCCTCTCACCTGCCGATTGATGGCACCTGGATTAAGATTCCAACCGAGGCCAACCCAGGAAGCCTCTTGCTCCATACCAACACCCGATGTGTAGTTTAGATTGATTGGAAATCCACCATTAGGACCAGGAACTGTCATTATCGGAATGGTATAATGGAAGTCCCCGCTGAACAAATCCACCATATTGTCTGTGTTTTTCGGGGTGAATCCAGCCATCTCTGGTTGGCTTGGACCACCAGTGATGGCATATAGACTTATGGGGTCAATTATTTCCGTAAACATCAATATTACCAAAAAACAAGCGACCACCTTAGACCATTTGCTATTTCTAATGCGTTGTAACATAATGATTTATTTGGTTTAAAAGTGAACTATACTACAGGTGCGCTATTATTACTTGTCTATAACATACAAGCTGCATATTTTTGATTTTTTCAATTTGAATTTCCTTCAACCTCTAAAGATTTGATTCTATGTATAATAGATAGTTGTTCCTTCAAGGTATTTCGCATACCTAATCGTTACTGTATGCGGGCGTATTCGTCAAAAACAGCCCCGTCAAAGTGAACTGCAATGTGGTGCTGTCACGATAGACCATCTGCTCGGGGATGTTCAGGAACACGAGGTTGTCTTTCTCGTCAGTGTAAAAATACAACGATCGGTCCGGCATGAGGAAGAAGTCCTCCGTAGTCAGATCGAATGTGTCCGTGGTGGTGGCGGTGACGGCGGTGCCTATTTGTACTAAAGAAACGGATGTTATTATTGGACAATAATGGCCAAAACCTTGGCAGTTAACATGTGTGGGGGTCCCGTTGATTTGAATACACTGCCCTTTACAGTCTGAACTATGATGTCCAACATGGATGCGAAACGAATAAGAACCAGACTCCTTGGCATCAGTAAAATTTTGTACTACACTGTTGCTCAAAACAAGATTTTCGTTAGCTTCTTTGTCATTTGACTTAGTACAAGAAAATGTTGTACAAGCACACACTACCATTAAACTTAATATTATTTTTTTCATATTGAATTTATTTTTTACAAATACAAAAATAGCCATAAACAACCACATTCGTTCAAAAAAGATCGAATTTCGTCCCAATGGGACGTGTTTGTGATGAAAGTCGTTTTTCTTTAAAAGTGAGAATATAAAAACCACAGATTACCAAATATTTAGTTCGCATTGGTGTTTGTGTATATATTCACAAATGAATATATAAAGGCTGCTCAATATCGGGAAAAGTGCTTTGTGAGGATTGTTGTGCTTGCCGTATGAGAATAAAAATCAATTCGTTCCGCAATTTTTAGTAATTTTGCGGCCAAACTATAAAAATAGGAGTATATGCTATCATATAAAAAAAATATACCTTTGGTCATTGGGCAGGCCGTTGTTTTCGCTCTCTTCTTTTGGTATTTTCTACAATACAGTTTTCTACGTCCACGTACTGACATTTGGATTGACTGTGTCATTGCCTCATTATTGATTGCTACAATGGTGGCCAACTTTTGGTTATTATTCCCTTTGATTTTCAAGAAATATCCTTTCTATGTCTATATGGTCATAGCCCTGATCGAAGTTCTGGTCATCAACACACTGGAATATGCATTAACCTCACAGACTGTACGTTATCTTTATGACAACATTATCCGCCAAGAGGGGAATGCCTTATCAGTACTATTGCCTATCTATTGTAACACTTTTTTGCGCGACTTTGCACTCTTAGTCTTTGTTGGGCTGCTGGCTGACAATATCAGCCTTTCTGAGAAACAAATTGAAAATGACCAAGAGCTACTTCGCTCCAAAAAACAGTTATTGGTTAGGAGCCAAGGGAAAATCTGCGTGATAGATATTTCTCCCATATACCTGTGCCGACAGGAGAAGAACTACGCAATACTCTATTCTATTGATGGCCAGAGATATAAAAAAAGAATTTCTTTAAAAGACTTGGAGGACTTGTTGAAAAGGCAGCAATTCATCAGAATATCCAAAAGCGATCTCATACACCTTTCTTCCATCAAAAAATGCGAAGATAACTTTCTGATACTCAAAGACAACATTATTGCCGGCTCCAAAGTTGTTGCAATCGGCAAGTCGTTCATGGAAAATGTAGTCCCTATCATCTTGAAATTCCAGCAACACGAGTCTGAATCGGAGCCAATTCCGGATAGCTCATTGGAGGAAAGGCAGCGGCAGGAAGCCGTTGTCAAAGCAGAAGTCCCAATGCTTAATCCTAAGGCTACAAAAATCCAAATGTATGTCTCGTCCCACCGAGACTGCAAGTTGGATGATATCGTTTCCGCTACCAAAATCCCGAAAAGCACCGTCACCCGCCACCTGAAGGAGTTGCAGCAGCAAGGCGTCATCAAATACAACGGCAGCAAAAAGACTGGCGGATATCGGGTTGTAAAGGAATAAGATATTTCACATCGGGAAGGAAGGTGTGTGTGAATCAAAACCTCACCCTGTTCGCCTGCAGGATCCTCTTGGCGTCGGAGACGTGCAGGTACCTCTCTGTCATCGACAGCGAGTGGTGTCCGGCAAGGTCCTTCACGAACTTGGACGGCATCCCCGACTCCAGC
>CACXXY010000041.1 GCA_902771655.1 uncultured Bacteroidota bacterium | reverse complement strand
AGGGCAATCATGGCATAGCCGCCTCCGAAATTGAAAATGCCGATTTTGCAGAAAGTGTAGAAAAGTTTCCAAAAAATCATGCGGAAGCCTCCTTTCTGTCTTTAATCCGGCCATAAATGAAACCTCCGGCTCCTGCAACAATGATGATTAGGACGGGTGAGATACCCAACAGCCAAATCAGGGCTGCTGCCACTAATGGAATCCAGCAGTTTTGCCATGTGAGTCCTGAGTTTTTGGCCATGGTAAACACGGGGGCGGCAATAAGTGCCACCACGCAGGGACGGATGCCCTTGAAAATGCTTTCTACAACAGCGTTATCACGAAAATAACGGATAAATATGGCCAGGAATAGTATGGTCAGGATGGGCATCAGAATATTGCCCAAAACAGACATAGCGGCACCTCGTTTGCCTCGCAGGCGATAGCCGATGCTGGTGGCCATGTTCACAGCAAAGACACCTGGCATGGCCTGGCTGACCGATAACAAATCCAGAAACTCTTCCTTGCTGAGCCATTGCTTGCGCAATACCAGCTCTTTCTCCATCAGCGGAATCATGGCAAAGCCTCCGCCGAGGGTGAAACTGCCGATTTTGAAAAAAGACCAGAAAAGCTCGAAATAACCAACCATTACAGTTGACAGTTGATAGTTGACAATTGACAATTGATAATTGATAATTGACAGTTGGTAATTGTAGGGTTGTCATATTATGGCAGCCGCCTTTTAGACAATTTACAAACGACTATCAATTACCTTCCAGTCCACAATTTGCCAAAGGGCGGCGAGGTGGTCGGCGCGGCGGTTCTGGAAATCCAGATAATAGGCGTGTTCCCATACGTCGAAGGTGAGCAGGGGTTGCAGACCGCTGCGAACAGGATTGCCGGCATTGACTTCCTGGGTGATGACCAGCTTGCCATCGGTGTTCAGGGACAACCATACCCAGCCTGAACCAAAAAGGGATACACCTTTCTGCTCAAACTCTTTTTTAAAAGCGTCAATAGAGCCAAAATCTCTGATAATCAAGTCTTTGATTTTACCTTCTGGCTCATGGTTAGCGGTGCCGAACTGTTCGAAATACATTGTATGGTTCAGTACTTGTCCGGCATTGTTGAACAGGCCGCCTTCGGCTTTCTTCACCACTTCGGTCAGAGGCAGATTCTCCAAGCCGCTACCGGGTAGTAATTTGTTCAGGTTGTCCACGTAGGCTTTCAGGTGTTTTCCATAGTGGAAACCAAAGGTGTTGCCACTGATAACGCCCAGCGTTTCAGGGTCGTAAGGCAGGGTCATCATCTCGAAGCTGCCATTGTTGGGGTTGAGGTCTTTCATCATTGTTGAATTGTTTATTTGTTGAATTGTTGAATTTTTTCATCCGTTTATACGTTAAGTTGTTAAGACAAGCATTGTATGCTTTCGTGAAGACGAAACATGTTTTTCGTCTCCACGCCTCCACGTCTTTACGCCTCCACGATTTTCACAGGACAAAAATACATATAATTTTTGAAATACAAAACGTAAACAATTCAACAAAAAATTGTATATTTGCACCCTCTTTACGGAATCAAAAAGGTACTAATCATCTTATTATAAACCCAATAATTATGAATAACGCATCATTTATTTTCAGAGAACCGAAAAATGAACCCGTATATGCATACGCACCTGGTTCAGCAGAACGTAAACTTCTCAGAGAAGAATTGGACAGACAATTCAATCAGGAAATAGAAATCCCCCTCATCATTGGCGGTAAGGAAGTGAAAACCGGCAACATGGGTAAGGTGGTCATGCCAACCAACCACAAACATGTGTTGGCAAAATACCACAAAGTGGGTGAAAAAGAAGTGAAAATGGCTATTGAAGCCGCTTTGGCTGCCAAAAAGCAATGGGAAGAAACTCCTTGGATTGAAAGAGCTTCCATTATGATGCGTATTGGCGAACTGCTGGCTAAAAAGTATCGTTACCTCATCAATGCCGCCACTATGCTGGGTCAGGGCAAGAACCCGATGCAGGCTGAAATCGATAGCGCATGTGAAACCATCGACTTCCTGCGTTTCAACACTTATTTCGCTTCCAAAATATACACCCAGCAGCCGATTTCCGACAACACTACCTTGAACCGCAACGAGTTCAGAGCCATGGAAGGTTTTGTTTACGCCATCACACCGTTCAACTTCACCTCCATCGCTCTTAACCTGAATATTTCACCCGTTTTGATGGGCAATGTAACCATTTGGAAACCAGCTACTACGGCTATTTTGTCCAACTATTATCTGATGAAAATTTTCAAAGAGGCAGGTCTTCCCGACGGCGTTATCAACTTCTTGCCAGGCAGTGGTTCGGTCATCAGCAAGGTGGCATTCGCTTCTCCGCATTTGGCAGGTATCCATTTCACCGGCAGTACCAGCACTTTCAAGGCTTTCTGGAAAGAAATCGGCAAGAATATCGACAGCTACAGAACCTATCCCAAGATTGTTGGCGAAACTGGTGGCAAGGACTTTATCTTCGCTCATAAGTCAGCAGACCCACGCGAACTGGCTGTGGCTATCGTTCGTGGCGCTTTCGAGTTCCAGGGTCAGAAGTGCTCCGCCGCTTCACGTGCCTATATCCCAAAATCATTGTGGGATGAGACTCTGGCACATGTGAAAGACATGATGAAGACTGTGAAAGTGGGTGATGTATTCGACTTCACTAACTTTGTGAATGCTGTTATCGATGAGAAATCTTTCGACAATATCGCAGGTTACATCGACAGAGCCAAGAAATCAAGAAAAGCTAAAATTGTTTTGGGTGGAAAATATGACAAATCAGTGGGTTACTTCATTGATCCTACTATCATCGTTACCACCGATCCGCATTATGAGGCTATTCAGGAAGAAATGTTTGGCCCTGTTATCACAATTTATGTGTATGAGGATGAGAAATATATCGAGACCTTGCACCTTTGCGACGAGACCTCTCCCTACGCTTTGACAGGTTCTATCTTCGCTAAATGCAGATATGCTATCCTCGAGGCAGAGAACATCTTGCGTCATGCTGCCGGCAACTTCTACATCAACGACAAACCTACAGGCGCAGTTGTGGGCAACCAGCCCTTCGGTGGTGCCAGAGCTTCAGGTACCAACGACAAGGCCGGTAGCGAGCTGAACCTTTACAGATGGATCAGTACCCGCTCCATCAAGGAAACTTTCTGTCCTCCTACAGAATATGGTTATCCTTTCCTGCTTCCTGACAATAAATAATATGGGGTAATGAATCAGTTAACCGCTGTTATAATTACCTATAATGAAGAGCGGAATATCGCTCGATGTTTGCAATCAATCCACACCATCGTCGACGAGGTGGTGGTTGTGGATTCTTTGTCAACAGACCGTACCCAGGAGATTTGCAGGCAATTCGGGGTGCGTTTTGTGTCACATCCGTGGGAGGGCTATGCTCCACAAAAAAATTATGCCCACACATTGGCCTCCCATGATTTGATCTTGTCGATGGACGCTGATGAGGCTCTTTCGGAAGAATTGATTGCCTCTATTGCTGAGGTGAAGAAGCAAGACGTGGAGCATAAAGTTTTTTCGATGAACCGGCTGATGAATTACTGTGGCACGTGGATTCATCATGGTGGCTGGTATCCGGAAACCAAAATCAGAATTTTTGACCGCCGCTATGCGGAATGGGAAAA
Source organism: uncultured Bacteroidota bacterium (assembly GCA_902771655.1). Classification (GTDB taxonomy): domain Bacteria; phylum Bacteroidota; class Bacteroidia; order Bacteroidales; family WCHB1-69; genus RUG11690. The sequence continues at coordinate 11,059 of CACXXY010000041.1, read as the reverse complement.
CCTGAAAGTACATGAAGTACTGAAATATCCCGCTGATTTCGAGGTTGTTCACCTGAAAGGCGACATCCTTCACTACTCCTATTACACTGTGGAAGAGCACCAGCGACAGTTTGACAAGTTTGCCACTTTGTGGGCGGAAGGTGCATACGAGCGTGGCAAAAAAGTGACAATGGCGGGAGCTTACTTGCACGCTTTCTGGCGCTTTGTCCGCGATTATATCTTCAAGACCGGCTTCCTCGACGGCCGCTATGGCTGGATTATCGCCAAAATCAATGCCGACAATGTACTTCAGAAATACAAGAAGACAATAGCACTATACAAGGGGAATTAAAAAGTAATGGAATTATCCCTTTCAGTCTTGTAGCTCACGGCTACCACATTTTTTTTCTTTTTTTATACCTCTTTCTTTTGCAGCCACAAAAGAAAGAGGCAAAGAAAAGTGGCTTTTTCGCCGACATGAATGCCACCCGCTCTGTCCACCTTCTTACAGCGGCGGCAAAAGTAAACTGGACGCTGACGCGCTTTTGCACGCCGCTGTATGAAACTGGCCATTCACACCGTGTCCGCATCGCATGTCGGCAGGGCCCTCGCACGCAGTGCCATAAAAATTGAAAGTTGAAAACTGAAAGTTATTATTAAAACTTAGAACTTTGAATTTTTAATTTTGAATTCTTAGTTCTTAATTATAACCCCTGTACCCATATAGTCAGCATTCCCTCCCACTGAAGCCCTGGTGTCGCAGGCTGTAGGCCTGCAAGGAGCATAGCCCGGGGTAAGGTGTGAGGTACGAGCACCGCCACCCCGGGAATGAGGATGTCCTGTGTGTTTGTTCGCGGCGCGAGGGTCGCATGCACCGAAGCACAACACTATACTGCCGCGAAATGGAGAAACCATAGCTGATGCTACATTGTTCTCCCTATAAAGCTATATTCAACAAGACCAAAAGGGATAAATCCAAAAAATAATAACTTTTATTTTAAATAAACAGACAATTATTAAAGTTGTCTGTTTGGTTATTTTATGTACTTTTGCAATAGAAATCGCATTACATATATGAGAAAAATTTTTTTTATCCTCCTGTTATTGGCTCTTACGATTCCAATTATCGCACAGACTACCGTTCGTCAGAAAGATCAATGGGGAGCAAAGTTATACTATATTGATAACCAGACAATTAGACAGAAAGACCAGTGGGGTGAGAAACTGGTGTGTTTTGACGGGAAAACAGTGAGACTGAAAGATCAATGGGGAGAGAAGTTGCTATACATTGATGGTAATACGGTGAGGCTGAAAGACCAGTGGGGAGAAAAACTCCTGTATTTCGATGGCAATAAAATCAGACAGAAAGACCAGTGGGGAACAGTGTTGTATTACATTGATGGACAGTATATCCGACAGAAAGATCAATGGGGTGAGAAAGTGTACTTTTTTGATGGCTTGCCAGAAAAATGGGTCATCGCTTGTTTGGTATTATAGGTCTGGGAAAAGATTTAATACTATCAACCAGTTTTAATCCACAGCGGTAATAATCTGGTTCAGCTTAAGCGAATAACAGGGGGATAATCAAGATTTTTTTTGAATTACTATATCGAATGTGATATTAAATATTTTTTGTATTTTTGCACGCTGAAACGAAAAATGTGCAAAAAATGAAAAAAGAGGAAACAGAGGAGCAAGTGCTGGATGCGGCGGAAGCCTTGTTTGGTCACTACGGCCTGGAAAAGACTTCCATGGATGACATTGCCAGGACTTCCCGAAAATCCAAACGATCCCTGTATAATTACTTCTCCAGCAAGGAAGAAATTTTCTATAAAGCCCTTCATCGGGAGATAGATCGCATCAAGGCGAAGGTGAACCGCTATTTCACCATGAACCGCGACAAGCATCCGCTGGTTTTGCTGAAACTATACCTGATTATGCGCCCCGAGGTGATTAAAGGGGCGGTCTTGTTCTGCCAGGCGCTGAAAAATAAATTCCGTTTTCAAGAACTGTTACAATCCTCTGAAGAACAAGGTATTGTCCAAAAATTCAACCAGTGGGAACATTCGTTATTTTTTCGTATAGGCAAAAGTAGCTGTCATCATTCTAAACTTCCTGAAACAGAGCATGAGCGTTTTGCCCAGTCCTTTGCTGATATGGTCCAGATGGCTTTGCAAGGAATGAACTATGCTTTCTTTGTGGAAAATCGTTACGACCAATATAAGGATTCCTACAACCTCTTGATCAATATTATCATGGGTAGCATTGAGAAAAACAGCGAGGCCATGAGTATGGGTGTCGAATGGACTGATATTCAACAAGAATTAATATAAAAAGCAAAATAAAATGAAAACAAGAATTTTAATTGGATTGCTATTGATAGCAACATGTTGCATATCTTGCAACAAGGATGTGAAAAAAATCACCGGCGATTACAGCTACAAGCTTTCTGGGGTGGTGAATTTTGAGGATGCCGATGGCAACCAAGCCAGCATTTTAGCCACCAAAAGAGGACAGATGAACATTATGGCGGACAAAAAGGGAAAGAAAGGTGATATTGTGGTCACTTTCAACGAGATGACTGGTGGCGCTTATTCATGCACAGGCAAGGTAGAGGGAGATTCCATCTTTTTCAATCCCTACGAGTTCAGCACCCGTTTTACCTCCGCCGATTCAGTGGTGGATCTCATCCAGTTGGGGCATGTTTATACGATACAGTCGCAGGGCAAAGGCGTGATACATGACAATATTATCTTGATGGAAGAACATTGGATGGGCAGACCGGAGAATGGCGATATGATTCGCATGAAAGCTGACAAAATCACTTTGCTGGCAGAAGAAAATTAATGACGATGTATTTGTTTGACGATGAAAAGAATATGTAAATATCTGATTAAAAATGTGTTGGTGATGTTGGCAGGGGGTATTATGCTGCTAATGCCAACCTCATGCCGGCACTCTGAAAGGGCGGAAAAGTCGGAACCTATAAAAGTAAGCATCATCACGATAGACACGGTGCGGAGCGGCATGGTGCGCACCTACGTGGGCGAAGTGGAGGAAAAATTGTCACTGTCGCTGAGCTTTGCAGCGGGCGGCAAGGTTGAGAAAGTGCTGGTGCACGAAGGAGATTATGTGCGTGAGGGTCAGTTGCTGGTGACAGTCAACACGGCTACTGCCCGCAATGCTTATAATTCCGCCAAGGCACAGTTGGAACAGGCGGAGGATGCTTATCGCCGCCTGAAAATTGTGTACGACCAAGGCAGTCTGGCCGAGGTGAAGTGGGTGGAGATGCTGACCAATCTGGAGAAAGCCCGCTCGCTGGAGCAGATTGCCAAAAAACAGCTGTCGGATTGCGAACTTTATGCGCCTGCTTCGGGGGTGATAGGCAAGTGTAATGCCCGTGCCGGAGTGGGTCTGTTGCCTGGCGAGCCAGCGGTTACTTTGCTGGATGTGAGCGAGGTTTCTGTCACTTTTTCCGTGCCAGAAAGAGAGATTTCCTCCATGCCTCTGGGCCGTGAGACCAGTATCATCATCCCTGCTTTGAATGATATGGTGTTGAAAGGAAAGGTGACGGAAAAAAGCATCACTTCCAACCCTGTAGCCCATAGTTATCAGGTGAAAATCGCCTTGCCTAACAGTAATCGAAAACTGCTGCCGGGTATGGTGTGCAAGGTGGAGGTGGACCAGCCAAATGAGGAGGGTTTTGTCATTCCAGCCAGTTGCGTGCAAACCCGTCCCGAAGGACTTAGTGTGTGGGTGGTGCGTAACGGCAAACCGGAACGACGTATCATCACTACCACTGAATATGTGGTGAATGGCGTGTTGGTGCTCGACGGTCTGCATCAGGATGACACAATCATTGTGGAAGGCCAACAGAAATTATTTACCGGAGCGGAAATTTCTTTCAATTAATAATTTACAATGAACAATTAATAATTATTCATTATTAACTATTAATTACTATTCGTCGTGGCAAAGAAAACTAATCATATCCAGTCCGCCATGCGCTACCACAAGATTGTGTTCCTCATCATGTCTTGTCTGGTGGTACTGGGCTTTTATAGTATGACGCAGATGAACAAGGACGAGTTTCCGCAGTTCACCATCCGTCAGGGTGTGGTAGCCGCTGTGTATCCTGGTGCTTCCGCCAAGGAGGTGGAGGAGCAGGTGACCAAACCTTTGGAGAATTTTCTCTTCACCTACGCGGAAGTTGACAAAGAGAAAACCCGGTCGGTATCAGAAAACGGCATCGTCTATATCTTTGCGGAATTGCGCACCAGTGTGCAAAACAAGGATGAGGTATGGTCGAAAATCAAGCATGGACTCACCTTGTTCAAGAAGACTTCCCTGCCAGCCGGCGTGCTGGAGATTGTGGTGGTAGATGATTTCGGCAATACTTCTTCTATGCTGTTAGCAGTGGAATCGTCCGAACGTACTCCCCGTGAATTAGAGTCGTATGCCGACCAAATCAATGAACAGCTACGTACCATTCCCTCCATGGGAAATCTGAAGATATTGGGACAGCAAAATGAGGAAATCGCTGTGCTGATTGACCAGGAAAAGTTGGCTGCCTACGGCATCAGCCAGCGCTCGTTGCTTGTGGAACTGTCCACCCAGGGCTTCCGAACCATTGGTGGCACTGTCAATAATGAGGCAGGTGAAGCCATGGTGCACTTGTCCATTCCTTATCAGTCGGAATATGAAATTGGAGAGCAGATAATCTATGCCGACCCCACGGGCAATGTCATCCGCTTGCGTGATATCGCCAAGATTGAAAGACGATATGCCAAACCCGACAGTTATGTGAAATACGATGATGAGCGGGCTGTGATTATCTCCATGGAGATGGCTCCCGGCAACAATATTGTGGCTTTTGGCAAAGAGGTGGAGAAACGCTTGCAGGCTGTGCAGAAAAAGCTGCCAGCCGATGTGCAAATTCATAAAATCACCAACCAGCCCAAGGTGGTGAATGATTCGGTGCTGTCGTTTCTGCGCGACTTGCTGATTTCCATTTTGGTGATCATCTTTGTGATGTTCATGATGTTCCCCTTGCGGACAGCATTGGTGGCCAGTACCAGTGTGCCTGTATGTACCGCTATCACTCTTGGTTTTATGTATCTGTTTGGCATAGAGTTGAATACGGTTACGTTGGCCGCCTTGATTGTGGTGTTAGGATTAATTGTAGATGATTCGGTAATTATCATTGATGGTTATGTCGATTTCCTCAACGATGGCCATTCCCGCTGGTATTCAGCGGTCACAAGCTCCATGCAGCTGTTTGTGCCCATGTCGCTGGCTACCTTGGCCATTTCGGGCATGTTTTTTCCCATGACCAAGATTATCACGGGACCGCTGGGTGATTTTGTGCAGCTGTTTCCCTGGACCATTACCTTTGCCTTGGTGGCGTCTATCTTCTATGCGGTCTGGGTGATTCCGTTCTTGGCAACCCAGTTCATTAAAAGACGTCTGCCCGATCAAAAAATCGGCAAGTTGGAGAAAGCGCAGGATAAATTTTTTGATTTTCTGCAAGGAACTTATAACAAGTTACTTGGCTTGTGTTTTAATCATCCGGCATTGACCATTTTCGCCTCTGTCAGTGCGGTAGGTTTAGGTGTTTTTCTGTTCTTGAATTTGGATGTGCAAATGTTGCCTAAGGCCGACCGTACCAGTTTTGCGGTGGAAATCCATTTGGCTGAAGGCAGTTCGTTGGCACAGACCGCGGAGTTGGCCGACAGTTTGAGCGATATGTTGCGTCAAGATCCCAGGGTGACAGGTATCACCTCGTTTGTGGGTTGCTCTTCACCGCGTTTTCATGCCACCTACGCTCCGCAGATGGCCAGAAAGAACTATGCCCAGTTTATTGTCAATACGACCAGTGAGGATGACACAAGGGCCTTGCTGAAGGAATACGGACCCAAATATGAACACTATTTCCCGAATGCGTATGCCCGTTTCAAGCAAATGGACTATCAGGCGGTGGGCAATCCTATCGAAATCCGTTTGTCGGGCGATGATTTGGATTCGCTGAAACTGGTGGCCGATTCATTGAAATCTTATCTGAGCACCTTGACGGAGCTGACATGGATACATTCTGATTTGGATGAGACCAGCCAGAATATCAAGGTGGTGTTGAACACCGATGAAGCTACTCGTTTGGGTGTTACGCAAAGTATTTTGTCCATCTACTTGTCGTCAGTGTTAGGTGGACAGTCGCTGACCACTGTTTGGGAGGGCGATTACAAAGTGCCCGTGATGCTCTATTCCTTACAGGAAAGTGAGAATATGTCGTATCAGGACTTAGGCAAATTGATGATACCGACTTCCATCCCTGGCACATGGGTGCCGCTGCGACAGGTGGCCACCATCATTCCCGACTGGCATGACGCTTCCATCAACCGCCGCAACAGTGTGCGTACGGTCACCGTGGCTGCCGATCTCAAATATGGCATCAGCGAGCCATCGGTCACCAAGAAAATCAAGGCATATCTGAAAAAAGACTTTTTGGAGTACAAACCGGAAAATGTGGTCATGGAGTATGGTGGTTTGAATGGGGTCAACCGGGATGTGATTCCGCAGATTGTGTTGTCACTTTTGGCAGCTTTGCTGGTGATGTTTGCCTTCCTGCTATATCACTTCCATCATATCAAGCTGGTGATGCTGAATATGGCAGCTTCTGCTATCTGTATTTTCGGAGCCACCTTGGGACTCACTTTGTTCGGCTTAGACTTCAGTATCACGGCGGTGTTGGGATTGGTGAGCCTGATAGGAATTATTGTTCGAAATGGCATCATCATGTTTGAATATGCGGAAAGTCTTCGTCACGACAATCACCTGTCGGCGAAAGAAGCTGGTTTTGAGGCTGGTAAGCGGCGTTTGCGTCCAATTTTCCTGACCTCTGCTACTGCCGCTCTGGGTGTGGTGCCGATGATTATCGCCCATACCTCCCTCTGGATGCCGATGGGCGTGGTGATTTGCTTTGGTACCATCTTCTCCTTCCCCTTCGTGGTCACCCTGCTGCCCGTTTCCTACTGGCAGCTCTTCGAAAGCCACGACCGGAAAATGAATTTCAAATTAGTGAAACATCTGAAAAAACATATACTGTCGTAGGTTTCAGGTTACAGGTTTTAGGTTACAGTGATTTTTACTGACCCCTGACCCCTGGCCCCTGATCCCCAATGAATAAGGGCAAGGTAGTGACGCAATTAAAATTCCCCTTCTATTAGAAGGGGTGCCCGTAGGGCGGGGTAGTGACGTAAATATAATACAAAAAAAAATGAAAATAAAAACACTGATCATTATAGGGACAATGCTTCTGATAGCTGTTTCCGTGCATGCTCAGCCACTGTCCCTTGACAGTTGCAAATCGATGGCTCTTCGCAACAACGCCATGGTGAAAAACGCCGCTTTGGATGTGTTGGTGGCCCGCCAGGTGCGGCAGCAGGTGCTCACCAAATATTTCCCCAATGTCAGCGCTTTGGCGGGAGGCTATTACGCTTTAAATCCTTTGGTGGAGTTTGGTATTGATGATATCGGCAATGCCGAGGCCCGCCAGTGGCTGCATAATATGTATGCCGAATATGGAGCGGCTTTGGGATTACCCAACTCCTTGTCAATGTGCGAAAAAGGCTATACAGTTGGGGTGACCGCCGTGCAGCCGGTATTTATGGGTGGACAGATTGTGAATGGCAGCCGTCTGGCGAAACTGGGAGAGGAAGCCGCCACTTTGCAGCAGGAATTGACTTGTGACAAATTGCTGCAGCAAGTGGAAGAAACCTACTGGCTGGTGGTGTCGTTGCAGGATAAAAAGCAGACCTTGGAACAAGCTATGGTTTTCCTTGATACCCTTTACCGTGATGTGACTGCTGCTTTCAATGCCGGTTTGGTGACTCAGAATGACAAGCTGAAAGTAAACCTGAAACAGCATGAACTGCAATCGAATATGCTGAAGGTGAATAATGGTATCACATTAGCTACCATGGCGTTGTGCCAATTGGTGGGTGTGGAGTATTCGGAGCAATTATGGTTGAGCGACAGCATCGCTGATGTGACCGCGATTTATCCGCAGAAAGATGCCGCTACTGCCGTGGCTGGCCGTAAAGAGTATCAGCTGTTGAACCTGAGTGTGAGGGCCGAGCAGTTGAAAAAGAAGGTGTTGATAGGGGAAACTCTGCCTCATCTGACGGTGGGTATAGGCGGCTCGTATGGTCAGTTGGTTTTCGATCGTTCGAAATTCAATGGTTTGGCATTCGCATTGTTGCAGGTGCCGCTTACTAACTGGTGGGAGGCTTCCACCAAAATCAAGCAGCAGCAGTTGCAGATACAAAAAGCGGAGAACAACCGTGACGACCTGACCCGCAAGATGGAATTGGAGGTGCGGCAGGCTTGGAACAATATGTCGGAGGCCTATAATCAGACAGAACTGATGAATGCCACGGTGCGCGATGCTGAGATGAATTTGGAGACATCCGCCACCAACTATCGGGCTGGATTGATTCCGATTTCGGATTTGCTGGAGGCGCAAACTATTCACCGACAAGCACTTGACCAACTTGTTGATGCCAAAATATCCTATAAAACAGCACTGCTTCGTTATCAAATGCTGACGGAAGGAAAGTAGGGAAATCCGCCCATCATTAAAGCGACCAGCACAATCATCAGTATATGTTTCATCGTTTATTGGTTTTGGTAAGATTGATGCTGCAAAAATATTTTTTTTCAATAAGACAGAAGTAATATGGAAAAATATTATTTTTGTAGTCTAAAAAAATTGATTTTCAGCATATTTTTTTGGATACCATGCAAGTTGCGAAAAAAATACTGGTACTACTGGTGATCTTGTGTGTCTCAGGCCTGGCCTTGGGACAGCAGGTTGTCGATGGTGTCCATATAGGTTCGCCCCAAAGTTTTATGTATTTGACCCCCCAGACGGGTAGCTCGTCTGTCAACTGGGACGACTCATGGGTAAAACCAATTTGTATTTTGTTTACTCAACCACACACAGGTATAGATACAGGTGCGTATCCAAGTCATCAATTCAGGGTATATGATCCGATAAATCCTCAATCTCTTAACAACGATACTTGCTTTCGCAGTTGTGATGGGGAGGGTTTTAATAGACCCATTATGGCGGAAGCTTGGGATTCGGACCTGTATCCGGGAACTTTCGTGGATACTGTAATTCAATTAGGGACACCAGGAATAGGAAATGAAAATTTGATTTCGGGGAAACGCAGGCAGCAGATGTTGTATTCTTTTGTACCAGATACCAATAACCCAGTGCTTTTGGTGAACTTTGCTTTTGTGACAGAAGATGCCAGACACTTCTATGCGGGTGATCCTGGTTTTGAGTTGGCCGTGTTGCAACATGGTACTGATAACTATTTGTCTTTGGGGAATTATGACGCTACCCATCCTTATTCCCGCTTCTGGTATAGAACACCGGGTGAAGCAGGAGACGAGGATCCCGACAATACACCAGTGTTGCGACCCACGCAAAGTTGTCCCGTTGAACCGGGATGCCCATGCCAATATAATGTCGATAGTATTTTCACCTATCCCTATACTATTGTGGCTTTCGACTTGTCGGAGCAGGCTCGTGCCGGCCAAGCTGTGGATTTTCGTCTTGATGTATGGGGCTGTTATGGTTATTTTCATTGGTCTTATTGTTATTTTACAGCCAAGATGGTTCCCGCGCAGTTAAAAACGAAATATTGTGGCGGAGATTCGTTGAGATTGAGTGTTCCATGGGGCTTTGACGAAGATACTTATGCTTGGTATAATGGGACGGATTCGGCTTCCACCACCACATCCAATTGGTTTGATCCGGATGATTCAAGTAGCCCCATTGTGTTTCAGGGAAGCACCAAATATAATCCTATACTGCGTCCGAATCCCGCCAAGCCATACTACCGATGTGTGGTTCAGTCTTATACAGGTGTCCCCTTTGTCTATCAGGCTATGGTCAAATATTATGATTTGAAGCCCTCTTTCTCTATTGAACCTAAAGCACTGACAAGTGAAAAAAACTGCGACTATGGAGTTGTACTACACAATACCAGCAGTATAGGTGTTATTCAACCGAATGGCAACGGTGGGGTGGATACCACTTGGCAGGATTTGGAACTACATCCCGATCAGTGCACATGGGATTTTGGTGACGGTAGCCCTGTGGTACATGGTTTTGAGCCAGAACACATATACGCACAGCCGGGTACTTATACAGTGTCGCTATATATTGAGGATTACGAGAGAGAATGCAAATCAGTAACCATCGATACTACCGTCACCATACTGCCAGAGTACATAGAAAAACAATATGCGGCAGATACGGTGAGTACCTGCGAGGGCAAGTTGCCGTATTATTACAAACCCGAACTTTTTGGTTATGATAATGTGATTACCCGTTGGGACTTGAATGCTGTGGGCGATCGTCAGGTGAATTACACAAACGCATTACCTCAGTATAATATCAGAGCATGGAACGGTTGCGACAGTATTGTAAAGGTGCGCTTTGATGTGCAGAATCTGGCGGTAACCATCCAGCAGTTGGGCGATTTTTGTGACAGTGCCCAGACTACGCTGGTGGCTCATGTGAGCAATATGCAGCAGAATGAGGTGGAATATACTTGGATTTATATGGACTCGGTGATGAGCACCACCGATGAGTTGTTGGCACTGAGCGATGGAAGCTACTTAGTGAGCATCGTTGACCGCTCGACAGAATGTGAGGTGAAGGCTACATACAGGATAGAACCCTGTATGCCGGAAGTTTTTTTGCCGAACTGCATTACACCGACCCATAGTCCGAACGATGGCCCGATGCAGAACGACTATTTCTATCTCGACCAGTTTGTGCTTCGGTTTATCTCTGAGGTGAAGTTTGTGGTATATTCGCGTTATGGCGAGGAAGTATTCTATTACGAAGGGAAGAAAAATACGGCTGGCGAGTTTGTTCCTCCCACTCCTTTTGCCAACCTGCCCGCTGAAATGGATGGCCGTTTGGTGTTGTGGGATGGGAAAGTAAGGGGTAATGTGATCAGAGGTACATACGTATATATGCTGTGGGTTGTCAGTGGCGGAA
>CACXXY010000040.1 GCA_902771655.1 uncultured Bacteroidota bacterium | reverse complement strand
TCGCTGAGGAGAGGTATATCCCTTGTCGGTTCGAACCGGCAGCACTTTCTTTCATACTCGTATACACCGTGCATGAATCTCAGCAGGCTGAGTCTCTTCACCTCATATTTCTCACTGTCCGCAGGTGCTTCTATATGTGGAAACAGTATGTTCCTCAGCCAGGCATATGTGTGCATAAGCCATCCATCCGTCGGCTCTCCGCATTCAGCATCACCAAATTTAATAACATCACCATTATGCACCACCTGTTGATCGGCGTAATTTGCAGCTGTGACCCCATTGACATTATACATCCAGTACATGCTTGTAGTGTAGTTGTCATGAATGCCGTCCGCAAAAGTGATATTGGTGACAAAACTAGTGCCTTCAACATTAAAACGTTCATCATATAATTCAATAGTATGGAAAATATCTGATACTATGGCACTTTCGCCAGAGAAGCGCACACCCCATGCCAGAGCTTCCGCTTCTGGAGTACAGAAATTCACAACAAATACCACTTCATTTTCGCCATTGCCTACCCAATAAACAATATTATCGGCAGAAATGGTAGCATCAACAGGTTCATCACCTTGAGGAACAGGAACGGGAACAACAGGAGTAACCCATGCCATACCCATCGGGTAAAGCACACCGCCCCAGTCCATGAAGTCATAACCAATACCTACAACAATATCACCCCATTTGCTAAAGTCACCATCATGTAATTGAGCATTGATACCTGCTGACTGATTGCCATTAACGTTGTTGCTCCAATAGCTGCCTGCCGTCAGACGAAGGGTATCATTGCTATCAGTAATAAAGAACAATTCGTCCAGCATACCTACACCAGAATAGCTGAAGCGAGGATCGGCAGCTGCCATAGAGTCCAAAGCCTGAGCATTGGTAATATAAGCACCATCGAATCTCACACCCCATGCCAAACAAGTGTCAGGATCAGCCCAATTGATGGCCATAATGATTTCGTTGCTACCAGAGCCTACCCAATACAGGATGTCAGCGGCGTCAATTGTAGCATCTTCAGGATGTTCTTCACCATTGGGATCACTAACCGGAACAATAGATGTAGTCCATGTATAATTCCAGTTAGCGTCTGCAATACCGCACATTTCATCACCGAACTTGATATAATCGCCGTCATGTACATACTGTGATTCTATACCCATAGCGGAACCACCATTCACATTATACATGAAATACATGCCTTGCAAGGACAAGTCATACACATCATCTTCATACATGACATCATTCACAAAGCCACCAGTCGCATCAAAATCAAAACGGTCATCATATTCCCAAAGGGTATCCAGAATATCTGCCACAGTAATGCTGTCACCGTTAAAATGCACACCCCAAGCCATGGCAATGGCGGTGTCGCACCAATTGACTATAAAAACAACATCGTTGTTACCTTCACCTACCCAATACAGGATATCATCGGCATCGATAGTAGCATCAACAGCGGTAGGAGCATTAGGATCCACAGGATAATAGATGTTAGTGGTAGGAAGCGTGCAATCACCCCATTCACACAATTCAAAATAATCTCCATTAGCGAGAGGATCAGAAAGACCACTTGCACCATTACCATTAACACTGTACATTAGATAACCATTGGGAATAGAACAAACAAGTGTACCATTATTATAGCCACAAGTATTAATCCAACCACTATTTTGTGAAAAAGTAAAATTCGGATCAGCGGTTTGAATGGCATTAAACATGTCCAAAATCGTAGCTGTTCCATTAAAACGATAGCCATAAGCAATACCTACGGCAGGATTGTTGCAGAAGAAGAAGGCGGCCACCACCTCGTTGCTGCCACTGCCCACCCAGAACTGGATATTTTCAGCTGGCACATCGTTCCCTCATCTGTGCATTCTGCGCGGAAAGACTGAAAGTCGTTGCTAATACAAGCAAAAAGAATAAGATTTTTTTCATAAGCATTATATTTTTAAGTTATACAATAAAAATTCGTGCCTATGCTTGGGAAAGGATACAAAGAGATTCTTTGATAATAAATCTTTTATGTGTAAGCCTACCTCCCGAAGCTGTTCACTTTTTGTGGTTCCTCGGCAGGTTTTCTGACTTGTTTCACCTGGAACTTCGCCTTCCCATTGACCATGTCAACAGTGGCTTGCGGAGTGTTCCCGGTTCGCTGAAACTTACAGCAGCGGGTACTGTACAGGATTCTCACCTGTTTCCCTCTCGCGATTTTCGTAACGAAAACCGCTCACCGAAAAATCGTGGCAAAAATACAAAAATTTTCAATTAGCAAATTGGTTAATTAGCAAATGTGCAAATTAATTCATTGTGTTAATGTACAAAAAAAAGACGCGGCAATCAACTGCGTCTTTTCTTGTAAATCGTATGTGGTTATATTCGCTTAATCATCAATGCCAATAAGTTGGTATTGAGCATTGAAATACAAATCCAAACCATTGCTCAGTTCCGCATTCCAGTTGGTACGTTTCTTACACCATTCTGTCACAAAAACTCCCGGATAGTTGTTGCTAATATACGTTATTACCTGTGCGGGAACAATTCCGTCAGGAACTTTGCTATGATTGCAGTCCACTTTTTTCAGTGCTCCAGTTTTGTCAAATTCCACCTTGTTACCATTGTTAAAATATACCTCATACTCAAAGCCGTATGATTCCTCATCAATTTTCACATAAGACACATTTGCTTTTGAGAAATATGTAGTGATAAAAGTCTGTGAACTCTGGGGAAGCTGATCAAATGTAATCATACGATCCTGGGCCACTGCGCTCAAAGCACAAAGCAGAAGTATGCTTGCCACAAAAAAGATTTTTTTCATAATACGAAAATTTTGAAAGGTTTTATTATTAATCTTGAATAGGAGTCATTCTGCCAATATCAGTCAGCATAAATAAAGTTCCCGCTCTTATCAAATTTCAGTTCCAAGTCATTGTTCAGTTCCACCTCATACTCTCTACGTTCCTGTTTGATCTTCACAACAAAACAAGCTGGAAAATTAGTGGTGACATAGGTCTGGATGGGCATCGGAATAATGCTTTCCGGCACAGGTCTCATCTGGCAATCCACATCATGCCAGTCTCCGGAGTGATGGAATTCAAGACTGGTTCCATCCATAAGATAAACATCATATTTGAGACCGTCTCTTTCCACAGAAAGCACATTGGTTCCCGGAAAATTCTGGGCCAGAAAAGTCTGCGCCTGCTGTGGCAGTTTGCTAGCAGGAATATGTCGGTTGCATGAAACAAATGTGAGCAGAGTAAATAAACCCACTAAGAAAATAAGTGTTTTTTTCATTTTTATGATTTTTGTTTGTTGTTTTTACCTCAAGGATAGAACTTTTCATGTTTATCGATTTGCAAAAATACATTTTTTAAACAAACAAATCAATTAACATGATAATTTTTTTCTAAATAAACGTGAATTTCAATTTTCGGCATGAATGCTGGCAACAATTTTTTCCAGCCAAATGCGGTCAATATCATCGAAGGTTGCCAGATTCTCACTGTCAATATCCAAAACGGCGACTATCTCATCGTTTCGCCATACAGGTACTACTATCTCGCTTTTAGAGGCGCTGCTGCACGCAATATGTCCTTTGAACTGCTCCACATCAGGCACCACAATGCTACACTGCTCCTGCCATGCCGTACCACAAACCCCGCGACCATACTTGATATGCATGCAAGCCACTGGTCCCTGAAATGGCCCCAATACCAACTCCTGTCCTATTACACGGTAGAAACCAGTCCACCAAAAATGGAAAGTTTCGTGAATCAAGGCCGCCACATTGGCCATCACAGCAATCTCATCCTGCTCACCTTCAATCAAAGCCTGGATTTGTTTATATAACAACTCGTATGTCTGTTCTTTTTCTGTCATTTTCTATAATTTTACAAAGACCATTAAATTCCACCATAGGGGCGTTCCGAATGCGGCCAGAAAAACATAAAGCAAATTTACATAAAATCCTCGAATTACACACAGACAAATAATTTTTTTATAAAGGATGCACCGCGTGCGTCCAAAAAAACACAGAGGAAAAATACATATCTTTTATTCTCCCACGAAAAGAAAAAAATAGTACCTTTGCCCGATTTTTCATTAACAACAAACCAATCAAAAGAAAAATAATAATGACCACCTTCTCATCTGTGGAACATTTCTTCAATAAAAATGACCACCCTCTTTTCCCCACAAACATACCGTATATTACTACTGAAAACAGTCCCGAATTAGGTTTGCTCACAGCCTTGCGTTTTATAGAGTGGACTGCAGAGAACCCAGATGGTGTCATCAGTTTACCTACTGGAAAAACCTCCGAACATTTTATTGTCTGGCTTAAAAAGATACTAGCGGAATGGGATACAGAAGGAGGAGCAAAATTCAGACAAAACCATGGTTTGCAGGTGGTAAAAAAACCTGTTTTTTCGGGATTGCATTTTGTTCAAGCGGAGGAATTTTATCCCATTAATCCAATCCAACACAATAGTTATTATAATTACGTGCAGAAATATTATGTAGAAGGATTCGGTCTGGACGCCTCCAAAGGTTTATTTATCAACTGCAATGAGATTCCTTTGGCAAAAGGAAAATCATATCAGGATATATTTCCTAAGCACAAGGTTGATTTATCTCTACGCTATCGTGAGGCCAAAACCGAGATAGAAAAACTGCAACAACAATCTATCTATTTGATTGATGAATGGTGTTGTCGTTACGAACAAAAAATCAGGGAATTAGGTGGTATTGGATTTTATTTGGGTGGAATCGGTCCAGATGGACACATCGCCTCAAACGTACGGGGCAGTGATTTCTTCTCCACCACAAGACTCACTGAAACCAATTTTGAGACCCAGGCGGTAGCCGCCAGCGACTTGGGAGGCATTGAAGTATCACGCTTCCGCCCTGTGATAACCATAGGCCTTAGCACCCTCTGTTTCAATCAAGATGCTGTCGTCATCATTTATGCAGCCGGAGAGGCCAAAGCCGAAGTAATTCAGCAGGCACTTGAGGAAAAACCTTCCAACAAGTATCCAGCCTCCGTATTGTCAAATATGGCAAATGCGCGTTTTTATCTGACAAAAGGCGCTACATCACTATTACAAAACTCTGTATATCAATATTATATAAACACAGCTTGGAATCAGGAGAAAAGTGACAGAGCCATAATTGATTTATGTAAGAAAATAGATAAATTCAGCGACAAGCTGAAGTTTGAAGACCTGCAAAATGATTCTTATTGCAAGCACATACCCAACTTGTGCCTGCAATCCATACAAGACAGCATTGATTCTATCGTCAAGAAAATAGACAAAGGCATGGCTCCTGTTCACGACAAAGTGATTTACAATACCGCTCCCCACCATGACGACATACTTTTGGGCATGTTGCCATATTTGAGCCATATCGCCAACGATAACTCAAACCAATTGTATTTTTCCATCATGACTTCCGGTTTCAATGCAGTTACCAATACTTTTTTGATTCAGCATCTGAGCAATACCCTGAAACTATTGCGACAAGGAGACATACAAATGGTATATTATGCGAATTTCTTTACTGAAGGATATAAAATGAAGAGGGTGAAAGACGTTTATCATTCGCTAATCAAGATTGCCTCTCGGCAGTACAAGGAGTTTCTGCGCGGTTTTGCCCACAGGATGGTAAGAAACATGGTGGAAATATGGCAATTGAAATCCGTGGAAGAGTTGGATAACAAAATCGAAGAACTTATTGCTTTCACGCGTTCCTGTTACGACGGACAAAAAATGCCTGTTGAAATCCAAAGGCTGAAAGGCATGATTCGTGAATTTGAGGAGGAGCTGGTATGGGGTCATTTCGGCATGATGGAAGATCATGTCCATCACTTGAGATTAGGTTTCTACAAAGGTGATATGTTTACAGAAAAACCAGATTCACAACGAGATGTATTACCTATTCTACAAGAACTCCGAACCATTAAACCAGACATTATCTCTTTGGCATTCGACCCCGAAGGCAGTGGACCTGATACACATTATAAAGTATTGCAGACCCTCGCAGAAGCTATCAAAGAATGGGGTAAAGAGCAAGATATTTCACAGCTGAAAATATGGGGTTATCGTAATGTCTGGTATCAATTCCATCCCGCCGAAGCAACACATATAGTACCTGTTTCTCTCAATGACATAAACGCATTCAATGAAGCTTTCTCCAATTGTTATCTAAGTCAAGTTGAAGCCTCTTTCCCAAGTTACAAATTGGATGGAAAATTCAGTAATCTGGCTCAAAATATATGGGTTGAGCAGTTACAATCTGTGCAACTGCTTTTAGGCAAACCCTATTTTTTCCAGAATTCCAATCCCAAGCTGCGAGCAACCCATGGATTGATGTTCCTGAAAGAAATGAGCGGAGAAGAATTTTTAACAGAAGCACACAGCCTGGCCAAATCTGTACAAGGAGCATAAGAACTTATGATTCACAAATAAAACATTAATAATAAACACATTACATAATGAGTTCACAATCATTCTCAGGTAGGGTCAAAGCATCCAGAACCGCAAGTTTTCTAATCATTTCAATCATATACATAGCAGCCTTTTTTGTCGGATACGCTGTGTATAAATGTTCTTGCATAACAGATTGGCATTACCTTTGTCGAATGCTTACCGCCGACATTGTAGCCACCATTTTCGTATGGTTTTTCGGCTTGGCATTTAAAAATGTGTCGGTATATGACCCTTATTGGAGCGTGGCACCGCCCATAATGCTCACCGCATGGGCTATCGAACAGGGCAATGGCAGCCTTTCAGCAATACTTTTACTGACAGCCGTATGGATTTGGGGTATCCGCCTGACAGGCAACTGGGCCTACACTTTCAAGAATCTCAATGCCGAAGACTGGCGTTACACCAAATATAGGACAAGCCAGAAACCTTTTGTGTTTCAGTTAATTAACTTCTTTGGACTGAACATGATGCCGACACTGGTTGTGTTCATGGTAATGATACCCGGATTCAAGCTTATAGAATATGGTGGAAATGCCAATATATTCACTGTTTTAGCTTGTTTGCTGTGTTTTTGCAGTGTCACCCTGCAATTGGTGGCCGACCATCAAATACACTGTTTCATCAAAGAAAAACGCGGAAGAGTATGCAATGTCGGGCTTTGGAAACATGGCCGCCATCCCAACTATCTGGGGGAAATCATGATGTGGTGGGGTGTATATTTCATGTTCCTGTCCGTCACACCCGACATTACCCACAACTGGTGGTGGCTCATTGGAGCAGTGCTGAACACCTGCTTGTTCTGCTTCATCAGCATTCCCCTGATGGAAAAACGCCAACTGCAGAATAAGCCAGAATACGCTGATTACAAGGAAAAGACGAGAATATTCATATAAGTGGTAACGGAGAGTTCCACCATGAGATTATGCTTTTACCCAAGCAAAAATAAAAACAATTCTTAGTACGATTAATGATAAAAAAAGGCGAGTCTTGCGACCCGCCTTTTTTCTTTTGATTCATACAGGCAATTAGGCGTTGGCTGCTTCCAAGTCCTTGAACTCCTTCACGATGTTTTTCACATCAGCGGGAGCGAGACGGCCATAAACCTTGTTACCAACCATGGCAACGGGAGCCAGACCGCAAGCACCCACGCAACGCAAGCAAGTCAATGAGAACATGCCGTCGGAAGTGGTTTGGCCCACTTCGAGGTCCAATTCCTTCTTGAATGCGTCGAGGATTTTTTCTGCGCCACGAACATAGCATGCAGTACCCAAACATACGGAAATAGGATATTTTCCTTTGGGGGTCATGGTGAAGAATGCGTAGAAAGAAACCACACCATAAACCTTGGCAGTCGGGATATGCAGACACTCGGCAATCAGTTCCTGAGCTTCAGCGGGCAGATAGCCTAAATAGTCCTGCGTTTGGTGCAAAACATTGATCAATTCGCCGGGATTGTTATTGAAGCGGTTGCAAATTTCAACAATTTTCTCCCGAACTTCTTTTTTCATTTTTACAATTATCTTCTTATCCATTGTTCTGAATTTTTCTTGATTACTAATTACTTTTTGTCCACATCCACTTCCACGGTGGTCTGTCTGTCGAAGTAATGCGTGTGCAACAATTCGTGTGACTTGTGACCGCAAGGTTCGCCCAGATATTCTTTGTAGATAGCCTGGATGGACGGGTTCTCGTGAGATTTACGGATAGGCATTTCTCTATCGGCACGGTAGATAGCTTCCCAACGAGCCTTGATAATATCACTATTACCATGGTGCTGAGGCTGACCGGCACCGTCGATACAACCACCAGGACATGCCATGATTTCGATAGCATGGAACTGGCTCCTACCTGCCTTGATGTCTTCCAACAACTTACGGGCGTTGCCCAGACCGTGAGCGATACCGATGTTCAGTTTCAGGCCGTCAACATCAACGGTAGCCGAACGAACACCTTCCAGACCACGGAGTTCTTCGAAGTCGATCTTCGGGAGAGGTTTCTTAGTAATCACTTCGTAAGCGGTACGAACGGCGGCTTCGATTACACCACCAGTGGTACCGAAGATAACAGCGGCACCGGTTGATTCGCCAAGAGGACTGTCGAATTTCTCATCCGGAAGAGCGGTGAAGTCGATATTAGCCAACTTAATCAAGCGAGCCAACTCACGAGTAGAGATTGAATAATCCACATCAGGATTACCGTTCACCTTGAACTCATCACGGCCAACTTCGTATTTCTTGGCCAAGCAGGGCATCACAGACACGCTGATCATATCCTCGCGCTTGCAACCGATTTTCTCTGCGAAATATGATTTGGCGATAGCACCAAACATCTGCTGCGGTGATTTAGCTGTTGAAGGAAGATCCAACATATCGGGGAACTGGTGTTCGAAGAATTTCACCCAAGCGGGGCAGCATGAAGTGAGGATGGGAAGCGGAACACTCTTGTCGCCAGCCAAATATTTGGTCAGACGGCCGATGAGCTCGGTACCTTCTTCCATGATGGTCAAGTCGGCGCTCCAGTCAGTATCGAATACATAGTCGAAACCGAGAGCTTTCAGAGCGGCGGTCAGCTTGCCAGTAACGATAGAACCGGGTTCCATACCGAATTCTTCACCGAGGGCCACACGCACAGCGGGAGCCACCTGTACAACGGTCTTCTTGGTAGGATCAGCGATAGCGCGGATGATTTTGGAGGTATGGTCAACCTCGGTCAAAGCACCAACGGGGCATACTGCCACACACTGACCGCAGAAGGTACAGGGTGAGTGATCCAGATGCTGGTTGAAAGCGGTGGAGACCACTGCCGGGAAACCACGTTCGATAGCTGACAGGGCACCCACGGTCTGCATTTCGTTACACATCATTTCGCAACGACGGCACATAACGCACTTGTTCATATCGCGGATGATGGAAGGAGAAACTTCCACCTGATATCTTGACATTTCGTGATTGCTTCCGATATAAGGATTTTCACGGATACCGAAGCGGACAGCAAGGTCTTGCAATTCGCATCTGCCGCTCTTGGCGCACTGCAAACAATCTGCCGGGTGGTCGCTGAGGATCAGTTCCAACACGGTTTTACGGGCATTGATTACACGGATGGAGTTGGTTTTCACCACCATGCCTTCCATACATTCGGTAACGCAGGCAGGAGCGAGGTTTCTACGTTTTTCCACCTCAACCACGCAAATACGGCATCCGCCTGGTCTGTTGTGAACATGCAGATTTTCCAGCTCAAAATGACAGAGGGTAGGAATATCGATACCCAGTTTCTGAGCGGCTTTCAGAATAGTTGTACCTTTCGGCACTTCAACTTCTCTATTATCTATTGTTAATTTTACTGTATCCATTGATTATGTGCTTTTTATATTATACTAATTGCGTTAAACTTACATTTTTCATAGCAAGTGCCGCATTTGATACAAGCCTTCTGGTCGATTTCGTGCGGATTCTTCACTGTGCCGGAGATGGCGTTAACCGGGCAATTTCTTGCGCAAGCGGTACATCCCTTACACTTGTCAGGATCGATAACATACTGTTTCAGAGCCTTGCACTGACCGGCGGGGCATTTCTTATCCACAACGTGGGCAACATACTCATCCCAGAAGTTGTCGATGGTTGACAATACGGGGTTGGGAGAAGTCTGTCCTAAGCCGCAGAGAGCTGTGTCTTTGATAACGTGGGCGAGGTTACGCAGTTCGTCCAAGTCTTCCATGGTACCATGACCTTTGGTGATCTTGTCGAGAATTTCGCACATTCTCTTGTTACCGATACGGCAGGGAGAGCACTTACCGCAAGACTCTTCAACGGTGAAGTCCAAATAGAACTTGGCCACTGAAACCATACAGGAAGTCTCGTCCATAACAATCATACCGCCAGAACCCATCATAGAGCCTGCTGCCACGAGGTTTTCATAATCAATAGGAGTATCGAGGAACTTCTCGGTCAAGCAACCGCCTGAAGGACCACCGGTCTGAACGGCTTTGAATTTCTTGCCGCCCTTGATACCGCCACCGATTTCATAAATGATTTCACGAAGGGTGATACCCATAGGCACCTCGATCAAACCGACGTTGTTGATCTGACCGGCCAAAGCGAACACCTTCGTACCTTTTGATTTTTCTGTTCCGATTGAGCTGAACCATTCCCAACCCTTGTTGATGATAACGGGAATGTTAGCGAATGTCTCAACGTTGTTCACGTTAGAGGGCTTCTTCAAGTAACCCTGAACGGCGGGGAATGGTGGTTTGAAAGTAGGTTCACCACGCATACCTTCCATGGAGTGGATCAGAGCGGTTTCCTCACCGCAAACGAATGCGCCAGCGCCGTATCTCAATTCGATGTCGAAATCGAAGCCTGAACCGAGGATGTCGGGACCGAGCAGACCGATTTCGCGAGCCTGGGAGATAGCCACCTGCAAACGGTGGATAGCCAGCGGATATTCGGCACGGATATAAATCAAACCCTTGGTGGCACCGATACAGAAACCACCGATAGCCATAGCTTCGATGACAGTGTGCGGGTCACCTTCCAGGATGGAACGATCCATAAATGCACCCGGGTCACCTTCGTCAGCGTTGCAGATCATGTATTTCTGGTCAGCGCTGTTCTGACGACAGAGGCTCCATTTCATACCTGTGGGGAAGCCAGCGCCACCACGACCGCGGAGACCTGATTTCTTAATATCTTCGATAGTGCCTTCGGGATCATTTCTTTCCAAAACACTTGCCAATGCCTTGTAACCGTCACGGGCAATGTACTCGTCGATGTTTTCAGGATTGATGAAACCGCAGTTACGCAGAGCGATACGCATCTGTTTCTTGTAGAAGCCCATGTGTTTGGAGTCTTCCTTGTGCTGCTGGGTTTTGGGGTCAACATACAGCAAGCGTTCCACTTTACGCCCCTTGATGATGTGCTCGTTGATAATTTCTTCCACGTTTTCAGGTTTTACCTGAACATAGAAAGTGTTGTCGGGCAGAATCTTAACGATAGGGCCTTTCTCGCAGAAGCCGAAGCAACCGGTACCAATCACTTGCACGTCGTTGGCCAGGTCTTTTTCTGCTAAAATAGTTTCAAAATTCGTTTTGATTTTGGCACTTTCAGACGCATGACATCCTGTACCGCCACAAATCAATATGTGATACTTGTAATTTGACATTGAAAAACCTCCTTATTGTTTATTTATCTATTTTTTCATAATTAACAGGAATGATACCTTCCAGCAACTCATTGTTGAGGATGTATTTATCCACCAAGTCAACGGCTTTGGCCTGATTTACATAACCAAACACGATGGGATCAGCACCTGGTTTTTTCACTTCAACGGTAGGTTCTGCATAGCAATAACCCATGCAACCGGTCTGTGTGACAACAGCCTGAACATTTTTCTTGTTGCATTCTTCGATGAGAGTTTCCATCACTTGTTTTGCACCTGAAGCAATACCGCAAGTAGCCATGGCGACTTTAATCTGGATCATGTTCTCCACGTTGTCACCGCTTTCGCGCAGCTTGAGGTTAGATTGGAGTTCTTCTCTCTTCTTTTTCAAATCTGCTAACGATTTAATTTTATCCATGTTAATTTTTTTGTTAGTAGGGGACTCCTTTTTGCCTGTATTTTCAAGGAGACACGAAGTCCGATAATGCCTCCTTAAATCAGGGTGCAAAGGTACGAAAAAAAACAGTACAAAAAAGTATTTTATGCTTTAATATGTTGATTTTAAGGATAACCTGAGAACAAAGCCTTATTGAAAAAAATCAAATAAATGATTCTCAGGTATTTACATTTCTTATTCCAATATTTTTTCCTACAAATTCGTTTGTTTCAGTAAATTTATTATTTTTGCAAACAGAAATCATCAACGACTTAACATCAAACCATCGCCTATCGAAACAAAAAACCGAATAAATTAACATATTGAGATAAAGCGTTTTCGCTTTTTTCTTTTCGATTCTGAAATTTCGGCAATTTCCTACGTACAACAAAAAAGAAAAATGAGAAACGTTCACGAGTAATCGTGGGCTTTCTTTATTTGTTGTGCGGGTTGGCCGAGAACCCAAGAATCGAATAAATACAAGTTCACGATTTTTTTATTTCCACGACATATAATTCTGCCTTTTCGGTATTCTATATCACCTGCTGGTCTCTCAGCGTAATGATTTCACTTTAAAAATATTTGTCATAATTATTAGTTATTTCTATATTTTTGACAAAAATAGATATAATTTTGATTTGTTTTACCATTGGTAATAAAAAAAATTATACTGACAATCAGTTTCTTAAGTGATTACCTATTCGATTTTAACAAAAATGATTTTTTCACTTGGAAGGAATTTTACAAAGTGGTCGTATTTTGCGGTCAGAATTTTTGACCACCATGTTTGTTTCAATATTTTTGTATATCTTTGCAAACAGAAATGGATATAGCAACTTTTTACAACAAATACTAAAACAACTATCATGAAAAAACAATTTCTTCAAATTATTGGTGGAATTTTCGTATTCCAATTCCTACTGTGTGTATTATCGGCCCAAACAGTCACCCTTACTTTCACGGGCCAGGATGCAGCCAACAATTATGTGCAACTCAACAATGTGACTGTCACCAATCTGACCCAAAACTGGCAAGAAAACATTACATGGCCAGACTTTACGCTCACCATGCAGCAAGGTACAGGAATTGACATTCATCAACCATATTTTAATGGCTCAACAATACAATTGTCGCAAAATAATCCTAACCCGTTTAACAGCACCACTGAAGCAAAATTATCAGTGTTTGAAGCAGGTGATGTCACCATACAAATTAGTGAAATATCTGGCAAAATTATAGATTTTCATAAAACATTTCTACTACCTGGTACACATTTGTATAGAGTACACATTGCCACCGCAGGTACATTTGTAATGAGTGCCCAACAAAACGGAAAAACAAGCTCCATCAAAATGGTAAACAATAGTGGCGGAAGCTACGATGGTATTGAATATATAGGCATTGCAGAGAAGGTGGGAACATCATCTCCACAAACCAAATTCCACAATCGAGGCAACACCACCAATCCATTCAATTCCGGTGATATGATGGAATACGTGGGATATGCAACAATTAACGGTGAAAGTGTGGAAAGCCAGCACATCACGCAGGCACAGGAAATGTCTCAAACCATTGTGTTGCAGTTCGCCATGACACAGATTCTGCCAGTTTGTCCACCTTGTCCCGGCACACCCACTGTCACTGACATTGACGGCAATGTATATAACACGATACAGCTCGGCGACCAGTGCTGGATGAGAGAAAATTTACGCACCACCAAATTTCCTGATAATACTACGATTCCTGTCGGTAGTGATTCAAGTTCCACTGGCCCCTGCCGTTATGGACCGAACAACAGTATAAGCGAAGCAAGTTATTCTGGATTCCTATACAATTGGCCTGCGGTGATGTATGGGGCTGCTTCCAGCAGTGCCACTCCCTCTGGTGTGCAAGGCATCTGCCCAACAGGCTGGCATGTACCTAGTAATGCAGAGTGGACACAGCTTACCGACTATGTAAGTAGCCAAAGCGAATACACTTGCGGCAACAACTATACTTATATTGCCAAGGCATTAGCATCATCTATAGGGGGATGGTATAGTAATCCAGGCAACTGCGACATTGGCTATGACCCCACTACCAACAACGCCACAGGCTTTTCAGCCCTTCCAGCTGGCAGCTATGACGCTACATACTCCTATGTTAGTTTCCACCACCGTGCTTCCTTTTGGAGTGCTACTGAAAATGAAGAAAACAAAGCCTATGGCCGTTTTCTCCACTACAACAGCTCCTATGTAACAACAGATGCAGCCAACAAGAAATCCGGTTTTTCCGTCCGTTGCGTCCGCGATTAAACTATTGTTACTCCAGATCCAGGTGTTTGATGCTGTGCTTCTCGATTTTCTTTTCGCCCCATACTTTGCGCATTAGCTTTAACGCTTCGGGGGTGGTGAGCTTGTCGGTTTGCTCCAGAATGCGCTGAACAAAAATACATTGGCGCACATCAGCCTCGTTGTTGACTATGGCCTCTGAAAAGGCTTTGCAGGTCTGGTAACCGCAAATACGGCAATCTACTTGCGGCAAATCCTCGTTGATTTCAAACGATCTCTTCATCTTTCTCATGGCCACGGCGATATTATCATCCAATTTGTCCATGGAACGTGGGGCCACCTTTCCGACTTTCAAATTCTCACGCAAATAGGGGAAATAATTCAGCAATTTATTCTCTTCAGGAGTAACCGTTTTGGGCTTGCCCTGGGCACGCTTTTTCTGGCGGTCCTCAATCAGGAAACGGTTGCCAGCACACAAAATGCCTCCCGCGCAGCTTTCGTCACAGGCGCGCAATTCCAGATAATCTATATTGTCGATGTCCTCATCCTCTAATTTTTCCAAAAAATCGGACACATTGTGAATTTCATCTATCGCCAAATTCCGACCCACTTCCACATCTTTGATTTCACCGCCTGTCAGTGTAAAATACAAGCTATTTTGTGAAATCGGATGGAAGTCGAATTCATCCTCACGCAACTTGTAAACGCCCTCCTTAATCACACGGAACACCTTGTTATACAGGTAGTTCATATTGATAACACCTTCCACAGGCATTTTTTCCTCGCCCACAGGACTCTTCACAGCGGCAATCTTGGCGGCGCAGGGCGTCACATAAAAAATGCCGATATCTTCATCCGGAATTCCTTGGTCGGTCAGTCGCTTGCGGATGTACAAGGTGGTCAAATCCAGTGGCGTACGCATCGGCAGAATATTGGGCACCAAAGACGGGTATTTCACCTGAATCAGACGCACCACCGCCGGACAAAAAGAGGAGATGATAGGTTTTTCCCGCTCTTCACTAAGTATCTGTTCCTTAATAACTTCTTTCATCAGGTCCACACTTTTCTCCACCTCATACACATACTTGAACCCCAAGTGATAGATGGCGGAAAGGATGGCACACTGACTGATTTTTTCAGGAAACTGCGCACTGAAAATGGAAGGAATCAACACCACGGGGCACTTGTAATTATAGATGGTCTGGAAGTCATCCTGCTCAATATAGATGGCGTTCACTGGGCAAGCCAAATAGCATCGCCCACAGTCAACGCAGCGGTTCGTATCCAGCACAGGAGAGCCGTTCTCGATATGGATGGCTCCTGTGGGACAAACACTTGTGCAATGCGAGCAGCCGATACAGAGATCGTACTTGAAATTCAGTGCGTGGTGAAAAGATTCCATAGTCTGTTATTTATTGAAGTAGTTGGTGATTTCTACCGTAGTTCCTTTGCCCACAACCGAGCTGATTTTAAGCTCATCAGTATTGGATTTAATGTTGGGCAGACCCATACCGGCGCCGAAGCCCATTTCGCGAACTTCAGGTGAAGCGGTGGAATAGCCCTTCTGCATGGCTTGGTCGATATCGGGGATACCTTTACCTTCGTCTTCCAACTTAATATAGACCTTATTTTCATCCAAATCCACATAAATCACCCCACGATTCGCATGGGCCACGATATTCACCTCTGCCTCGTACAACGCAACGACAGTGCGCTTTACGATGTCAGGGTGCACACCCAATTGCTTCATCATTTTTTTTACGATACTGGAGGTGGAACCGGCATTGGTGAAGTCACCTCCTTCAACTTTATATTCAAAATTCATTTTTTAGTCTTTTTAATAAACAGGCGGTAGTTCTTTGCTGTATAAGATGCCTGCCGTACGGTACATGGAATACGGAGTCTGGATCAATATCATTTCGTTGTCGCGGGCAATTTCCAACATTTCCTCGGTCGCCTTCTTGTCACGTACAAAAATCACGTTTTTGATGTCAGACATCTCGCAAGTGCGCATCGACTGGTTGTTGCACAAGCCCGTAAGTAGCAGCAGTTGTTCGTCGGTATCGATAGTCAGCACATCGCTCATCAGGTCGGAAGCGAATATTTTAGTTATTTCACGATCCTTGTATTGTTCACCTTCTATTATTTGTCCATCAATCAGATGGACAATCTCACCTATTTTCATGTCGGTTCAATATTTTGTTTAACGATAGATTTTTTCAATTCAATTTGCAAAAATAGCAACATTATTTTCTTCTGAAATCTTTTTGTTATTTTGTATTTTTTTGAACAACAATGAAACGATTATTGATACTTCTGATTTGCTGTTGCACTGTGCTGTCCGCAGCGGCGCAAAATAGGCTTATAAAAGATTATTTAATCCCTATTCCGAAGGAACTGACACGGCTTCGGGAGAAAAACAACCTGTCGGAAGAGCAGCTGAGACACTGCCAGCATGTTCTCCACACTTTGCATCAATACAATCTGCTGACCGCTCACGAGCTCAAGCACCTCCCCTACCTACAAATGCGCGTGGAGCCCACAATGAAACCTCAGGAATACGGCTTGAGCATCCATATCGACAAAATCGAAATCGTTGGTGGCGACCCGGCCGCGGTATTTTACGGCACTCGTACCCTGCTGCAACTCATAGAATACGCTCTCACAGAAAACACTACCCTGCCCTGCCTCGTCATCCACGACGTTCCCGATTTCGAGCGTCGAGGATACATGCTGGATATCAGCCGCAACAAGGTGCCCAAAATGGAAACGCTATACCAGATTGTCGATTTGCTGGCTGCATGGAAAATCAACGAATTTCAATTGTACATCGAACATACCTTTGCTTACAAAAATCATCAAGACGCTTGGGAAGGCTGCTCTCCGATGACTGCGGAA
>CACXXY010000039.1 GCA_902771655.1 uncultured Bacteroidota bacterium | reverse complement strand
GACATG
This sequence comes from uncultured Bacteroidota bacterium, assembly GCA_902771655.1. Lineage (GTDB taxonomy): Bacteria > Bacteroidota > Bacteroidia > Bacteroidales > WCHB1-69 > RUG11690. The sequence goes on along the minus strand of CACXXY010000039.1, from coordinate 30,340 downwards.
ACAGCGGAAAACGGCATCAGCGTCCGTTGCGTCAAAAACCAGATGTACGCCGACGACGGTTCTGAACTCAATGACTAACAAACTGAAAGTTGAAAACTGAAAACTGAAAGTTGGAATCCTCAAGGTTGCTTGATGGCATTGGGTTCAGAAATAAGACAATAAGGAAAAAACAATAATATTCAAAAATAAACAATAATGAAAAAACTTTTATCGCTTATTGTAATGGTGATGCTGGGCTTGTCGTTGATGGCCCAGAGCACCGGAAAGATCAGCTACCAGGCTGTGGTGAGAGACGGCAACAACCGCTTAGCTGCCAACACGACGGTGGCGGTGAAGGTGACGATAGGTAGCTATGTGGAGACCTTCACAAACGTTCAAACCAATGCCAACGGTCTAATATCGCTGACCATTGGAAATGAGGCCGGTTTTGACGCCATCGACTGGAGCAGCGCGAGCATCACGACAGAGGTAACCATCGGCTCTGAGACGGTGACCAACACCGTTCCCGTGACGGCGGTACCCTATGCTTTGTATGCCTCCGATGTGAACCCGAGTGGCGCCACCGTAGAGGCCATCTACAACAAAATCCAAGCCGACAGCCTGTTGCTGCAAAGCAATATCGACACGGTCTCCGTCAATGTCCGCAGTGCCTTGCTTGACACCGCCGCAGCCATCCGTGGGGCCATTCCCGCAGTGAACGACGGAACCCTGTCCATTACATACGGTACGGGAACACCCGTTACCTTTACTGCCAACCAGGCAGGCAACAGCGAGATCACAATTCCCGCTCAAGTGAACGCAGACTGGGAAGCCGCTAGCGGATCAGCAGCAGAGATTTTGAACAAACCTGATATGGATGGTTTTGCAACAAAAACTGGCGACAACACTTTCTCTGGCGACAATACTTTCTCTGGTCACCACACGGTATTCAGTGATACTGTTACTGTGCCTCAAGCAGTGAACCAGACCACCCTCGAATACACCAAAGACGAGATGCAGGCCGTTTCATACAAGGACCTCATGTTTCTGTTTGACAGCTTGCGCAGATACATTGCTGAGCTTGAAGCGCGTCTCCCATTTGAATGTGGCACACACAAAGTAAAAGATATTGAAGGCAATGAGTACAAAACTATTAAAATTGGCGAGCAGTGCTGGATGGCAGAGAACCTGCGTACCACGATGTACAGCAATGGGACAACCATAGAGGATGTCACCTCCACATCCATAGAAACTGCTTATCGCTGTGCTCCCAATGATGATGCGACCAATGTTTCCACATACGGATACCTGTACAATTGGGTTGCGGTAATGAACGGGGCAAGTAGCAGCGATGCCAATCCCAGTGGCGTTCAGGGTATCTGCCCCGTTGGTTGGCATGTGCCGAGCGATGCTGAATGGACGCAGTTGGAGACTTATGTTATGAGCCAGACTGATTACCAGTGCAGCGGCTCCTATATAGCTAAAGCCTTGGCCTCCAAGGCAGGATGGAACACTAACGGTACTACCTGTGCTGTGGGCAATATCCCTGACGACAATAATAAAACAGGTTTCTCGGCATTTCCCGCTGGCGGCTACTACAGCAACCGTTACGCCAATTTTGGCAACAGCGCCAGCTTATGGAGTGCTACGCAGTACAGTGACTCCGAAGCCTACCGTCACCGTCTCGATTACGATAACGCTAGTGTGTACAAGAACTACCAAGGTAAGAGCGACGGGTTCTCGGTTCGTTGTGTTCGAAATTAACGATGAAGTTATATCAACATATTTAACAAGTCGAAAGAGTCGTCAGTAATGGCGGCTCTTTTTTTTTCTTTCTTTCTTCTTTCAGGGTACATTTTTTTGGGGGGATTTTTTAGTCTTGTTGAAATATAGATTTATGGGGAGATAATTAGCATTAGTTTTGGTATTTCCATTTTGTGGTGGTCAGGTGTTAACAAAATGAATAATTATATTTCAAATTAAAAGAAAAACGTTTAAAATTAAATTTATTTGTATATTTGTAAGTTGTGTAGAAAAATATTAATTGGTGTAAAATGTTAATTAAATGTATTGAAAACCAATTGATTGTATTTTTTCTATGGTGTAGTGTGTTGCTGGGTTATAAGGAAAAATACTCCTAAATTTTACACATCAGATAAAGTGTAATGGATTGAAAATTAATGAGATAACAAAATAAAAAATAAAAATAAACAAAAAAGTAAGAAAAGTAAACAAGAAAATATAGTATAAACAAAAAACAATTAACATGAAAAAGTTATTATTTATTTTTGCCCTACTGATGTGCATGAGCCTCTCTTGGGCGCAAAATGTCGCAAAAATTGGCACAACCGAGTATCCTACCCTACAAGCCGCTGTGGATGATGCGTATAGTGCTACCTACGCTATACCAACTGACGTGACCATTGAGTTTATTGCCGATTTTGAGGAGCATGTTCTTGTAATGCAGAAAGCCAATTTAAACCTCACCATTGACGGCAAAAATCACACACTTGCTGGACAGATTGTTGTAGATGGTGTGGGACGTCGAAACAATGCAGAAACACTAACCATCACCAATATTAATTTTGTACTTGCATCCGATCAGTTGACAGGAACCTATAAAAACGCTACAGCATTTGTATGTATGCCCAATCCAAAAACAAGTGGAGAACCATGGTATTATGGTAATACAGGTACCTCGGATCACTACAATTATGCACACAATGTTACAGTGAGCAATTGCACGATGGATGCTACTGGCGCAGAAACCACCATTATTGGTGTGCAAAGTCTTTCAAAAACAGGACCAAAAAATATTACTCTTAACAATGTGAGTATAAAGAACGCCCGTGCTTTAGCACAACTTTATACGACGAACTATATCACAATCTCTAATTGTACGGCTACAGAAAATATGTATCATGGTATCAATATCAGGGATGGTGGTGACGATGTCATAATTTCTGGTAATAAAATAACTGTATATGATGACTATGGTATCCGTGTACAAGCTGCAGGTAATAAAAATATAGTACTAGAAAACGATACCGTTAATGCCCCCAATGCATTAGTTTTTGCTAATACTGAAGCTTCCACAGCAACTATTACAGGTGGAAAATTTATTGGAACCACAGAATGTTTAACCCCTGATAACAAAACAGCAATAAACATTACAGGTGGAACATACTCCGATGATGTTGATCCAGAATGCGCCCCTGGCTATGCCACTTTCGACAATGGTGATGGCACCTGGACAGTGGCCAAAGCGTGGTTCCTTTACTATAATATCAATGGCGGTGCCAGTGGAACTATGGATACCATCATTGTAAAACAAGACGATCCCGATGCTCAGCGCACCGTAGAGGTGGAAGATTGCGGATTCACTGGACAGCCTGACCATGCATTCGCCATTTGGAATACCAAAGCTGATAGTACTGGAAAAAGCTTCAATCCTGGTGATCTTATTACACTGATCTCCGATACCACCCTGTATGCAATTTGGAAAAATGGTTATACCATTTATTACAACAATAACGGTGGTGAAGGTGTTATCTACCAGCAAAGCAAGGATCCAGGTGTTGCTGTTACCCTTGACAATGGAGCTAACTTCACCAAAGCAGGCCAAGCAATCTATGGATGGAATACCGCAGCTGATGAGTCCGGCGATAACTATGGTCTCGGTGGCACCTACAATGCTGATGTTACCGTTACAATGTACGCTGTATGGCATGATTCTCTGTCTGTCACAAATGACTCCACCGATGTAGTTTGCCACAGCGAAAACAACGGTACCGACACGGTGAAAATAAGCGGTGGCGTGATTCCGTTCCAACTTGTATTGTCAAGCACTGCGTTATCAAAGAACGACACAGTGAACATTACAGACAGAATCTATATTTATGAAAATCTTAAACCTGGCTCATACACCGTGAAAGTCAGTGACTCTGTGTATTTTGTGACAGGTACTTTCACTATTGATGAGCCCGATACTTTGGAAATCACAGATCTGACTGTTCCTACCAATAATCCCTGCCCGCTGATGGGTGTTGGCAATTTCAGTGCAAGCGTTACTGCTCAAGGTGGTAATGATCCAGGTAATTATACTTACACTTGGGGTGATGATGCAACCGATGTGAATGCTGCTGCGACTGAAGTTCCCGCTAAAGCTGATGATATTGATTATACCTATACCGTTAGTGTGACCGTTACCGATGTTAAGGCTTGTACCGCCACTGCTACCGCAACTATCGAAGTTAGCAAGGTTATTGTCCACATTGACTCTCTCCATGGTAATACCACCATGAAGATTGACACTATCAAGCAAGGTATCATGCAGGGTTGTGACACCATCATCAGAAATTATGGCACTCCGACCTTCACTTTCAGCGATCCCGCTATTACCGAGGATATTTTGGATACAGTTTATAATGATATCCCTACGAACTATCCTGACAGCATCTTCTCTATAGGTTATAACCCCATTATCTGGACCGCTGTTGACACCTGCGGACATGAGGTTACTTGTGAGCAAATCATCTATATTTATCATTATCCCTGCCCCTCTGTGGATGATGGTGAAGGTAATACCTATAATGGTGTTCGTGTGGGTTGTTTATGCTGGACAGACAGAAACCTGGTATCAACAAAATACAGCAGCAACGGAAACACCATTCCAAATCTGATGACCTATGTGTCAGAGAATTTCCCCAATGAGTCAGAAAATGTCACCAATTTTGGATACTTGTACGATTGGTATGCCGCTGCTGATACTGTAACCAATAGCATTGCCGATATCGAAGCAACATACGCTGCCGGCAAGCATGTACAAGGTGTATGCCCCAATGGTTGGTATCTGCCTACCGATGAGGATTTCAAAACGCTGGAAAGTATTGATGCCAAGGATTTGAGATCAACTGATTTATGGCTTGAAGGCGGTGGCACAAACGCCACAGGCTTCAATGCAGTACCTGGCGGTTTATACAATTGTTCAACTGGCAGATTTGAGGACGCTGCGGGTAATGCATACTACTGGTCATGTCATCCTGTATATGACAAGGCTTCTGGTGCTATGATTGACTATATCTGTGAGAAGATATACAATTCTAAGGATTATAGCCGTTGCAACGGATTCAGTGTAAGATGTGTGCTGATTTATGGCGAATAAAAGTTGCGAAACGACATCAAAAAAAATCGGTGGGTTGATTTCAATCCACCGTTTTTTTTTGGTTTATTCCTTTTAGTCTTGTTGTAATTCAGATTTAGGGAAGTTTTGTGGCATTAGCAGTGATTTCTTTAATATTCTAAATAAATACAAAAATATTTTTCAACAATTATTTTTTATGTCAAAAATAATTGTATCTTTGCCGCGTAAAAAAAACAATGAAAATCTAAAAATATATAAACCATGGACCAGATTGATACCCAGACCAAAGAATCATTATCATGGGCAGAGTTGAGAGAATTGATAGAGAAAACAAGTTTGCAGATGCAGGAAACCGACCGCCGAATGCAAGAGACTGACCGTCAAATGCAGGAGACCGACCGTAGGATGCAGGAAACGAGCCGCTTAGTGGCCGAACTTAGGCAACATTCCAAGGAGTTAGACCAGCGTATAGAGGCGGAACGCGAGGAGAGTCGGAAACAGGATGAGAAGTACCGTGAGATTGCCGACCAGTTTACCTCTACTACCGGCCATATCACAGAAGGCATCATGAAGCCGGCAACTGTGAGAATATTTAAGGATGCTGGCTTTGATATAGACAGATACTGCTGCAATCTGAAGAAGAAGAACAAGAACAAACAGGAGGAGATGGAGGTGGACTTTGTGATGCTGAATGGAACATTGGCGATAGTGGTGGAGGTGAAGACCGAATGCAGGCGGAAAGACATAGACCATTTCTTGCGTCAGTTGCCCAAGTTCAGGCGACTATTCCCAGAATACCGCGACAAGGAAATTCTTGCGGCGGTGGCAGCCCTCTCCTATGATCGCGATGCGGCAGAATATGCCCATGAGCAAGGCCTGCTTGTAATTACAACTGCTGATGGCAATCTCTTCGAGCTCGAACCTTTCGAACGCAATACATTAAAACGATTCTGAAAGCGTATGAAGTTAGAGTTTTTATGACCTTATAATTCCTCGCGAATGAAGATATAATGTGCCTGCGTCTCCGCAGGCACATACAATGAATTGTAACCATTTGCGTCATCGCAAATGGAATTATTTTTCTAACCTGATTCTTGCATCCACAGCGGTGACGTAGCGTGGGTTGCCCAAAAGCGGGTTGAGGTCCATTTCGGCAATTTCGGGAGCGGCCTGCACTAAGGCGCTGATACGTGCAATCTGGTCGGCATACAAGTCGATGTTGACGGGCTCCTGGCCTCTCACGCCTTGCAGAATCTTATAGCCACGCAGCTTGGTGAGCATCACCTTGGCCTCGGCTGCGGTGATGGGTGCCAACGCGCTCTGCACGTCTTTCAGCACCTCGATGAAAATGCCACCCAAGCCGAAGAAAACCTGGTGTCCGAACTTGTCGTCGCGGATAGCGCCGATATATACGTCGGTACCATCCAGCATCGGGTACATTTCCACTGCGTAAGTGTCTTTAATGGCCATCAGACGGTCGAATTCCTTACTCACGGTGTCCAAGTCCTTCACGTTCAAAGTAACGCCGCCTACGTCAGATTTATGCAGCGGACCAACCACTTTCATTACGAGGGGAACATCCTTACTGCAACCTACCTCTTTGGCGAAGGCGAGAGCGTCTTCCTTCTTTGATACTTCCACAGATTTCTTGCGGCTTATGCCAGCGGCATCCAGAAGCTCGTTGTAGTCGGCGATTTCCATGTAGCCGTTACCGCATTTGTCGATGGTTTTGCGGATGCGTGCCACGTCGATTTGCGGCAGCTCCACATGCTCGGGTTGTGGTTTGGGTGTGTTGTATATTTTGCATATTGCATTGCCCAGTACGCACTCTTCGGGGAAGTTGATACGGCCTTTGGCTATGAAGTCGTTAATCTCGTCCTTTACATTGATGATGGAGGGCAGCACGGGGAAGATGGGTTTCTTGCAGGTTTTCATCTTCTCGTCCAGCAGGTCATATACCTCTTTGTTGCTGAACAGTCCGGGAGAACCGAAAATGACCACGGAGAAGTCGATATCAGTGTATTCGTTCTCGACGGTGTCGATGATATAACCTAATTGTTCGGCGGTGCCAGTGGCGAGGAAGTCGATGGGATTGCCCACAGAAGAGCCGCCGAAGAGTTTGGCGAGCAGGGCGGGGCTGGCGGGGTGGTCCTTCAGTGAGGGCACTTCCATACCTCCGTTGCTGAGCACATCGGTGAGCATCACGGCAGGACCGCCGGCATGGGTAATCACAGCACAGCGTTTGCCTTTGATTTCGGGGTGCATGAACACTGCGCAAACGGTTGTCAGCTCCTGACGGTTGTGGCAGCGTACGATGCCAGCCTTTTGGAACAGGGCATCGACAGCAGCGTCGTTGGTAGCCAAAGCACCTGTGTGTGAAGAGGCGGCACGTGAGCCGGCGGCACTGCCACCGCTCTTGATGGCGGCGATGTGGCAGCCCTTGTTGATAAGGTTACGGCTATGCTTAAGCAATCTTTGCGGGTCACCGATTTTTTCCATATAGAGCATGATGATTCGATACCTAACTGGGCACTGTTTCCTACTGCCCACACGCTGTTGAACTTCAGACCGTTGCTGATACCGTATTCTTTGATGAACACGGCGGTGGCACCCGAACCAGTGATGAAATCGACACCATGGGGGTCAAGAGTTGGGATGGGCGTGTCGAAGCAGCCAGCATAGTTCACGTTGAGGAAGCCGGTGCAGTTGGGACCGATGAGTGAGCCACCTACGCTGTTGATGGTATCAACAATATGTTTTTCGATTTCAGCCCCCTCGTGGCTCTCTTCCGAGAAGCCGGCACTGACGATAATGAAGCCTCGACAGCCTTTCTCCTTGGCCAGCACATCGACGGTTTGTGCACAGAATTTGGCGGCGATACAGAGGATGGCACAATCGACCTGCGGTAGGTCATCGACCTTGGCGTAGCATTTCACACCCTGCACTTCGGTTCCAAGAGGTTTTTCAGCGATTTTCCGCCAGGTTTGTGAATGTCACTTGACGCACCGCATATCACGATGCTTTGAGGATTTAATAGTTTTGGGTTGATCATGTTATTTTTTGTTTAGTTGTTGAATCGTTGATTTGTTTGTACGTTGAGACGCTCGCTGCGCGAGCTCGGGGAGTCGCTCATTTCATGAGCTCGAGGAGACGCTCGCTATGCTCGTTCGGGGAGTCATTCGCTGCGCTCACTCGGGGAGATACTCGCTGCGCTCGTTCGAGGAGTCGCTCACTTTGTTCGCTCGGTTAGATTATCGTCTTCCCGTCTTCCCGTCTCCCCGAGTACACGCCAGTGTACGTCTTCCCGTCTAACCTTCTCACCTTCTCACCTTTTACAATTTCATCTCCTCAATAATCCCCTTAATCTTCGCCTGCAGGGCAGCATTGGCCTCATCGTATTGCTGGACGTCGGGCAGCTGGCCTATCACACCGAAATAGAACTTGATTTTGGGTTCTGTGCCGGAAGGACGCACGGTGATTTTGGAACCGTCGGCCGTGAAGAACTGCAGTACATTGGATTTGGGCAGGGCAATGGGTTCCTGGGTGCCTTTGTCCAAATGATAGGCGATGCCAGCCTGAATGTCTTTCATGAGGACAACCTTTTGTCCACCGATTTCCTTGGGAGGATTATTTCTATAATTTATCATCATAGCGGCGATTTCCTCAGCGCCGCTCTTGCCTTGCTTGGTCAATGAGAGCAGGTCTTCCTTGTAGAAACCATATTCGTGGTATATCTCGAGTAACATCTGGTACAGGCTCTTGCCTTGATTGGCGTAGAAAGCGGTCATTTCAGCGATGAGGCAGCAGGCAATGACGGCATCTTTATCTCTCACAAAGTCGCCGGCTAAGTAGCCGTAGCTTTCCTCGCCACCACCGATGAAGCTTGCCTTACCTTCATTCTCTTTGATTTTTTCTGCAATATATTTGAAGCCGGTGAGCACATCATAGCATGGCACCTGATAAGCATCGGCCATGCGTTTGATCAATTCGGTGGTGACAATGGTTTTGACAACAAATTGCTTGCCATCGAGTTTGTTGAGGGCTTTCCATTGCGACAGCAGGTAATGTACCAGCAGTGAACCAGTCATATTGCCGTTGAGCAGTATCATTTCGCCCTTGAGGTTACGAACGGCGATACCCACACGGTCGGCATCGGGGTCGGTAGCTAAAACTAAATCAGCTTTTTCAGCTTCTGCTTGTGCGATAGACATGATGAGGGCGCTTTTCTCCTCAGGGTTGGGTGACTTCACAGTGGGGAAGTTGCCGTCGCTGACAGCTTGTTCCTTAACGATGCTGATGTTCTCGAAACCGTACATCTTCAGGGCTTTGGGCACCATGGTGATACCCGTTCCGTGCAGAGGGGTATAAATGATTTTCAGCTGCTTTTGGGCGGCAATGGCTTCAGGATGCAGCGACAGACCGTGCACTAACTTCAAGTAGGCCTCGTCCAGGTTACTGTCGATGATATGCACTTTGTCGGGATTGCGCTGCCATTTGGTATCGTGTAGCGACTTGATTTTGTTGACCTCGGCAATGACATTCTTGTCGTGTGGGGGCACCAATTGTCCACCATCATTCCAATACACCTTGTAGCCGTTATATTCTTTCGGGTTGTGCGAGGCGGTCACCATCACGCCCGACTGGCAGTGCAGGTAACGCACGGCGAAAGAAAGCACCGGGGTGGGGCGCAATTCCGGGAACAGGTGGCAGGTGATGCCATTGGCGGAGAGCACGTCGGCGGTGATGTCGGCGAAATAGGCGCTGTTGTTGCGCGAGTCGAAGGCGATGGCCACGCTGATTTCCTGGTTGGGGAATTGCTGTTTCAGGTAGTTGGCCAAGCCTTGGGTGGCGGCGCCCACCGTGTATTTGTTCATGCGGTTGGTACCCACGCCCATGATGCCACGCAGTCCGCCTGTGCCGAATTCCAGGTCGCGGTAGAAAGCCTCAGTCAGCTCATCAGGGTTGTTTTGCAGATATTCTTTGATTTGGGCTTTGGTGTCGGCATCGTAGTCGTCATTCAGCCACAACGCCACGCGTTCTTCAATATATTTATCCATAGTGTATCAGATTAAAATTATTAATCTGCAAACTTACAAAAAGTTTTCGGAATGACAAAATAAATTGTCATGTTGGCAAATTAAAAAATCATTTGCTAATTAACAAATTGGCTAATTTGCTCATTGATTAAGCTTCTTGTTTGCTGATATTGAGCAGCACGCCGGTGGCGATGCCGGCAAAGAGGAGGGAAGCACCGCCGCGGCTGATGAAGGGCAGTGTTTGTCCGGTGGCGGGCAGGAGCCCGCAGTTGACGCCGATGTGCACCAGTCCTTGACAACAGAACCAAAAGCCGATACCCACGGCCAACAGCATCCCGAAGGGGCCTTCGGCACGTCTGGCAATGAGAATAGAGCGGTAAAACAATATCAGGTAACAGAACAAAATTACCAAACTGACACCGATACCTAATTCTTCAGTGACGGTAGTGAACACGTAGTCGGTGTCTTTCTCGGGGAGATTCTTGTTGATAACACCTTGTCCGGGGCCTGCCGGTAACAGTCCGGAACGGGCAATGGCCGCTTTGGACTTGATCATCTGGTCGCCATATCCTTCGCTGTTGTCGTTGGTAAGATAATAGTGGCAGCGATGGCGGAAGGTGCTGGAACGGCCGGAGTCGGTGCCAAACAGGTAAATGGAACCGAAAAAGAGCGCCACCGTGCAGAAAAGCAGCAGGTGTTTTGCTTTGACATTGCCCAGAAACATGATAGCCAAGCTGGTGGCAAAAAAGATGATGGCAGTGGACATGTTGCTGAGAGCCATGCCCCCGGTAAATAGAAGCACTACGATAAAAAGTCCTGACACATCTTGCAGTGTCATATCGGATTCATTGTTGATACGTACTGCTAAAAATTTGGAAATAAAGAAGATGGCGAGGAAACCGATAAAATAGAAGGTTTGGATCTCCATGGGACCTATCTTGATACCTCGTCGGTCGTCATTGCCGAAAACAAGGGTGACGAAAAGAAGCACGGCGGCAAGTACCAGGGAGATGATGGCCAAACGGGAGAGTGCTCTGTAGTTGATTTTGTAAGCGACAAACATGCCGGCAAAACAAAGGGCTATGTTGATGAGATGGTGAACGAAGACATGGGTGGATTTGGCGGAACTGAGTACCGCGAACACAGATATCAGGGACAACACAATGGTGATGACCAGGATGCCCTTGTCGCCGTTGAACTTTATTTTCTCCCGTAGATTCATATTTAATCGTTTATGCGTTAAGACGTGGAGACGCTCACTGCGTTCGGTCGTCAAGATGCTCATTACATTCGCTCGGGGAGACACTCGCTGCGCTCGTTCGTGGAGTCGCTTGCTTCGCTCGCTCGGTTAGACGAAATCGTCTTTTCTTCTAACCTTCTAACCTTCTAACCGTCTGACCGTCTTCCCGTCTTCCCGAATGCACGCAGTGCATGTCTCCCCGTCTTCCCGTTTATAACTGTGCCACGGCTTCTTTGAACTTGTCGCCTCTTTCACGGTAGGTGCGGTACATGCCGAAGCTGGTGGTGCCGGGGGCGAAGAGAATGGCGTCGCCTGCTGCAGCGGCATAGTATGCGGTGCGTACGGCGTCTTCCATGTTCATGGTAAAATCCACGGCAATATTCTGCTCGGCAAAGAAATCGAAGATCTCGGGTTTGTAAACACCCATGATGACGATGTGTTTCACTTTGTCCCTGATAATATCGAGCAGGTCGTCGCTGATGCTGTCGCGGTCCTCAATGCTCATGATCCAGGTGGTGGGTTTGGTCATGCTCTCCAGAGCAAACCAAACAGCGTTGACATTGGTGGAACGTGAATCGTTGATAAAATCGATGCCCTCAATACTTTTTACTAGCTCTAATTTGTTGGCACTGCCCTCAAAGTCGGACATGGAGTCGTTCAAGCTTTCGTTACGTGCGTTGAGCAATTTGCCTGCCAATGCGGCGGCCATGCTGCTGCGATTGTCGGTTGTGGGGAATGCGTTGTAGCCGATGTTTTTGTGTGTTGCCATATCTTATCTTACTTTTAATGTTACTACTGAAATTACTGCCAACATGATGCCGATGACAATGAAGCGTTGCACTATCTTGGCTTCGTGCATGCCTTTTTTCTGGTAATGGTGATGGATGGGTGTCATCAGGAAAATCCGGCGTCCCTCACCATATTTCTTCTTGGTATATTTGAAATAGCTGACCTGGATGATGACGGAGATGGACTCCATGAGATAGATGCCGCAAAGTATCGGTATCAGCAGCTCTTTTCTGATGATAATGCAGGAAACAGCGATGATACCTCCCAAGGTCAGACTGCCGGTGTCACCCATGAACACCTGGGCAGGGAAACAGTTCCACCAGTAAAAACCAATGCAGGCTCCTATCAGGGCCGCGATGAAGACTACCAACTCGCTGATGTTGGGGATGTACATGATGTTGAGGTAGTCGGCGAAGATGCTGTTGCCCGACACGTAGGCCAAAATGGCAATGCCGATGGCAATCACCGCTGCGGTGCCCACCGCCAAACCATCCAAACCATCGGTAAGGTTGGCTCCATTGGACACACCAGCAATGATGAATATGATGATGAGAATATAGACGATGGAAGAGAGTATGCCCGATTTGTCACCTGTCCAGTTGGTCAGCCAGGCATAGTCGAACTCGTTGTTCTTGACAAAAGGAATGGTTGTCTTTGTGGAGTGCTCTGCAGGGCTGTTGGTGAAAGCGGTTGTGGTGCGGGAAGCGTTGTCGAACTTGAAAACCTCCTCGGTCTCCACGTATTGTTTTCCCACATTGCTTTTTTCTTTGATGACCGCGTCAGGATGAAAACACATGACTAATCCCACTATCAATCCCAAGATAATCTGCCCTATGAGTTTCTTCTTGCCAGCGATACCTTCTTTGTTTTTCTTGAACACTTTGATGTAATCGTCGGCAAATCCCAGACAGCCTAACCATACGGTGGTGAAAATCATCAGGATGATATAGATGTTGTCCAACTTGGTGAGCAGCAGTACCGGCACGAGAATGGAGGCAATGATGATGATGCCGCCCATGGTGGGTGTGCCTTTCTTCTGCAACTGTCCTTCAAGACCGAGGTCGCGTATGGTCTCCCCGATTTGGGCTTTCTGCAATTTCTTGATGACACTCTTGCCGATTATCAACGAGATGAAGAGTGACAGCACAATGGCGAAGGCTGCTCTGAAAGATATGTACTGGAACATTCCCGCACCGGGGAAATTCAGTTCTTGTAACCAGTCGAAAAGATAATATAACATAGGGGTTAGGTTTTAGGGGTTAGGGGTTAGTGGTCAGTGGTCAGTGGTCAGTGATTAGGGTTAGGGGTTAGGTTTTAGGGGTTAGTGATTATTGGTCAGTGGTTATTTTTTTTGGTGAATAGTGGGATTTAAATTCCCCTTCTTTTAGGGTTGACGAATGAGCGAGTGCAGAGACAAAACTTGCTTTGGCTATGCCGAGCGAATAGGAAACGAAGTCGAAGACTTCAATGGGTGGCCGAAGGCAGGGGTAGTTTTTTTTGGTTCAAAATTCAAGATGATGATGTTTAGTTTTTAATTCAAAGATTGAAGTTTGCTTTAATTTCTTCTGTGTCATCAAAGTGGTGTTTCACATGATTGATTTCCTGATAGTTCTCGTGGCCTTTGCCGGCGACTAAGAGCACATCTTTGCCTTGCATCAGCATACAGGCGGTTTTGATGGCCTCGTGGCGGTTCTCGATGACCAGCACCTTGCGTTTCTGGTCGGCAGTAACGCCCGTGAGCATGTCGTTGAGGATGTCTTCGGGTTTCTCGGTGCGGGGATTGTCGGAGGTGAGGATGACTTTGTCGCTGAGTTCGCAGGCAATGGCGGCCATCTCGGGGCGTTTCAGCTTGTCGCGGTCGCCGCCACAGCCCACCACGGTGATGATGTTCGCGCTGTGCTGGGTGATGTCGTTGATGGTGGACAATACATTTTTCAAGGCATCAGGCGTATGGGCATAATCTACAATGGCAGAGCCGCCTTCATTGTTGCGTATCAGCTGGAAACGTCCTGCCGCACTGCCCAAGCCGCTCATTTGCGGTAGCACTTCCTCACTTTTCATGCCTAACAGGATGGCGGCACCGTATATGGCCAGCAGATTGTATGCGTTGAAACGTCCGCAGAGTTTGAAATAGACCTCTTGTCCGTTGATGGTCATTTGTAGTCCCGTGAAATCATTGTCCAAAACGACACCTTTGAAATCTGCCGCTTTCAGAAGACTGTAAGTATGAACTTTGGCCTTGCTGTTCTGCGTCATCACCAAACCGTTCTTGTCGTCAATATTGGTCAGAGCGAAAGCGGTTTCGGGCAGCTCGTCAAAGAATTTTTTCTTGGCTTTGATGTATTCGGCGAAGGTTTTGTGGTAGTCTAAATGATCGTGGGTAATGTTGCTGAAGATACCGCCTGAAAAATGCAGTCCGGCAATGCGGTGCTGGCAGATGGCGTGCGAGCTGACTTCCATGAAACAGTATTGGCAGCCTGTTTCCACCATTTGATGTAATAAAGCATTCAGCTCGATGGCATCGGGAGTGGTGTGGTTAGTAGGTATAACAGTATCTTCAATACGATTCTCAATTGTGGAGAGCAGACCTGTTGGGTAGCCCATCTGGCGGAATAAACGATACAGCAGTGTTACAGTAGTGGTTTTGCCATTGGTGCCGGTAATGCCCACCAAGTGCAGTTTTTGGCTGGGGAAATCGTAGAATGCACTGGCTAAGAGACCAAGGGCTATGTCGCTATTGGGCACCTTAATGAAGGTAATATCCTGTGGCAGAGTCGTACAGCCGCATGTTTCGGGTATTTCCTCACAAACAATCATGCGTCCGCCTTGCTCAATCACCTTGCCGATGAAGCTGTGTCCATCGACTTGGGTGCCGCGTTGGGCCACAAAAAGTGTGTTTGGGTGGTCGGCATTCACCTTGCGCGAATCGAAGGCGATGGCTTCCACTTGGCGGTCAATGCTTCCTGTAATCTCGTATTTACCAATGTTTTGCAATAAAAATGATAAGTCTTTCATTGCTATGTTTTTTTGTCTATTCCAAATATAAAGTCACAGTGTTGCTGGCTTTGTCCAGCACTTGGCGTCTCACTACACCGTAACCGTTGATTTTAACCTGATAACCGGCACGTATCAGTTCGCTGACAGCGTCTGAGGCGATCATTTCCGACACATCGGGCAATTTGTCACCGCTTTTGAATTTTGGCGCTTTCAGCATGACCGAGTAGTCGTCTCTCCATCCGGAGTTTACGTAAGGGGTGGGCATTTGACTGGAAGGATAGGCGATGCCCAGACTTTCCATGATGAGCTTGTACTGCTCTGAATTGACAACATGGGTTTTGGGCAGTTTGGTACCGTGTTCGCGGTTGACATTCTGCAAGGCTCCGAAATTGGTGGTGTTCATGATGTTTCTGGCGATACGGGCAAAGACATCCACGGCGATGGAGCTTTTTTTCGATACGTTGTACATGAAAACCAGGCAGGTGTATTGTGGGTCTTCAGCGGGAAAATAGCCGCAGAAAGAGATACTGTTTTTGCTGTAGTTGTAGGCTTTTATGTTTTCGTCCCAAATGTCGCGGGTACCGGTTTTGCCAGCGAAGCTGAGGTTGGGAATGCGGTAGTTTCTGGCTGTTCCGTGCTCTCCCGTGACGACGGCTTCCAAATAACTTTTTGCCTTTTTGATGGTTATGGGACTGCAGATTTGCTCGTTGATGACCTCCGCTTCGAAAGTCTGTATGGGTTCGGTTTCGTGGGCTTTAGTCACGTATTTGACGAAAAGGGGAGCAATCATCTTGCCATTGTTGGCGATAGCATTGTAATATACCAGAGTCTGAATGGGTGTCATGGTGAAACCGGCACCGAAACATGTATTGTAGTAAGTGTGGAAATCTTTGGCGTTACGCTTGATGTTGGGGGCTTGGATTTTGCCTAATTGTGTGGAGAAAGAGGTAGTGATGTATAATTGGTCGATTTTATTCAGATAACCTTTGTAGTTGTCCTTTCCAAAGGCGTCGAAAATCATGGAGGCGATACCCACATTGGATGAGCGCTGGATAATATCTATAGGATAGCCTTTGTCTTCGTTTTTGCCTCTTTCATCAAACTTGACATACTTGTAAGTTTTGCTTCCATCCTTGCTTTTCCGTTCAAATTCATGGTATAAAATGGGATATTGGTGGTCATCGTTTCCATTTTTCTTCTCCAAGTAGGCGAGGGCAGAAGCGATTTTGAAGGTGGAGCCGGGTTCTACCATCTTATTCAGCACATATTCGTCACTCTCGGTATATTGGGTACCATCTTTGTTGGCGCGGCGCAAGTTGCAGAGGGCCTTGATTTCACCAGTCTTGGTTTCCATGACCACGGCACAACCCCAGTCGGCATTCCATTCTATCAATTTGGCATTCAATTCATTATGAACAATATTCTGGATTTCGAGATTCAATGTGGTATGCAGGTCATAGCCGTCAACAGGTTCCACATAGTCATCTAAAGGAAGTCGTGCTTTGTTGACATACAGATACTTGCGTGAGCCTTCGATGCCAGCCAGCTGTTTGTCAAAATAGTATTCCATTCCATATTGGCGGTCGCCGATGTTCATGCCTAAGGTTCGCTTGGCCAGGTCTCCGTATGGATTGATGCGGACTGTATGATAGGTGTAGTTGACACAGCGTTTGCAGGGTTTCTCGGAGAACATGGGCAGGTGATTGATGAAGGCTGTGTCTTCGGAAGTAATCCATTTGTGTTCATTGCTTTCGTTGGATTGCAGGATAAGAGCGTTCCGATGATCTACCAGGGCAGTGGTGAATTTGCGGTGGTAATATTCTTGGTTGTAGTTGGGGAACTTGTTTTTGAAATGCTGATAGAATTCCGCGCTCAACAAGTCAACGAGTTTGTTCAGTTTGGCGGCGGAGTGAATATAAATGGTGTCTTTTTTGCCGAATTCTTTTCCATCGAGGGTGAGGTCGAAAACGGTCACATTGCTGACCAGGACGCGGTTATGGTCATCATAGATTTCACCTCGAACAGGGCGCACGTTGTTGGCCACCATGTAACAGTCGCAATTCTTGTCTTGGGCCAGAGGGCTTTCTTCCCATCCTTCCTGGGTTTTGTCGAGGCATTTGGCGGAGGTGCCGCTGTAGAGTGAACGTTGGAAGATGACCAAATGCAGAATTTTGCCGAAGCAGCCTAAGCCCAGCAAAAGCACAAAGAGGAAGATAACTCCCATCTTTGCCGAGAAACGCTTGTTTTCAGTTCCTTCGTTAGTCTGCATTTTCTTTCGGTCTTTGAATTACTATTTTGTATATATGTTTGTCGTTTTTTTCAAAACCTCTGTCGTTCAGCTTTTGAATCAGTTTCTGGTTTTCATCGTAGAGGATGTACTGGTTGTTGTGTTTCAGCAAGCTGATGGTCTGTTTGTATTCTGTTTCCAACTGTTTGATGCGATGTCTTTTGGCATCCATTGAATGCTCATTGATGACAGTCAGGACCAGCAGTATGAATACGAAGGCCAGATAAGGGTACCAGCGAATGGTTTCTTTGGCAAACAGGAAATCGCCGGAAAGCAGTTGCTTCCAGAAGCTGTCGCCTTTGGCTTTGGCTTGTTTGGGTTCCTGTTTGCTGGTGCTTATCATGTTTGTTGTTATTTTTTCTCCGCTACACGTAATTTTGCACTACGGGCGCGTGGGTTAAGAGCGATTTCGTTGTCGTCGGGCACGATGGCTTTGCGTGTGACCAGGGTGAAGGGGGTGAGCGGATTTCCGAAGAAATCCTTGTCGGCCTCGCCCTCGAATTTGCCGGAACGCATGAAGTTCTTGACCAAGCGGTCTTCCAACGAGTGGTAGGCGATTATCACTAAGCGTCCGCCGGGTTTCAGACAATCCACGGTTTGGCTCAGAAATTCTTTCAACACGGTCATCTCATCGTTTACCTCGATTCTGATGGCTTGGAAAAGCTGTGACAGCACTTTGTTTTCCTTGCCCTTTGGCAGCAGTGGGGTGACGGCATTGACCAGCTGGCCAGTGGTGTCGATGGTGGCTTTTTCACGTTCGCCGGCTATTTGTCGGGCAAGTTGTTTGCCGTTGGACAATTCCCCATAGGTGTAAAAGATGGAAGCCAATCTTTCAGGGGAGTAGCCGTTGATGATCTCGCGGGCGGAAATGCCTTTTTGTTTGTTCATACGCATGTCCAGGTCGCCGTCGAAGCGGTGTGAGAAGCCACGTTCCGCGGTGTCGAACTGGTAGGAGGACACGCCGAGGTCCGCGAGAATGCCGTCGGCAGGGCAGAATTTGTAGTATTGGGCGAATTTTTTCAGGTGGCGGAAGTTGCTTGGAACAAATTGGAAACGTTCGTCGTCGATAGCGTTGTTAGAGGCGTCCGGGTCTTGGTCGAAGGCCAGCAAGCGACCTTCTGAATCAAGGTTTTCCAAAATTTTCCGTGAGTGGCCGCCACCGCCGAAGGTGACATCGATATATAAACCAGAAGGGTTGGTGACTAATTGTTTGACAGATTCAGCGAGGAGGACAGGGTTATGGTAACTCATTGGTTTCCTCCTTTCGCGCAGTATTAAATTGGCCAAGATGGATGGCTTCGTTCAACTTGTTCAGTTCTTCAGGTGTCATGTCGAACTCTTTGTGGTACTCTTCGCTGTTCCATAACTCGATTTTGCCATTGTCTAACAATAGAACTACTTCACGGTCAATGTTATACATTTCCATGAATGGTTTCGGGATGACGAGACGGTCTTGTGAGTCGCATTCCACAAAGGTATTGCGCGTAAGAAATGCGTTGCGGTATTTCTTTATTGCTATGATGTTTCTGTCCAAAGAGTTGAGGTAGTCGATTTGTTTCTGATAGGCCTTCATGGTCCACAGGGCCACATGGTTGCCGAAACCGGGGGTCACCACAAAACTCTTACGGTCGTCCTCGTCC
Source organism: uncultured Bacteroidota bacterium (assembly GCA_902771655.1). GTDB lineage: Bacteria > Bacteroidota > Bacteroidia > Bacteroidales > WCHB1-69 > RUG11690. Next base: position 11,229 of record CACXXY010000039.1, on the reverse strand, counting down.
AATGCCTTCAGCAGCATGGTCGGCAGTTTGATACGCCCATGCTTCTCGATGGCAACTTCCCAATAACCGTAATCGAATCCTGACATATTTCTTTGGTATTATTCGTTGCAAAGATAGATATTTTTTTAATGCTTTTTCCACAATTTTCTGATTTTGGTCGAAAAATATCATGTTTTTATCGTAATTTATTGAAAATCAACGTGGAAAAAAATGGCAATTTTTTTCAGTGCTGTTTTTATTTTATTTAAAATATTGATTTTCAGCATATAAATTTTAAAAATTGATGTTTTGTATAAACACTTAATTATCAGATATTTAAAATAAATAAATGGAAAATATTCCAAAATTTTCCACAGTTTGTTGTTGATTTTCGGAGAATTTTGGAAAAAAAAGGAAATTTTCGGAAAAAATAGGAAGTTATCAACAAAAAAACGGCCCGAAGGCCGTGATGCTGTCCACAGGGGAATGTTAATTTAGGGGTTAGGTGTTAGGGGTTAGGGGTCAGTATTAAACTTAAAATTCAAAGTTCAAAATTCAACTGAAATATTGTACGGATAATGAATTCTGAATTTTGAATTCTGAATTCAAATCAGTACTGAGGTGCCAATCCTTTAGTGTCTTGGCATTATTCCATAACTATTAATTATTAATTGTAAATTATTAATTGCTAGAATGCAACCATCTTCAGGTACTCGACGAGCACGGCGGCGGCGACGGCACCGATGGCGACGGTGAGCAGGTCGCGCTTGCGCCACGACATGATGAGGGCGACTACGGTGGCCACAATGCCAGAAGTCAAACTTTTGGTGGAATAGATCACATCGGGGAAGGTCATGGCGGCCAACACGCAGAAGGGTATGTAGAACATGAAGTCCTTGAACCAGCGGTTCTCTAACTTGCGGTGGAAGATTGCCATGGGGGTTACCCTGATGGCGTAGGTGGTGAGGGCCATGACGGCCAGCATGATGCCTGCGGTGGAGAAAGTGAACATACTCATCGTGCGACCTCCTTTCTTTCAGTTTCTTCCACATCCTCGGTCTTGAAGAAGGTGGCACATAATGCGGCTGCGGCGATGGCGGAAATGATGAGTGACCAGCCGCCTCCGTTTTGTGAGATCTGGTTGATGCCCGGCACGTATTTGAACATGCATGACAGGGCCGAGGCTATCACGATGGAGTAGAATATTTTTTTGTTGCTTCTTGATGGCGGCACGATGATGGCGATGAACATGCAGTACAAGGCGATGCCCATGCATGCCTGTACCAAGGGCGGCATCAGCTCGGCGGCGAAAGCGCCAAGCACGGTCCCTAAAGTCCATCCCACAATGGGGCAGGTCATCAGCCCTCCGAAGAAGGGGAAGCTGACATCCTCTTTTTCCATGGCCGCCAAGGCGAATATCTCATCGGTGACGCCAAAAGCCATGATGCAACGTTTCCAAGTGGGCAGTTTGCTGTCTATCTTCTGGGTGAGCGAGAGGCTCATCAGGAAGTAACGGATATTGACCACAAGGGTAGTCATGGCCAACTCGATGGCAGGTGCACCACCGGCAATCATGCGGATTCCGGCGAACTGGCCTGCGGAAGCCAGATTGGTGAGTGAGATGAAAACAGCTACCCAAGGATCGAAGCCCATCTGCACAGCCACCAAACCGAAAGTGAAAGACACGGGCACGTAACCTAAACCGATAGACTTGCCCAGCAGTAGGCCTCTCACATACTCACTTTTGGGCTGTCCTTCCGTTTGGCTGTGCTTTCTTGGCTTGAGAAATTTGGGCAGATGTCGCACAATCAGCAGGTCGTTGACCTGTTCGCGCAGTTGCCGGTTGAACTTGTCGCGCCGCCATTTCAAGGCACGCAAGGTGGCCTTTCGGCGGGAATTCTGCCGGCGAATTACAGTCCTGATTTTTTTAGTTTTCTCTCCCACAGTGTTTTATGTCCTTTTAAGGCTCAAAATTTCAGTTTGCAAAGGTAGTGAAATTTTTAATGTGCTAATTAACAATGTGCTAATGTGCCAATGATAATTAGCAAATTAGTTAATTAGCAAATTAGCAAACTAGCAAATGGATTCTGAATTCTGAATTTTGAATTTTGGATTCTGAATTCTATTTGGTGTTATTGTGCTGATTGGCGTTAAAATTTCAATCTCACGAATACCGGGTAATGATCCGAGGGATTGCGGCGGGTATAGGGACTGAAGGAGATTTCCTGTGGTGCGTCAAAGGACTTCCGACTTTCATCCGAGCGTTCGTTGGGGGTCCAATAGCTGTCGGTGAGCACACCGTAAGCCTCCACTTGTGTGGAAGGCGACACAAACACATGGTCGATACGGCTCTGGGTGAAGTATTCTGTTTTGTATGCGTTGAAGGTGCCGTTTTCCGCAAAGCGTATGCGGGCGGCATCGTATGAGTCTTTCAGTAATCCTGACTGGGTGAAGATGGTATAGATTTCATCGTTTTGGTCCACATTGAAATCACCGGTAAGGATGACGGGAAGGCCGTTGGTCATCTCTTTGATGCGCTTCACCACCAACTTGGCCGCCTCGCGCCGGGCTACCACGCCTACATGGTCCATGTGAAGGTTGAAATAGTAAAAGGTTCTGGCGTTTTCATGGTGGTTGTTGGACTGCTTGTCGCCAGCGTCGTTCTGTGCGTTCTTCACTGAGAACTTGCCCCAAGTGCATATACGGATGCAGGCTGCGTCCCAACCCAAAGCGGGCTTGTCGGGCGTCTCGTTGAGCCAGAAGTCGCCGTGGTCAAGGAGTTGGAGCTTGTCTTTTTTGTAAAAGATGGCCTCGTGTTCACCGCCGTGCTTGCCATCATCGCGCCCTATGCCGATATAGTCGTAGCCGTCCAACGCTTTGTGCATGTCGAGGAGCTGGCTGTACAGCACCTCCTGGGTGCCAAAAATGACGGGAGCCATGAAGTTGACCTGGTCGCAGATTACCTGGCAGCGCTTCGACCACATATTGCCCTGCACACTGTCGTTCCAGTTCTTATAGCGTATGTTGTAGCTGCCTACAAGCATCTCCTGAGCGGAGACGGAGAGGACAAGAAACAAGAAAAAACTGAAGAATATCAGGCATTTGGGAGGAATATAGTGTTGATTCATGTGCTTTTGTATTTTGACAATTGTAATTTGCAAAAGTACAGAAAATCTTACAATCCCGTACACCTGTAATCTCGCATTCTGTAAAAACGTTGTGATTTACAATATCACTTTCCAACCAGAATAATCTCTGATACGCAGAGGTCGTCGTATTTGAGGCCTTTGGCAGTGGCAGTGATGATAATGCGGATTTCTTCGTAGCAGGTGTCGCCCCAGGGACCATCGCTGAGACCCAGCATCATGGCATTGTCCACCAGAGACTGCCAATCAAAGTTTTTTGGGGAATGTCCGGTATATTTCCTAGGCAATATTTTATAGTCCGTATATTTTTTTATCCATTCTTTTTCACCAAAGAGCATATCGTAACGGTCATTATTGTACCGACTTGTTTCTTTTCTGCCGTCAATTTCATAAACATAAAATCTTGATCCAAAAACGTATAGACTGTCAATACGTGAATTGTTGCGATAGGTCTCGGCATTTTTGGTGTAACCGTTAAGCAACAGCATTCCCTCAAGTGCCGTGGGCTTGTGAAAACGGATGGTGATATATATGGAGTCGTTTTGGTTTGGTTTCAGCACTGTGGCTGTCGCGGGGTTGAGATCGCTGAGGTTGGCGGCAGGGTATTTCTTGTCTGCTCCGCTTACCTCGATAGTGTATTCAGAGGAGGGAATACGAAGCACGAAAGGCTTGGTTGCTGCTAAGTCAAAGTGTTGTGTTTCATACTGATATAGCTGACCCTTTCGCTGCATGGGCAAGCCTTGTATGCCATTTGCATGGCAGTCCTGTGCACGGAGCCAGCGTTGGTCGTTGAGAATGCGTATGCCAGTGGTGTCGAGGGTGGCGGTAAAATGGTCGGCATGTCCGTTGCCCCAGTAAGCGGCCGGTGAGAAGTCGTATTGAAAACGCAATTCCCAGTAATAGTTGGGTATGTATTCCAGCAGGTTGAACTTGCGGTAATATGCTCCTTCCGAAAGGGCGCATTCTACGGTGTAGTGCACTTCAAGCACCACATAACTCTGTGCTGGTATGTTCAGGTAGGTGTAATACCAGCGACGCGAGATGGGCTTGGTATAAGTGTCGAGCACCTCTCCGTATAAGTCATACAAACTGTCAATAATCCGCTGGCTGTAGGTGTCCGCACTGTCTGGCATTACATCAAGAAAAGCGTCAAATGAGAATTTTTTCTGAATAGGAACGATAATGCTATCTCGTGAGCACTGCCAGGACAGCTGAACTCCTCCAAGCGTGAAACTCACATTCTGGATGTAGCTGTCACGCCAGCCGGTTTCCTGAGCCGCTGCCAAAGTAGTCGATAGGGAAACCGTAGGGCAGCTTTTCAAACGAACGGTCGGAGTGGTTGTGCAGCAGGTAGCGCACATTTACTTCCATGTAGCGGTCGCGCGGGGTGAAAGTGACGAATTCGTCCACCAATTGCACCTCATGGACGTGCATCGCCACAGGGGTGCGTGACAGGGTGATGGCGGAATGCAAGGCCACAGGGTCACCATTGCCTTGGACGGCAAGGACCGTTAGCATCAACATGCAAAAGCATAGTGTATGAATGGTTTTCGCATGTATCTGTGGTATATTTTTTTGAAAAAAGCTGCAAATATTCTGTCTCTTTTTCATGGTGAATTTTGTTTTTATATGCAAACGATAATAACTTCAAATTATTGTGATAGATATGATGGTGCTTTCATTGCAACTGCGGGACGCTGTTGCCCCCATAGTTTTAGTCCATAAATAAAAAAGTATCCCCTTGAACGCAGAGAGATTCCCCTTGAGGGCAAAGCCCGAAACTCCCCTCGAATGCGTAGCACGAGACTCCCCCAATTCCCTCATTTGCTAATTTCAATTTGCACATTAGCACATTGTCTCATTGGCACATTCTTCAACATTTCCCTGTGTATAAATACTATACTTATAGTAAAATTTGTGAACAATATACTTTTATTTTTGTAAGTTATTGTATAAGTTGTAAAATTAATAGCGATGAAATCATATAAAACCAGAATTAGCTTTGTCTCCATTGTCCTGCTGGCAGTGGCAATGCTGTGTGTTCCTCTCGACGCTTTCTCGCAGTCGAAGAGCGCAAAACTGAAAAATGACAAGAAAAAAATTGAGACAGAAATCGCCAATACTCAGAAATTGCTGAAGCAAACTGAGAAAAACAAGAATGCCTCTTTGCAGCAAATCAGTGTGTTGCGTCAGCAGATTTCCAACCGTGAGGCTTTGATCACAACCCTAAACACTGAAATTTTCGAGTTGGAGGAGGAATTGGCACAGAATATCAAGTTGTCACAGGATCTGAATAAAAAGCTCGAATACATGAAGTCTGATTATTCAAGGGTGGTGTATCTCGCATATAAAAACAGGAAGCTGATAGACAAGGTGACCTTCCTGCTTTCGTCGGACAATTTCTCGCAGATGTTCCGCCGTGTGAAATATTATTCTGTTTTCGCCAACAATGTGAAACATCAGGTCGATCAAATAGAGAAAACCCAGGAGGAAATCAAAAAGAAAAATGAGGAGATTGTGCAGTTGAAAGCGGAGAAATTGGCGTTGTTGGAAGGGAAAGAAGTGGAAATAAAGAAACTGGAGATTGACAGGACCGAGACCACCAAAAAGGCACAGGAATTGAAACAGAAGGAGAAGCAGCTGGCCAGCACCTTGCAAGAAAAACAAAAAAAGAGAAAAGAGTTGGATATAGCTATCAAGAAAGCCATTGAGGCTGAGATTGTGGCCGCCAACAAGAAAAAAGCCGAGGAAGCCGCCAAGGCTGCAAAATCCAAGGCAAACAAGGCCAACGCTTCTTCGGGAAGCTCCAAACCGGCATCTGGTAATGCTATAGTGCTGACTCCCGATGAGCAGCTGGTGAGCAATTCCTTCGTCAACAATAAGGGCAAACTGCCATGGCCCGTGGCGAAAGGCGCTAAAGTAGGCGATTTCGGCAGCTATCCGCATCCCGATGTGCCTTCTGTCATGATTGAAAACCGTGGTATCGACATTCTGGTGGAACCTAATACCCCTGTCAGGGCGGTCTTCCAAGGAGAGGTTACCGGTATCCTCGATGTGATGGGTACCAAAGTGCTGATGATACGCCATGGAGAATATCTTTCCGTGTATCAGAACCTCGCTTCTGTCAATGTGAAGAAAGGTGATAAGGTGAATACGAAGCAAACAGTGGGAACAGTAGCCAAATCAACGACCAACAATACTTACGAACTTCATTTCGAGGTCTGGAAAAACAGTACCTATCTGAATCCTAACCAGTGGCTTTCTGGCAGATAAAAAATTGAATATGATGCAACTGAGTGTGGCAAAGGCTTTGCAGGACAAGAATCCGGGACTTTACAAGAAAATCCCCTCTTTTGTCATACGCTGGGTGGAACGCCTGATCTGCCAGGATGAGATGAATATGCTTCTCCGTGAGCATGGTCACCTGTCATCCTTGGGCTTCACCAATGCTGTCATTGACTATTTGGACAATGAACTGGAGATTCATCATGAGGAGAACATTCCCCGTACGGGTCGCTATATTATCGCTTCCAACCATCCGCTGGGCGGTTTGGACGGGATGACGCTCATCAGCGTGTGTGGCCGATACCGTCAGGATATCAAGTTTCCCGTTAACGACCTGCTGTACTATGTAGAGCCGATGCGCGAGATTTTCGTCCCGATCAACAAGCATGGCAGAACAGGTGAAGAGGCCCGTAGGATGTTCAACGAGGCTTTCGAGTCGGACAATCTGGTGCTGTATTTTCCGGCAGGATTGTGTTCCCGCAAAAAGAAAGGTGTGGTCCAGGATCTGGAATGGAAGAAAACCATCATCACTAAGGCTAAACAGACACAAAGGGACATTATCCCTTGCTATTTTGGGGCAAGAAACTCGAATCTGTTCTATAATGTAGCAAATCTGAGGGAAAAAATTGGCGTCAAATCGAATTTGGAAATGGTACTATTGCCTCGCGAGATGATGAAAAAGAAGAAATCGCATTTTGAAATCACTTTCGGGGAGCCGATTTCCTATCATCATTTTGATGATTCAAAAAATGACAAGGAATGGGCGGCTTGGTTGAAAGAAAAGGTTTATTCACTCAAGAAATAAAGGCATGAAGAGCATTATCAGTCCCATACCGGTCAGTGTTTTGAAGCAGGAGCTTACAGAGGACAAGTTCTTGAGGAAGACCAATGCGCTTAGCAATCACATTTATATGGTGGATGCCCATGACTCGCCGAATGTGCTTAGGGAGATAGGAAGATTGCGTGAGTTGACCTTCAGGGCAGCGGGTGGCGGCACTGGCAAAGAGCTTGACCTTGACGAGTTCGATGAAGGCCCTAATGCTTGGAAACAATTGATAGTATGGAATCCGGAAGAGGAGGAGATAGTGAGCGCCTATCGTTTTGTGCTGGGTAAGGATGCCCGTACAGACGAGCATGGCTATCCGCATACCGCCACTTCGGAATTGTTTGAACTGTCGCCGCAATTTATTGAAGAGTACTGGCCTCGCACTATCGAACTGGGACGTAGCTTTGTGCAACCCAAATACCAAGTGTCGGCGGATCCCCGCAAAGGACTGTTTGCCTTGGACAATATCTGGGACGGATTAGGTGCCCTTGCTGTCAAATATCCTGAGATTGAGTATTTCTTCGGCAAGATGACCATGTATAATACATACAGCCGCTTGGCAAGGCGACTGATATTGGATTTTCTGAAACGCTATTTCAAGGGCGACGAAAATCTTATCAAACCGATTCATTCCTCGGACCGCTCAAAGAAAATGAACAAGAAGAATAATGCGATATATAAGGAGAAAACATTGAGCGACAGCTTGTCGATTTTGAAAAAACGGGTCCGTGCCATGGGTGCCGTAATACCTCCCCTCATCAAATCCTACATGTCCATTTCCCCCTCCCTGAAGTATTATGGCATATCCGACAATCCGAGTTTTGGTGAGGTAGAAGAGCTGGCAATCACCATTCATATTCCTGATATTTACGAAAACAAAAAAGAAAGACATATCAAAAGTTTCTCAAAATAAAAGCACATTTATGGATTATCAGATTAAAAACATCAAGTTTTTACAGTCGGAAACAGACTGGAGAAAATGCCCGAAGGACAAACTTCCGGAGTTTGCGTTTATTGGACGCTCCAATGTCGGAAAATCATCATTGATCAACATGTTGGCAGATAATAAATCTTTGGCAAAAACCTCTTCGAAACCAGGTAAAACACAGACTATCAATCATTTCAAAGTTGATAGCAGATGGTATCTGGTTGACCTTCCCGGTTATGGTTACGCCTCAATCTCCAAAACCATGCGCGAAAAATGGGTGAAGATGATTGATAATTATTTGCAACACCGTAAGAATTTGCAGCTGGTGTTTGTGTTGGTGGATATCCGTCATGAACCACAAGAGATTGACATAGATTTCATCAATAAACTGGGAGAAAAAAATATGCCATTCTCGTTGATCTTCACCAAGGCCGATAAGATTGGCAAAACAAAAGGGGCCGTCAGTGTCAGAAATTTCTGCCGCAAGTTGATGGAGACCTGGGAAGACCTGCCACCGTTCTTTGTATGCTCAGCTGTGGATAGCCGTGGCAAGGCTGACCTGTTGAACTATATCAACCAGGTGAATGAAACTTATTACAATGATGAACAAAACTTAAATCAAGAATGAAAGAGAATAGTATTTATTACATGCTTGTCTTCATGCTTGTTGTTTGTTTGATAGCAGGCATAACATCTTGTGTGACAGCAAGAAAAAAAGCTGCAATGGCCCAGAATATGCCTTTGACAGAAACCTATTGGGTACTTACCCATGTGAAGGGGGAAAATATTCCTAAATCCTATATTACTCCCTATGTGGTGTTTGGAAATGACGGACGTTATTCGGGTAATTTGGGCTGCAACAGTTTTTTCGGCAATTATACATACCGAAAAGACAGAATCAAAATGGAATTTGAGGGTGCCACCAAGAAATTGTGCCAGAACATGAAGATAGAGAAACTCTTTATGCAAGGATTGCATGTCGAGTTCAAAAAGTACGAAATCAGAAAAGATACACTTTTCCTGAAAGACGCAGAGGGAGAAGTGCTTCGCTTTATAGGGAAAAAAGAACTGAAACCACAAACTTCAGAACCACCGAGGGAATAGGTTACAGGTGTCAGTGGTTAGTGGTTAGTGGTCAGTTATTAGTTAATAGTTAATAGTTAATAGAATCAGTATATGAATTCTGACCCCTGACCCCTGATCCCTGACCACTGATCCCTGGCCCCTATAAAAGGTCATGTGTGCTTTGCGATTCGTCGCGATGGCCTTGATAATCCAATGAATAGTGCAAACCGCGGCTTTCATGGCGGTTCATGGCGTGCTTGATAATCAGGTAGCCGATATTGATCATATTACGCAATTCGCAGATTTCAGGAATCAGGATGGACTTCTTATAGAGGTCCTCGGTCTCGCGGTACAGAATCTCCAAGCGGTCGAAGGCTCTTTGCAAACGCACATTGGAGCGGACAATGCCCACATAATTGCACATGATAGTCTGTAGCTCCTTGCGTGACTGGGTAATCAGCACCATTTCCTCGTTGAGCACGGTGCCCTCGGTGTTCCATTCGGGCACATCGTCGCAGAAATCAATATCTTTGAAACGTTCTACAGCTTTGAGGCAGGCACGGTGAGAGAAGACCAAGGCTTCTAGTAAAGAATTGGAAGCCAATCGGTTGGCGCCATGCAAACCTGTGGAGGCACACTCTCCCGAGCTGAACAGGTTGATAATTGAACTCTCACCCCATTCATCGACTTTGATACCTCCACAAGAATAGTGGGCGGCGGGTACCACAGGAATCATGTCCTTGGTGATGTCCACGCCGATGCTCAAACATTTGGCGTAGATATTTGGAAAATGGTTGAAAATTTCGGTTTTGCTGATATGGGTGGCATCGAGATAGACATGATCGCAGCCTTTCTGCTTCATTTCATTGTCGATGGCGCGAGCCACAATGTCACGCGGAGCCAGAGAACCACGTTTGTCGTACTTGCTCATGAATTCCACACCGTTTTCATCTTTCAGGATAGCACCAGCGCCACGTAATGCCTCGGTGATAAGGAACGAGGGAGACTCTTTGGGATTGTAGAGTGAGGTGGGGTGGAACTGCACGAACTCCATGCCATTGACCGCACCCTTGGCACGATACACCATGGCGATGCCGTCGCCCGTGGCGATGGTCGGGTTGGTGGTGTTGCCATACACGGTGCCGATGCCGCCCGTACACATCATGGTGATACGCGACAAGATGGTCTGCACCTTGTTGGTGTTGGGGTTATACACGTAGGCGCCGTAGCATGTGATGTCAGGTGTACGGCGACTTACCTCGATACCCAGATGGTGCTGGGTAATGATTTCTATAGCTAAATGATTTTCAAGTATTTCGATGTTGGGGTGTTGTTTGGCAGCGATGATCAGTTTTTCTTCAATCTCCAGTCCGGTGATGTCCTTATGGTGCAGCACACGGAATTCGGAGTGTCCACCTTCTTTGGCTAAGGCGAACTTGCCGCTTTGAGTTCCACGATGTGGCGGTCTGACAGCTCATCACCGGCAATCATGGTGTCTTGTATATGTTTTTCGTAGGTGTCGGGTTGGTAAACCACGGCGGCGATGCCGCCTTGGGCGTATTTAGTGGAGGTGTCGTCAACCTTGGCTTTGGTGACCATGCAGACTTTGCCGTAGTTGGCGGCTTTCAAGGCGAAGCACAGCCCCGCGACGCCTGATCCGATAACCAGAAAATCAACTTTTTTTCTCATAGCGATTGGCAATTTTTAATTGTGCAAAAATAAGAAAAAACGGGATATGTGAAGCAAACTAATTTGTCTGGTTTACCGCGTTTTTTGTGTGTTTAAGGATTGGCACTTTTTCCCGTAGATTTTCATTTGATGGAAAAGTCACAGAAAAAATTTTCTCATCATCCTTCAACTGAAAAAAAAAATGTATTTTTGCCGCCGCAAAATTTTTGATTATACATATTAATATATACTATTAAATAGGAGGAAAAAGATGAGCAAGGATTTGATCATTGTTGAGTCTCCGGCAAAAGCCAAGACTATCCAAAAGTTTA
>CACXXY010000038.1 GCA_902771655.1 uncultured Bacteroidota bacterium | reverse complement strand
GCTATGCGCGAGCTTTCTTCAAAAATCAATAATGACTATCGTTTATATGTGAAAGCATTGATGCTGAAAGAAAAAGACAAAACTTTCTATCCCGATGCAAACCTCACCATGCGTGTGACATACGGACAAGTGAAGGGCTTCCATCCGCAAGACGGCAAGGACTACATTTACTATACCACCTTGGCCGGTGTGATCGAAAAAGATAATCCCGATATCTTTGATTATAAGGTGGATCCAAAACTGAAAAAGTTGTACGAAGCCAAGGATTATGGTCGCTATGCCAACAGCAAAGGCGAGATGCCCGTGGCTTTCATAGCCAGCAACCACACTACTGGAGGCAACTCGGGCAGTCCTGTCATCAATGCCAATGGCGAATTGATCGGTGTGAACTTTGACCGTGTGTGGGAAGGCACCATGAGCGACATCAATTATGACGTGAATCGATGCCGTAATATCTCATTGGATATCAGATATTTCCTCTTTATCGTTGACAAATTTGCCGGTGCTCAGAACCTCTTGAATGAAATGACGCTCAATTAACAGATTTTATGATTGATTTATCACATATCGGTGATTTTTCACGTCGGTATTTCGTTTATAATCTCTATCTGAAATTCTTTCATAATCATTTGTATTATAGAAAGTTGTATGTTCTAAACAGGGAAAATATACCTGCTAAAGGAGAGCCTGTGTTGGTGATATACAACCATCAGAATGGCGTTAATGATCCGCTGAACATCTTGTACATGTTTGATGATTTTCGCCAACCGGTGTTCATTGCCAGAGGTGATATTTTCAAGAAGGACAGGGTGGCGAAAATCCTACGTTTCCTAAAGATTCTGCCTACTTTCCGCACCCGTGACGGAGGTGTCAGCGACATCAAATACAATATGACTTCCTTCAACTTGGCAGCGGATGTCTTGAACAATGGTGGCACCTTGGTTATTGCTCCCGAAGCGCAGCACCAGCAGGGACGCTATCTGGGCAGTTTCAAAAAGGGATTTCCCCGCATCGCCTTTGCCGCTGAAGAAAAAGCCGATTTTAAATTGGGCTTGAAGATTCTGCCCGTCAATATCCACTATAAGGATTATTATAATGCCCGTTCGGAAGTGGTGCTGACCGTTGGGGAACCTTTTGGTTGCTCTGAATTCATTGAGAATTTCAAGACGGATCCTAACATCGCATATCATTTGCTGAACGATAAGGCCAGGGCTTGTTTGAAGGCTATTACGCCAGATATTGAAGCTCATGAGGAATATTATGAAGAGATAGATCTTCTGCGTCAAATGTGGGTAAAGAAACGCCTTGAGAAGAAAGGTCTTTCAACATCCTATTTCCCGAATTATCCTTCTGAGGAGGTGAATTTGCTACAGGAAATTTCTGTCATGCAACACCAGGAACCTCAGGCGTTTGCGGATTTGATGCAAACTACTCGTGAGTACTTGGACGAACTGAAAAAACTGGATCTAAGAGATTGGATTATAGGAAGAAAGGTTAATCTTGCTAAAGTATTGCTATATACTATTACGGCAGTTTTCGCTTTTCCTTTTTTCTTCTTCGGGCTGATCAATAATATCATTCCCTTTGCAGTGCCTGCAATGTTACGGAAAAAAATAAAAGACCGCCAGCTTCATTCTTCTTTCAATTTTGTGGGGGCACTGGTGTTTTTCACCATCTTCTATCTGTTGGTCTTTGCGATTGTATGGATTGCCTCTAAAAGTTTCTTGTGTGCTTTGGGCTACTTGTTATTGATGTTTTTATCCTTCTTCGCTTTCTATTACTACAAGCGTGGATTTATCAAGCTGAAAGCCTTGTGGCGGTACTACAAGCAACACTGTGCCGGCCAAACCAAGCGGGCGGAGGAACTGAAACAACTGATTCTGAGCAAAAAAATGTAAAAGCGTCTTCGCTTCTTTCTGGAATTGTCAATTGTTTTCTCTTGCAACTGCGGGACGCAGTTGCCTACGATGCGTAACCACAATAAACACTTAATTCCAAATTGTCAATTGTCAACTGTCAATTATCAATTGTCAATTGTCCCCGGTAGCCGCAGTTGTACCGCCTGTGGTAACAAATCAACGCTAAACCTTGTGCCTGGCAGAAGTTCTCCGTCTATGACCACCTTTATTATGTTTTTGCTGATGATATCAACATGTTTGGCCTTGGTATATACGACTTTTCTCGCATATTGGGGCTGAATGTGCTCTCCTGACTGATAAGGCTTTATCAATCGCAAAAAACTTGTCAGTGTCATGGGCTTGAGCAAACAGATGTCGATGAGGCCGTCGTCTATCTCCGCCTTTGGGGTGCATAAGAATTGCCCTCCCACATATTTACCATTGGCTAAACAGCAGCTGAGTAGTCTTCTTCTGTTGAGGGCTTTTCCATCGGCAACGACTTTGATACGATTGAAACGGCCTGCTATAATGGCTCTGAAGATACCTCGCTCGTAGGGTTTGCTTTTCTTGATTTCCACCAGGTAGTTGGCCTCACTGGCCACAATGGAGTCGAAACCGAAGTTGCAGACATTGATGGCGTAATTGTCGTTAACTTTCAGTATATCAATTTTTTTAACTTCTCCTTTCAGGATTTTTTCAATACTTTGGAAGTCGTATCCGGGGAAATTTTTCAGAAAATCGTTAGTATAGCCGTAGCCAAGAATGGCCATCGACTTGTTTGTCTCGCCCACAATGCCAGAGGCTACCTCATTGATAGTGCCCGTACCTCCACAGGCCACAAAACAAACCTCTTCGTTGCTGTGTAGATCGCAATATACGCGTGTGTACCGTGTGGCATCGCCTATGCCAGTGGTGACATACATGGTATGCTTGACGTCCAGTGGCTCAAGTTGTTTTCTGACATCTTCTACGATATGGGCATAATCGCTCCTGCCATTAATGACAAAAATATAGTGCATGACACTTATACGATTTTAATAATGTTTGAGAATCCTGTAATATCAAAAACTTCCTTGACCTGTGCCTGCATATTGGTGAGGACAAGCTGTCCATTATGTGTCATTACTTTTTTTTGGAGAGTCAGGAAAGTCCTGAGTCCTTGTGAGGAAGTGTATTCCAAATCAGCGCAGTCAATCGTGATGTCACCATTTTCTATATCCATCAATGGTTTCATGTCTTGTTCGAATTGTGCGGCGGTAGTTGTGTCAATGCGGCCTGTCAATACCACATTATACTTTTTTCCGTTTTGTGAGATCGTTGTTTTCATATTGTTTTTTTTATAAGTTATTCTTGTTTTAATGTTATGGTAAGTACGGTGATGTCATCGTTTTGTTCTGCATCCTTGGTGAATGATTTAACATCGGTCATCAAGTTGCTGACGAGTTCTTCCGCACTCTCGTTCTTTTCAATGTTTTGGGCGAAATCTAACAGCCGTTGCTCCCCGTATTGTTTTTTATCGCGGTCTTCGGCTTCTGTAACGCCATCTGTGTATAATATCAGCCGGCAACCTTTTTCCAATTGGATTTGTTCGGGATTAAAAGGAATTCCATCAAATACACCCACTGCGATGTTTGGTTTGGCATGGAGATATTCGGCGTTTCCGTCGGCATGGCAAATTATCAAGGGATTATGTCCGGCGTTGCAGTAGCTCAACAAGCCTGTTTTCAGGTCGATTTTGCCGGCAAAAAGAGTTACAAACATGTTGGTCTCGTTGCGCGTGCACAAGGTTCCATTGATTTTTTCAATCATTTTGTCAATGGAGAGGCCTAAACCGCCAAGGAAACGGAAAGCGGCACGGGTAATGGACATGACTAACGCGGCGGGCACCCCTTTGCCGGACACATCGCCGATAACAAAGAATATGACATCGTTAACGACAAGGAAGTCGTAGAAATCGCCTCCTACCTCCCTGGCTGGTTGTAAGGTGGCATGAATATCATATTTCTCATTGTTGGGGAAATTGGTGGGCACCATGCTCAACTGGATTTGACGGGCAATGTTCAGCTCGCTTTCCATGCGCTCGTTCTCCTTTGTGGTGCTACGTAATTCCTGAACATAATGTGTCAGGGACTTCTGCATGTAGTCGAAAGAATTGTACAACTGTAACATCTCATCCTGTGAGTGGATTTGGGGAAGACGGGCCTGGAAATTGCCTTTGGCCATGTTAAGAGCGGCCACGGTAAACTCTGTGATGGGTTGTGTCAATTTTCTGATCGTTCTGAAGCAGGCGAAGAATAGCAGGAACAATCCTATGGAAGAAACCACAATGATAATAAGGTTCATTCGCATCAGTCGGGCGAATACATCCTTGTATGGACTGATAATGGCGGTGGACCAACCGTTATACAGGGGACCATATACCGCGAAAGCATTGTAATCACCAATTTGCAATGTCCCCGAATCTCCGGCAATCATTCTTTTGCCCAATTGCTCATATTCATTGTGGGTTTTGTTTTGCGTCTCAGCGTCATATTTCATGGTTTTGTTAGGCTGATCACCAGTAATGTAATATCCGTCTTTGCACAATAAGAAGGTAAAAGAATTCTCATAGGGGTGTAGTGAGCTTATTTTCTGTGTCAACCATTCCAGACTGATGTCGGCGGTGAGAATGGCGAAAATGTTGCCTTGCTTGTCGGTGAGAGGAAGAGAGTAGGTGGTCATCATCACTTGGCCTCCGCCTTCGTCAAAATACGGATTGCTCCAGTGTGGCTCTTTTGTTTTGAAAGGTACGTCAAACCATTCCATTTCGAAGTAGTTGTATTTGTCATTACCCAACTGCTTCACAATTATACTGTCGTTTTCGTCATTGCAGGAATAGGGTGAGAAGTAGTGTTTGCCCTTAAAAAACTCTGGAATAAAAGCGATGGTGCTGCCTACAATTTCTTCATTGGAAGCTACAATTTCCGTTGTGATGTGGTAAAGATAGGTGGTGTCATCAAGATGTTCTTCGACAATCCACTGCATGTTGTTCACGGTGGACTCAACTCTGTCCAAAGTCTTGTTGATGTCTATTGTGGTGGTGTACAATACGTTGGAAGCACTCTTGATGGCTTCCTCCGCAATCAGTTTGTGAGAATAATATGAAACCACCATGATTGCGGTAATAAAAAGAATTGAGGTCACCAACAAAATTGTGGCACTCAGACGCGCTGAAAAAGATTTTGATATTCTCATGGCAAGTCCCTTATTCGCTTACGATTTTTTTCCTTATTGACAGTATGTTACAACCGTCTTTGTATTCATAACAGACCTCGTCCATCATCTGCTTGCAGATAAAAATACCCAAACCGCCAACAGGTCTGTCTATTACCGATAGGGAAATGTCCGGATCCGGTTTCTCTAACGGGTTGAAGGGGATCCCTGCGTCTTTGAAACGTATTACCAGGTCGTCTTTTTCCCTGTGAGTACTTACTTCAACATGTCCAGCACCATTTTCGTAGGCGTATTGCACGATATTCTCTACGATTTCTTCGATGGACAATTGGATTTTGAAGCGTAGATTTTCCTGCTCAGGTATGTCTGGCGATGCCATAAGATATTCTATGATTTCAGGACATTTTCCTGCGATGGGTTCAAATTTTTTGGCGTACATATTTTTGCGATGATTTTATTTAACATTTTGTTTTCCGGATTTGATTTATAGTAAAGAATTTACAGCCCAGTAATCCACATCTTCGATATTCACAATGGGCTTTACCGCTTCAACTCCGGCTTTGCCGATTCTTTTTCTTAGAGCTAACAATTCGTTGATGCGGGCTTTCGTTTTTTCTGTTCTCTGTACGGGGAAGCCTGCTTGACGTAAAAGTAAATTGCTTTTGGCGGTGATTGAAAGCTCCAGATATTCAGATATATAGCAACATAAGTCAAAAAACACCTCAGGAGAAAATGCGTCTTTGATGGAAACGAGATATTTGCCAGCATTGGTTTTTGATAGTTCACCTTTTTTGATGGAAGACAGCAAGGCCACGTCATTGTTCAGGCATTCGTCAATCCAGGTGTGGATATTCGACTCGTTTTTCTTGAATATGTGCCGCTTGCTGAGTATAAAGTAAATCGTCAGAATGGTGGTTAGCAAAAGAGGAGGAATAGGAGCCACATTGTGGATGATATGAACTGCGGAGGTGATAAGGAAAACAGCGACAACCCCCAGATTCCTAATGAAGTATGAACGGTTGGTGGTCTCTTGTTTGGCCATTATCAGTCCGTATGCCAGCAATGAACTGCATCCGATGTGCATTACCGCAGTTTCAAAACCCAATATGACAGCAGTGACAGGGGCGTATGCTTGAATCGTGTTGAAGGGGTCAAGCATGGTGAAATATATGATTTCACTCATGGCATAACCAGCACCCAAAGCTGATCCGTAAATGGTGGCGTCTCCCAACATTACGATTTTACGCTTTAGCACAAGATAGAGCAGGGGTAATCCTTTGAGAAATTCGGCTATTATGGCCGAAAAATAGGGCAAGGAAACGGATTCGACAAGTGGTTCCGCGAAAAAGAATGTCAAGACAAAACACAAACAGCCACTGACCATGCAGAATATAAGCCTCTTCCAGTTAGTAAGCGAAAAGGCATCCATCAGGATTACTATTATGACAAACAGTAAAATGGGGACAAGTGATAATGCGAGTGATGCAAGTGGTGACAGTAAGGTCATGGCTGGCGAAATTGGAGGAACTGATATTATTTTACTTTTGTTTTCTCTACTTGAAGGACTTTTTTGTTTTGCTGGTCCAGCAGGATGGCAATTATACTGCAATTGTCCGGATTCCAGTCTTTCTCGCTAAAATCAAGAGAATAGCCATATAGATATTCATGGTCTTTTTCAAGTATTCCGTCGGGAGTGATGAATTCACCGTAATTGCCATTGATACCGGCGCGCAACACATGGTTGTGTACGTAGAATGTATCGACATGGTCACTGAATTTCTGGGGTTTGATGATATTGTCCTCCACCAACAGCAGTGACAATTGCGTGGCCTGGCCATAGTCTTCCAACATGGTGGTTCGAGTGTTGATTTTAAGATTTTTTGTGGATTCGTTATACTGGTTGATGATTTGGATGGCAGCATATTTTGTGCGATCAGCAGCCTGCACACTGGCAACCCATTCAGGCTTGTCCAAGGGAACCGAGCTCCGGTTGACAATGGCTTGAGGGTTATTGGTGATATGGAAATCATTATATAGCTGTTCGCCTGTAGGATTACGGAAGTCGTAAGAGAAAAGTCCAGACTCGGGCTCAGCAAACCAGTTGGCGTGTATGCCGACTGCCACCAGGGTGTCGCCAAATTGTGCCTGCATCTGCTCCAGGATAACATGTCCCTCGGGACAACCAATGCAGGTGTGGCCGGTGTATTCATCAAACAATATTTTGCGATAGACAGCATCGGGGTTCAATTCAGGGAACTCCACATCCACATCTTCCTGCTGCGATTGTATAACGTAAGGCCCTTCAATCTTGTTGCAGGCTATGAATGCAAGTGCTATCACGATAAAGAGAAATGTTTTTTTCATATTCAGGTTTCAGGTTTTAGGTTACAGTAGGTATGCACTGCGTGCGTCCAATTGAGTTTAAATTTTCCTTCTTGAAGAAGGGGTGGCCGAAGGCCGGGGTTGTCTAATTGTGCATTGTGAATTGTATATTGTCAATTCTCCATCAGGTTGTCCGCAAATGGGTCAAGCACGTGTAGGGAAAAATCGGGTGTGGCAAAGCACATGAAATCCGTTGCGTCTCCGTTTTGGTAGAGGCAGGCGGAAATCCAATAGAGCAGTAATGCCTGATTGTCAGCGGATTCGCTCTCTTCTATGGCTCTGAAGTAGTCTGTCTGAGTGGATATTTGGCGTAACGAGCGACTGAAGGATTCGATTTTTGCTTCGTCATCGGCCAAAGTGGCCTCGTCGTATAATTGCTTGTACTGGAATTCCAGATTTTCAAGCATTTCGAGCATCAGTTTGGCGTATGACATTTGTGTGAGGGTATCCACACGGTTAACCACAACAGAATCCGCATTTCCAACTCCCAATTCTGTCAGCACATATTCTTCCGCGCATTTCTGTATGTTTTCCTGAAACGGATCCACGATGGCCTTCTTATGACATCCGCATAAGAAAAATACCATAGCACATAATAAAACCCATAAATATCTCATCTGCAATAATCTAAAATAAAATCCGAGCTGCTAAATCAAAATTCAAAGTTCAAAGTTCAAAATTCAAGTTTCTTATCTCTCAGTTCTTAATACTTGCTCCTAAATTCCTAATTATCAATTATTAATTGTTAATTATTAATTGCCAACTGTCAACTAAAACACGAATCCCACTTCCTCCAGTTCCGGATCAAGATTTGTCGGCAAGACTTTCACATCACCCCATTGCAGCATCGGGTAGATGCCGAATTGATGAATGGTCTCCCCGTTATGAAGCAGGTCGATGTTGACATTTTGCGGTTGACGCACTCTGAAACCTTGCGCGCTTTTTTTATCCTCTTTTTTTGCCGGCAACATCACCATGTTGAAAGGATTGATACGCAGAGAATATGCTGCCGCACTGGCGTCGGTGGCCAGTTTGAAGCCTTCATTCTGGTCGATGTTGAATAGAGGCATGGAATATTGGCCTTTGTTAGGTATCACATAGAAATAGTAGTGCATCTCGTCTTCTAAGACAATACCACGGAACAGATCCAGGTAGTCATTTTCCGACTGATTCAGCTGACTGATCATCAATTGCAGTGCCTCTGCACTATAGGGTACTTCTTGCTCGCCGGCAATCAAACTGTTCCGGTCCTTGCGGATTTGGCTGATGCGGTCGGCGGCTTCCTGCACTTTCTGTTCTGCGGTTTTGTTAACCAAACGAGTTCGGTTGGCAGGCACCTGGGTTACCACACCATTGATGATTTTGGTCTCAACAAAGGCGTCTTCCGTCTCGGTATAGGATACGTTGGCATAGTTCTTGAAAAAGTCGGGCAGGGGAGTAGTTGTGGTGCTGTAGGTGCTGTTAAGTGACTTGTTATCATTGCATTTTTGACTGTTGACAAGAGCTTTGGCGTAACTCTGTTCTTTCAGTTGTTGTGAGGAAGGCTCTACGGCAAATGCCATATCCAAATCGGGAACGACGACGGTTTCTATATTCACTTCTTTAAGTCTGTAAAAAGTGCGGTTGTTGGAAATAATGTTGGTGAGTCCTAACATTCTCTCAGCATAATCTGCATAATAGCCCTTGATTTCCCGTACTTTTGTCACCGTGACATCCACTTTGATGGCGGTAGTTGGTAGATAGTAGTAGAAATAGTTGGAGCTTAGCTTCACAGTGCTGTCCAAGGGCAAAGGATACACCTGCCTCTGGGCAGAAATGTTGTTCATTGATAAGGCCAGGACGAGAATGAGACCGAGGTTAAGAAAACGTTTCATATTATTTGTATTTTATATTCAGTTTAAACTGCAAAAATACAAATTTTTTCAATGTGCTAATGTACAAATTAGTAAATTAGTTAATATGCTAATTGTCAATATGCTAATGTGCTAAATGAATGGGGCAATTAGTTAATTGGCAAATGAGCAAATAATTTTTAGACAATGAACTTTTATTTTATATTGAGAACTAACAGCTGATAGTTTGATGTTTGCTGAAAATTTTGTTTTTTGGGGGTGACGACAGGTGTCAATTTTCAGTTTTCAACTTTTTTTCGCTGATGGCCAATAGACAGAGGAATACCAACAAACCGTTAAGTATCAGCAATTCAAACCCGAATTTGTATCCGTTGAGGAGTTGTTCGGAGTGGGAAGATAACCAATAGCAAATGCAGGGGACAAGGATGGCAATGAAAGGGATGGGCCAACTCCGTTTGATGTGCCGTTTCGTGAAAATACAGAAGACAAAAAGGCCTAAAATTGGACCGTAGGTATAACTGGCTACCATGAAAATGGTTCGTATGATGGCATCATTGTGGTGATGCGAGAAAATGATGATAATGCTCACAAATATCAGGGAAATACATACGTGCACCAAACGTCTTACCCAAGTTTGTTTCTTTTCATCAGGAAAACGCTGCTCAATATTCAGCATGTCGTAACAAATCGCTGTGGTGAGGGCGGTAAAGGTGCCGTCGGCACTGGAATAACCTGCTGAAATCAAGCCGATAACAAAGAAAATGGCCGCCACTTTGTCGAGATGGTTGAACGCTAATTCAGGGAAAATACGGTCGGTAGGCATACCACTGAGATCAATGCCTTTATGCTGGGCATATACCAACATACTGCCCCCCAAAAGTAAGAACAACGCATTGACAATCACCAAGATGCCAGTGAATGACATCATGTTGCGCTGCGAGTCTTTCAAAGTTTTGCAAGAAAGATTTTTCTGCATCATATCCTGGTCCAAGCCGGTCATGACGATGGTGATAAACATGCCACCAAATATCTGCTTGAGGAAATGGGTGTTGGAGTGCCAGTCGGTATTGAAAGTCTTGGTGTAACCGGCTTGGTCCATATCCCTCCACATGTCACTGAAATTGTAGCCTAAAGTCTT
This sequence comes from uncultured Bacteroidota bacterium, assembly GCA_902771655.1. Classification (GTDB taxonomy): domain Bacteria; phylum Bacteroidota; class Bacteroidia; order Bacteroidales; family WCHB1-69; genus RUG11690. Next base: position 4,765 of record CACXXY010000038.1, on the reverse strand, counting down.
GAAAATCACTATCAAAGTAATTACCAATGCGGTCAGCATAAAAGTAGTTTGCAGGGTGTCTGTCCACACCACAGTTTTCAGTCCGCCTTTGAAAGTATATAGTAGGATGATGAGTATCATGCAGCAGGCGGTAACCCATATCGGAATGCCCCATGCATCGAAAACAAATATCTGTAAAACAAAGATAACCAAATACATACGCAAGGCCGAACCCATCAGACGCGAAATGATGAATAGGGCAGAGCCTGTCTTTTGCGCGGTATTGTCAATGCGTTGACCGAGAAATTCGTAAATGGAGGTAAGATTGTATTTGTAGTATATGGGTAATAAAACGTAGGCAATAGTCAGATAACCAAGAATATAGCCAAGTACCACTCCGAAATAGGTGAACTGGGTGGTGGCCACATCACCGGGAACCGACATGAAGGTGACACCAGACAACGAGGCTCCAATCATGCCGTAAGCCACGACAAACCAAGGCGATTTCCGATTACCCGTGAAGTAGGTTTTGTTGTTGGCCTTGCGGGAAGTGAGGCCTGTAATTACAAATAATAGAATGGTGTAGAGGATGAAAAATGTGAAAATCAGAGTTTGCATTCTTACGTTTTTTCAGTATATATTTAAAATGCAAATTTACATAAATTTTCTTATTTTTGCAAGCTGATTTTTTTGCGAAAAAAACGAATGTCATTTGATATGAAAACCCTCGACCAAATCGAATCTCTTTTCCCTTCAGACTTTACTGAAGAACAAAAAGCTAAAGCTAAAACTTTGTTTTTTAAGAATTTAGCTCTGAAAGCCCACGAGTTTTATGGTGGAAAAATCCAAACGGTACCATTGGCTCCGATATATGGTTTCAACTGGTTCAATGTGTGGTACACGCCGGGGGTTTCCGCTGTTTCTACCACCATCCGCGACAACAACGACCGTTCGTTTGAGCTGAGCAATCGCAAGAACTTAGTGGCAGTGGTGAGCGACAGTACCCGCGTTTTGGGTGATGGCGATTGCACTCCTCCCGGTGGTCTCGGTGTGATGGAAGGAAAAGCTATGCTGATGAAGTATTTAGGTGGCGTGGATGCGATTGCCTTATGCGTGGATAGCCGTGATGAGAAAGGGGAACATCAGCCTGAAAAACTGATAGAGCTAGTCAAGATGGTGCAGCCTTCGTTCGGCGCCATCAATCTGGAGGACATTTCCCAGCCCAATTGCTTTAAGGTGCTGGACGAACTGCGTGAGCAGTGCAATATCCCCGTGTGGCATGATGACGCGCAAGGTACCGCTTGCGTTACACTGGCCGGTATTATCAACGCTTTGAAGCTGACAGGCAAGAAGTTGTCAGAAATCAAGACCGTGCTGTATGGTTCTGGTGCCGCCAACACTTGCATTGCCCGTCTGATGATCAGCGATGGAGCAGATCCGAAGAAAATGATTATGTTCGACAGCAAGGAAGCCTTGCACGACCAACGTGAGCGTTACAGTGGCGATGCCCGTTATTATCGCCAGTGGGAACTTTGCCAAATAACTAATCCTGAACATATTAAGACTGAAGAAGAAGCCTTCAAAGATGCTGATTTGCTGGTGGCGTTGTCCAAACCGGGTCCCGATACCATCAAACCCGAATGGATTAAGCTGATGGCGGACAAGGCGATTGTTTTCGTGTGCGCCAATCCAGTGCCGGAAATCTATCCCTACAAGGCAAAAGAAGCAGGTGCATACATTGTGGCCACTGGTCGCGGTGATTTTCCCAACCAGGTGAACAATTCGGTGTGCTTTCCCGCTATTTTGAAAGGAACCTTGCTGGTCTCTGCTCGCAAGATTACCGATGAGATGGCCATTTGCGCTGCCCATTCTATCGCCGACTTTGCCGAGGAACGGGGCATCAGTGTGGATAACATCATGCCCAACATGCTCGAGAGTGCCCTCTTCCCCAAGGTGGCCGCCGATGTGGCTATGCAGGCCATCAAAGATGGTGTGGCTATCAAGAATTTGACTTGGGACGAAGTGTATCAGCAGGCTAAGAAGGATATCGACAAAGCCCATGAAATGAGTAACTTGCTTCAAGAAAAAGGCTTGATTCCCGAATTTCCGGAGGAGATCATCCGGAAAGTTGTCGCAGAAGTCGTGAATGATGTGAGAAAATAATTCATAATGCACAATGCACAATTAATAATAAACCTTCCTAACCATTATGAATTTTGAATTGTGAATTGTGAATTGTGAATTCCTCCCTTTAACCTCTAAAACAATTAACAAAAAAATACAAACAACAATGAAAAGAATCGCCTTATTTTTATGTTCGGCCTTGCTGGTGTTGGCCGCTTGTAACAAACATCAGAATGAATATACCCTTAATGGCCACTTGGATGATACTGCTTTCGAAGGCAAGATGGTATATCTTTACGACGCTTTTATGGGCACGGTGATGGACTCCACTACCATTGCCAATGGCGTTTTCACTTTTAAGGACACAGTAGGTTCTCCTAAAATGGTGACTATCCGCACCAACGAGGAGGATTTGAATTACGATATGATGGCGGTGCTGGAACCGGGAACGATTTATGCTGACCTTGTAACCGATTCGCTGTCTGGCACTGCATTGAACGATGTGCTGCATCGTTTCCTGGTTAGTGATGAGGCATTGGGAGAAGGCTTGGAAGAAGACTACTATTCTCTGATGACGATAGAGGATGAAGAGGAACAGAAAGCAGCCATGAAAGAGTTCCAAGAGAGATATGATGAGGCTATTGCTGAGGACATCAAGCTTATCAAACAGTATTATGATGAGAATAAAACTAATATTCTGGGTATCTATTTTATCAATAATCTGGTGGAAATGACTCCTGACCAATTCAATTCGGATCAATTGGAGACCCTGTTGCAGGGTGCCGCTCCTGAGGTGGTGAACCATCCCAGCGTGCAGATGAAAATGGAGATGCTGAAGAAACTGGAAGCCACTAAGGTTGGTCAGCCCTATGTGGATATTGATGTAATTGATTTCCAGACAGGTAATGCCGCTAAACTGAGCGATTATGTGGCTGGTAAAATCGCTTTGGTGGACTTCTGGGCTTCATGGTGCAGACCATGTCGTGGTGAGATTCCTAATATCGCCAATATCTATAAGAAATATGGCGACAAGGTGGCTGTAATTAGCTTGAATGTTTGGGACAAGCCTGAATCACAGGAAGAAGCCATTAAAGAATTGAATATGAACTGGATTCAGCTGACAGATCCCACCAGGAATGCCACTGAGGCATACGGTGTGAACGGTATTCCGCAGATTATGCTAATTGGTGCTGACGGCACTATCCTTGCCCGAGATTTACGCGAAGACGCAATTGAAGAGGCTGTGGTGAATGCTTTGAAACAAAGTATCTAGTATGCCGTTTACGGTTTGATATGAATTAAAAAAGACGGATTTTTGGTCCGTCTTTTTTTATTTCTTGCAGCAGCTCATTTTTGAGCATCCGGGGCATCCTTTGCAATACGATGAGTCGGATGGCCCGCGACCTCCGCTGTCACAACAACGATTACCGCTACGATGGTGAATCACTATCGCGGCGACAACCATCAGGATCACAATGGTAACGACTAAAATGCTCTGCCAGTTCATATTGCATGTTTAGAGGATAAGTCCAGTGATGAGGAAGGCAAGCCATGCTACAATCCATGCCACCGCACATTGGAAGAACACCACAAACAGAGCCCACCGGCCTCCTAACTCGCGGCGCACAGCAGCGATGCTGGCCACACAAGGTGTGTAGAGCAGGCAGAAAACCAGCATGGGCACCACATTGGCCATGGTGAAGATGCTGATGCCTCCTAACACGCCAATGGTGGAGATGACGCTTTCCTTGGCCATGAAACCACTGATCAGAGCGGTGACAATACGCCAGTCGCCCAGTCCTAACGGACTGAAAACAGGTGCAATGGCTCCGGCTATCACGGCCAACATACTACCTTCTCCGTTTTCCACCACGTTGAAGTGGAAGTCAAAGGTCTGCAAGCACCAGATGATGACGGAGGCGACAAAAATGACGGTGAAAGCCTTTTGCAGGAAGTCTTTGGTCTTGTCCCACAGCAGATGCAACACATTCTTGGCTTGTGGCATGCGGTAGTTGGGCATTTCCATCACGAAGGATGTGGTACTCCTTTTTTTCGAGATAAGCTTATTGACCAGGGCCACAATAATGCCAACGGTAACGCCTAACAAATAGAGTCCGATAAGGACCAATCCGCCATGATGCGGGAAGAAATAGGCGGTAAAGAAGGCATAAATAGGAATTTTGGCGCTACAACTCATGAAAGGTGTAAGCAGGATGGTTAGGCGACGGTCGCGCATAGAGGGTAGGGTGCGGGCGGCCATGATGGCGGGTACCGAACAGCCGAATCCTATCAGCATGGGCACAATACTGCGCCCCGACAAGCCAAGATGCCTTAGCAATTTGTCCGTCACAAAGGCTACACGGGCCATGTATCCGCTGTCTTCCAGCAAACTCAAGAAGAAGAACAGGATGATAATGATGGGCACAAAGCTCAACACACTGCCCACACCGCCGAAAATGCCATCCACCACCAAAGATTGTACGGTCTCGTTGACATTGGCAGCGGCTAAAGCGGAACCACAGATTCCCGCCAACCACTGGATGCCTTGGTCAAGCCAGTCCTGTAGCGGTGCGCCCAGCACATCAATGGACAACCAGATGATGAGGCACAAGACCAACACAAAAATAGGGAATGCGGTCCATTTGCCTGTAAGAATGCGGTC
>CACXXY010000037.1 GCA_902771655.1 uncultured Bacteroidota bacterium | reverse complement strand
ACAGACACCTGTGCCACTGTCTGGTTATAAGACACACTCCAGTTGGGGTTAGAAATAATCCATTCATACAAATTGGCATTTTCCACAGGGTCGATCATATAGACAAAATTACCCAAGGAAGTGACCTCGCTATTACCTATGATATTTCCAGTGATTACGGGTATAGGTTTCACTGTAAGATGAAGGGAACGAATACTATCACATCCGTATGCTGTCTGCAGATTATCTGTAAAAACGAATTCACCCGGCACATTTTGAACAGGAAGGTTAAATCCATAACCGGAATAAGGCTGTCCTTGGCAGATTTCCGCTGTAAAATCAGCCGAATAGCTTGGATGCACAGCCAAGGTATGACTTTCTTGAGCCACACAACCATCTGCGGAAACAGCTGTCACAGAATATGTTGTTGTCGAAGCCGGATTCACTTGGATAGTATTACTGCTTACACCTGTATTCCAGCTGAAGGATGCCGCATTAGCGCAAACAGCAGTCAATGAAACTGTTTCACCATCGCACATGTCATCAGGACCAGCTATCACAATAACCGGAGATGACAAAGTGGAGACGAAGTGGTTTGTTGAAGCGGAGCATCCGTTATGATCTGTCACTTGTACAGAATAATTGCCTGATGAGTTAATTGTAATCGAGGTGGTTGTGTCGCCGTTATTCCACAGCAGGGAGCCATTGCCCACGGCTGTCAGCACAGCCTCCGCATCCTGACAGATAGCGGAAGGACCAGATATTTGCACTTGTGGATTGGGATATTGTACCAAAATATGGTTTGTCGTGTCTGAACAGCCATATTGATTAAAAGCGATCAACTGATAATTTCCGCTGGAATGTACTTCAATCATAGCGGAAGACTGTCCCGTACTCCACAGATAGGCCATACCTCCCTGAGCCGTCAACAGAGCCACAGAGCCATCACAAATGCCATCAGGAGCAGAAATAACAGCTGTCGGTTTATCATTGACAATCACCTGACGAGACAATTCTGCCATACAGACACCATTGAAAGCCTGCACAGAATAGCTTGTACTGTTTTCAGGGGCGACCACAATACTCGGGTTAGTTGAGCCATTACTCCACAGATAGTTGGTGGCACCTATCGCCAACAATTCTGTCTGCTCTCCCCGACACAACATCGTGTCACCCAAAATCATCAGATTTGGCAAATCATACACATGCACATAAATGGAAGCGCTATTGGTACAACCTGTAGAATTAGTCACCGTCACCGTATAAGTTCCTGTTGTCGAAACATTTATACTTCTGTTATTAGACCCTGTGGACCAATGGTAAGAGCTGGCATTAGAACTTGTAAGCACTGCCACCTCTCCTTGACACAAAGTGGTATCACCAGTGATGGAGACCATTGGGACGGGTACCACCGTCACATACAAAGAGGCACTCGCCGTACAGCCGAAATTATTAGAGCCCACCACCTGATAGGTAGTCGAGTAACGTGGAGTAACGGTAATGGAAGCCGTACTATCTCCCGTTGACCATGAGAAGTGGGTGGCGGAACCTGTAGCATTCAAGTTTGTTTCCACGCCGTTACAAACTGTTGACGGTCCATTGACGCTGACTGTTGGAGCGGAATATACCATCAGCAATTTTGAGGCCGTATTGCTGCAACCATAGCCATTGGTTACGGTAACGCCATACACATTGGTAGAAGTCACACGAATAGAGCTTTCAGTAGCACCCGTTGTCCACTGATAAGTGACCGTTTCATTGGTTTGAGCCGACAGAATACCCGTGTCGCCCATACACAAATAATCCGCACCCACAAGCTGCAGTTCCGGAGCCTGATGTTTCTCCACATGGAAAGTTGAAGGCAAGAGGCAAGTGGAAGAATCCACCGCATGAACGGAATAATCACCAGTTTCATGCACATAGATGCTATCGCCATATTGGCCGTCAGACCATAAGAGTTCCTGATTGGTGTTAGCCACCAACAGTACAGAATCTCCATCACAGAAATCCGAGTTGCCCGTTATAACGATAGGAACATTGGCATGCACAACCACCTGGGCAGATGTATTGGCGGAACAGCCATTCTCGTCCATAATTACCAGACTATAGTTGGTAGTACTGGAAGGAGACACTGTGATAGACTGGCTCACAGCCCCATTTGACCAGAAGAAATAGACACCATTGGAGGCAGTAAGTGTGGTCGTATCGCCCATGCAAATGTTTGTTCTACCAAGAATCTCACAAGAAGGTGCAGGAGTTGCCTGGAAGGAGAAAGATGCGGAAGCCTTACATGCGTTAACATCCCTCACTTCCACAGAATACACGTCAGTCGCATTCACCTGAATCTGAGCAGCGGTACTACCCGTATTCCACAAATAGGACACTGCTGTCGGGGCCTGGGCTGTCAATAAGTTCATGCTACCGGCACAGCCGACAGGATTACCCACAATTTGCACAGCAGGCAGAGGTCGTTCGCTAACTTCCATACTGTCACGGGCCGAGCAGCCATTAGCATCCCATCCCTCGACAGTATAGACTCCCGATGCAGAAACTGTCAAGCTGGTATCCGACGACATGTCAGACCACAAATAAGTCAAAGCACCATGAACAGTAAGCACAACAGAATCTCCCACACACATCAGAGAATCACCACTGATATGGACAGTTGGCATAGCGTAATAATAAACACTCTTCTGAGTCGTTGCCGAGCAACCGGCGGAGGTAAACACTGTAACAGCATAATTCCCGGCAGCATTCACCAAACGCTCAGCATCAGTGCTACCGTCATCCCACAAATAGCTCATACCTCCAGAAGTCACCAAAGTTGCGGAGCCTCCCACACATATCGTATCCGGACCTGTAATGGATGGTGTCGGAAGGTCTTCGACACGTACATGAACAGTGTCTTGGTTAACACATCCAAAAACATCTTCCACTGTCACCCAATAATTAGTATTTACCATTGGAAGCACGGAAATATTATTAACTGTGGAACCCGTGTTCCACAAGAAAGAGCTTGCATTGGGTGCTGTCGCATAGACTGTAGCCATATTACCCTTACAGATCGCCAGATCGCCAGAAAAGACAATATCCGGAAGCGGATGCATGGTTATCGTTGTGGAATCTATTGCTGTGCAACCGTTTGCTGATACTTGCAGAGAATATGTACCCGCCGAATTGATGACAATCTGACGTTCTGTAGAACCTGTACTCCATTGGTAACTATAGCCAGAGACCCAGCCTGCATTCAATGTAACCGGAGTACCTTCACATACTTCATTATCAGATGCGACAATCGTAACATTAGGCAGGTTTTTCTTAGTCACAATTAACTGTTGAGAAGCAGAGCAACCGTATGTGTCAGACACCACCACAGAATAAGCGCCTCCTTCACTCAGGGTCAGCGATGCCGTATTGGCTATCTGTGCACCGTATGCGTTACGCCATGAGTAATTTTGTCCTCCCATTGCTGTCAGCGTTGTACTTTGACCATCACAGAATGACAAATCACCGCTGACAGAGACCACAGGGACAGACTGCCGGGAGACCGTTACTGACGCTGTCGCAGTACAATTGGCAGGAGATGTTGCCAAAACCGTATATACGCCAGGAGTTGAAACAACGTATGACTGGCCCACAGCTGAATTATTCCACAGGTATGACAATACACCTGTTCCCACCGCGCTCAATGTGGTGCTGCCACCTTCACAGAAATAGTCTTGTCCCACAATACTCACAGTGGGAAGAACATTCACTTCCAAAGATTTGCTTGCCGTGGCAGTACAGCCATATTGGTTGCTTACCTCAACCGTGTATTGCTGGGCATTGGTCAGTTGCACGGATGCAGTGGTAGCTCCTGTTGACCATAGATAGCTGGTACCGCCAGCTGCTGTGAACACGGCCGTTTCTCCTTGACAGATAGCATCAGGGCCAGAGATGGAAGCAGTAGGAGTAGGATTCACGGTAAGAGAATGGCTTGCCGTAGCCGTACATCCACGGTCAGAGGTACCTGTCACAATATATGAGTTGGTTTGCAGAGGAGTAATTGTCATTACAGGGCCAGTAACACCAGTATTCCAACTGTAGCTGTTGGCACCTGTTGCTGTCAACATCACCTCTGTTCCGCGACATACGCTGTTCACACCTGTGACAGCAACATCCGGAAGCGGCAAGTGGACCACCTCAACGGAATCGAAAGCCTGGCATCCATTGGCCGCGGTGACCGTCAAAACATACCAACCAGGAGTGCTGACTGTTATCGGAGAACGCGTATAACCCGTATTCCATCTGATTGTTCCATTCCCATTGGCCGACAGCTGGGTAGTCTCTCCTGAACAGACTTCCGTATTACCACTGATTATGGCGTATGGATTCTCATTCACTGTCAACACAAAATGAATGGTGCTATCACAACCTTTCATGGTTGTCAAATGAAGCTCGTAGGTACCACTCTGATAATAGGATTGACCATTGTAGATGTAGGGCAATTCACTGCTACAACAGCTCACACGAATGGTGGTATCGTATGACGGATTAATCACGACTGTCGCTGATGCGACTGACGAGCATTCATATTCGTTGACAGCAGTAACCTGATATGTTTCAGTTGAAGAAGGATAAATGGTAATTGATGAACCCGAGGCACCCGTTGACCAATTATATTGGCTTGCGTTACCAATAGCGTTCAGGCTTACAGCTGTACCCGAACAAGCGGACGCTGGCGCATTGATGGTCACATTGGGCACCTCATGCACTGTCACCGTTTTGGAAGCCTGCGTACTACAGGCATGATTATTGGTAACAATGACACTGTATTCGCCTGTACTGTTCACACTGATATTATCAGTTGTTGCCCCTGTGTTCCATACGTATGTCACACTCTCATTGGCCAGTGCTGTCAAATTCGCACTATTGCCCTGACAAATGGAAGACGGGCCTGAAATGGAAAGCGTTGGCAGAAGATATTGGTCCACATGTTGTGTAGCTGTACTGACACACACATCCGTATTTGAGACACTAACCGAATAATCCCCGCTTTCATACACCACCAATCTGTTTCCCGTCTGTCCCGTTGACCATACCAGCTGATTACTTCCCGAAGCGGTTAACACCACAGAATCACCGGCACAGAAATGGTCACTGCCACTGATATGCAGCTGCACATTCTCATGTACCACAACAGGCAAGCTGGCAGAAGCGCTGCAACTGTTTTGGTCTGTAATAGTTACAGAATAGTTTGTGTTTTGTGAGGGGCTCACTGTTATAGACTGACTGGTGGCGCCCGTTGACCAGTTGAAAGAGACACCATTATTGGCAGTCAGAGTAGCAGTTTCACCTTTGCACAACTCACTGCTTGAAGCCACAATAGAGACTACCGGCAGGTTATTTTTCACCACATTCACCGGTTGCGTTGACGAACATGCGTATTCATCCGTAGCGATGACAGTATAAGAGCCACCTTCAGACAAAGTAACGGTACTCGTATTGGCGACCAAGGCTCCATAATTATTTCTCCACACGTATGATTGACCTCCGGAAGCAGTCAACTGCGCGCTTTCACCTTCACAGAATGCGGTGTTTCCACTCACAACGATAACAGGGTTCGGGTGTTGTGTCACGCTTACGCTTGCCGATGCGGAGCAGTTAGCCGAAGATGTAGCCACCACCGTGTAGATACCAGGACGGTTCACAATATAGGATTGTCCAATGCTGATATTGTTCCACACGTATGAGACCGCGCCTATACCCGAAGCGTTAAGGATGGTAGAGCCTCCCTCGCAAAAATAATCCTGTCCCAAGATTGACACCGTTGGCACACTATTGACCGTCAGATATTTTGATGCGGTGGAGGTACAGCCGGCCTGATTGGTCACTTCCACTGTATATAGCTGTTCGCTTGTGAGTTGCACAGAAGCCGTTGTCGGGCCATGAGACCAAGCATACTGAGCACCGCCACTGGCCGTGAACACAGCGGTACCGCCCTGACAAATAGCATCGGGACCGGCGATATTAGCGACAGGGACAGCTTTTACAGTAACCGTATGGGTAGCGGTTGCGGTACAACCCCTGTCTGAGGTACCCGTTACCACATAAGATGTTGTTTGAGTAGGTGTAACACTCAACACCGGTCCCATCACACCTGTATTCCAATTATAACTATATGCCCCTGAAGCCATCAGCAGCAATTCCGAGCCACGGCACACACTATTACTGCCACTGATAGTCACATTCGGCAAAGGCAAATGGGCCACCTCCACGGAGTCGTATGCCTTACAGCCATTGGTAGCAGTCACTGTCAGCACATACCAACCTGGCGTATTGACCGTAATAGGCGAACGTGTCGCACCTGTACTCCATCTGAATGTACCGTTGCCGTTGGCCGACAACGAAGTACTTGAGCCCGGACAGATATCTGTGATACCGCTGATGATGGCATAAGGACTTTCCAATATGGTCAATGTCAAATGTACCACACTGTCGCAACCATGGACAGTGCTGAGATGCACCTCGTACGTTCCATTCTGGGTGAATGAATGTCCATGGTAAAGATAAGGCAAGTCATTGGTACAACATATAACACTGATACTGGTATCATATACCGGATAGACCGTTAAAGAAGCCGTTGCTGTCGCATAACAATCGTGGACATTGACAGCAGTGACCTGATAGGTGTCGCTTTCCGTGGCATATATCGGCAAGGTAGAATTCGAGCTGCCATCGGACCAATGGTAGCTATAACCTTCGGTTGCTGTTAAGACGACGTTATCGCCATAGCATGCTTCTGTCGGCCCTTCAATAGAAACAACTGGGACTTGCAGAGATCTCACTGTAATGCTGTCGGTAGTGGAGCAGCCATTGGCGGCAGTACCTTTCAGCCAATATGAGCGTCCCGGTTGCACCACAATACTCAGAGAGGTGGATTGTGTGCTCCAAACGTATGAATCGGCACCCGAAGCTGTAACCGCCGACAGCTGGTCGGCACAAAGACTGTCGGCACCAATAATATGCACTTCAGGATTCTCTTTTATCAACAAAGTCATCATAATCAAGCTGTCGCAACCTTGTTGTGACTGATAATGGACAGGATAAGTTCCCTCTTCATCATATAATGAATCCAATCGCTGATAGGGAAGATCGTTTCGACAGACAATCACTGTATCAACACCTTGATATTTCGGATAAACCTCGATGTAAACCTCAGTTTGTTTAACACATCCCAGGCTGGAATACGCACGCAATCTTATCGTATCGATATAACCATTCCCATCTTCAGCCACATACACCAAACTATCAGCATGTGAGATATTTACGCTATTTTTACTCCAATAATAGTGCATTGCACCTGTAACTCTTAAAACAGTAGTATCCTGATAACAGACAGACATATTTCCGCTTAATTCCACAACAGGCAGAGGCATAATCTCGAAATAGACAGTATCAGTTCCCTTGCAGCCATTCGCATCCGTCACCAATACCGAACAGGAAGAATCCGATGTCATTGTGTAATAATCCACATCTCCGGTGCTCCACTGGTATGAAGCATAACTATCATCAACATAAACAATTGATCTGCCATTGACACAATGGGACATATCGCCATCTATGACAACCACAGGATTTTCAAAGACAATCACATGGAGGCTCACGATGCTGTCGGTATCCATGGAAGAAGTTAAATTGATAAGATAATCGCCGGCATCATCAATTCGAACCGTATCGTACATCAACGGCAATTCACTGCGGCAAAGCGAAACCGTATCATACGAGTCTGGTGTCACATCGAATGTACGTGCAGCAAGTGCCGACGATAACATCATACAGCAAAGCCACAATCCCCATATTTTCCAAGTAGTAAATTTCTTCATATTTCGTATTATTATATACCTATTTTACAAAATTGCAAAAATACAAAATATTACGAAACGATATTAACACCGACTTGTTAATATGTGTTAAGCGCAAAAAATCCCGCCAAATAGAATTTAGCGGGATCTGTCATAAACACCGTCTATCGACTGTCGATGCAGTGTGACGGATATCGTAATCAAAGGCTCTGATCAGTCTTCGTTGTAATACTCTTTCAGATAATCAATCTGTCGGCGATCGCGTTTTGTAGGGCGTCCAGCGCCATGCTCTCTGAACTCGAATCGGGCATGGAGCTGTTTCACCCGGTCATATTCCTCCTGTGGAGTAAGGTCGGTATAATACTGAGGTACCAAAGCGGCCCCTACTCTGCTTTTAGGACTATCAAGGACTTGTACCACTTTCTCCAGTTGGTTAATACGCACATGGTAACATTCTTCACTTTTCACAATTTTGGAAGGTTTCACATTAACACCATTCATTTTCACCTTACCAGCATTGCATGCGTCAGTAGCCATAGAGCGCGTTTTGAACAAACGCACCATCCAGAGCCATTTATCGATTCGGACATCGAGGCTTTCCATACGTAAACAATTGACAGTTAATAATTAACAATTAATAATTGATAGTTGTTAGTAGTTTTAGAAGTTTCAGAGGGATACCAAGTAAATAACAAGTGCGCCACGGAGTGACGCACCTGATTTTCAATTTTCAGTTTTCAACCTTCAGTTTTATTAAGCTTCTGGTTGAGTTTCTGTAGCAGTTTCCTCAGCTGGGGTATCTTCCTGCTTCGGAGCCTCTTCCTTCTTAGGAGCATTCATCATTTTGATTTTGTACTCCAGTTCTTTCACTTCCTTCTTGGCATTCTCTACCTTTTTGGTAAATTCCTGTTTCAGGAGATCGGCGTTTTTGGAATTGGCGAAGAAGCCTAAATTGTTCTCCCACAAATTTATATCATCCTTCAACTGCTGCAGCTTAGTGACCAGGAATTTCTTTTCCTTATCCAACAGACGGTCAGCATTAGGATTGCTCAGGATATTATCGATTCTGTTTCTGAAGGAATTTCTGCGTACGTCATCGGAATTCACTTTCAGTTCGGCGAAACGTTTGTCCAGAGCCTCTCTGTATGCGGTATAGATACGGTCTTTGTCTTTTTTCGGCACGAAACCGATTTCAGTCCACTGACGTTGGTAATCCTTGATAACATCCAGGTTAGCGGCTCTGTCGTCGCCAAACTCATGGTTAAGAATTTTCTCAATCAGCTCTTCTTTCTTCTTCAAATTATCGGCTTCAATTTCCTTGATATTGGAGAAATAATCAGCTTTTGCCGCGAAGAACTTATCGCAAGCGGCTCTGAAACGTTTCCAGATTTGTTCTGAGTATTTACGAGGAACTGTGCCGATAGATTTCCATTCTTGTTGCAGTTGCAGAATTTCTTCTGTAGCGTTTTTCCAGTCGGTACGCGAGGCGATTCCTTCTGCCTGGATAGCCAGGTTCACTTTCTGGTTATAGTTCTGCATCTGTTCGTCTTTCACCTGCTGGAAATACTCTTTCTTAGCGGTAAAGAACTTGTCCAGAGTGGATTTGAAGCGTTCCCAGACCTCATCATTCAATTTCACCGGAGCTGGACCGATAGTCTTCCACATTTTCAGCAGTTCGGTCAGTTTATCAGCGATTTCGTTGTTTTCTTTCACGCTCTCGGCGGTCTTGCCGGCGGTCAGTTCCTCAGCCTGTTCGCAAAGCACCACCTTGGCGTTATAGTTATTCTGCTGTTCTTCGAACAACTTGTCGTAGTATTCTCTACGAGCCTGGTTAATCTGGTCGGAAGCGTTTTTGAATCTTTCCCAGATTTCGTCTTTCTTGTCTTCCGGAACCGGACCTATTTCCTTCCATTCTTCATGCAGCTGCTGGAGAGCCTTAAAAGACTGGTTCACAGAATCTTGAAGTAACAATGATTCGGCAGTCTCGCACAATTTGATTTTCTGTTCCAGATTTTTCTTCAGGTCCAAGGTACGTAATTCCTTATTGATACGTCGGATATCGAAGAATTTTTCCACATAGAAATGATAGTTCTGCCACAGATTATTGGATTCGCTCTGGGGGACAGGGCCTATTTCTTTCCATTTATCCTGAAATTCTTTGAATTTATCGTTTAAGACCTTCAGGTTGGTTTCTGATTCCACCAATTGTCTCAGGCCTTCGATAATACCTTTCTTATCTTCGAGATTTTTTTGTTTTTCTTTTTCGATACGTTCCAGATACTGGGCTTTTTTATCTTTGAAAAGCTGCAAAGCCGCATTGAATTTCTTTTCGAGTTCTGTAGGTTCAGCCACGAAATCCTCTTTGTTACCGCCATCAGCGATAAACTTGTCATACAGAGCTTTACGGGCTGCTTTCAGTAATTCAAGTCCTTTGGCTTTCAGCACGCTGACATGCATTTTCATGCTGTCATAATCCAGTTCTGAAGTCACACGCTCCAGTTCACCGACAGTCTGGTCAAAATCGAAGCCTTCGTATTCTTTTTCCACATCTTCCATAGTTTCAGTGGGTTCGACCTCAGCATCTTCTTCAGTTTCACTCTCGGGAGCTTGCGTGTTTTCAATTTCATTCATCATTTCCGAAACGGACTGGGCTTCGACGGGTTCGTCTGCGGCAGCGGGTTCTGTTGCAGGCTCTGCTACGACAGGGGCTGTCATTGGTGCTTCAGCAGCAGGTTCAGCCACCACTTCAGCAGCAGGTTCAGCCACCATTTCTGGAGCGGGTTCTGTTGCTTCAGCAGCCTCCACAGCGGGGGTTTCGGCAACGGGTTCTACTTCGGCAGCGGGTTCTGCCACCGGTTCAGCAGTTAAATTTGCATCTGTGTTTTCCACAGTCTGGCCTTCCATAGAAGCGCCGGAATTCACCTCTTGATTCTGATTTTCATCAGTGTTCGGGTGGAGAAGTTCTTGTGATTCCATAAACTTGTTTTTTGTTGTTTAATGTTGTTTCAAAAAAGTTTGCAAAGATACAATTTTTTTCAATTAGCAAATTAGCAAATTCGTTAATTAGCAAATTGGATTTTTGAATACTGAGTTTTGAATTAAAAAATGCTTGTAGAATTAATGAGGGCACTCTACTTTCCGCAATGATTATTCCTTCAAAATATCCGCCAAAATAGAGACCGACTCTATCTTTCCGATATGTTCATTATGATGTTTATAATAGCGCAACATACCTTGCAACAATTCATTACGTATAGCTTTTGGAGCAGGTTGAGGCAGGGGGTCGTTCATCATGGCAAACAAGGCTTTGCTGGCAGCCGGCGACAGGTTTTGTTCCTCATCCACCCAATTATGCACAAACGAAGACTGAGGGATTGAGAAAATCTGATGGCTGTTGTCAAAATTTGTGACTGGAGCGAAGCCCAAAATCCGTGACATTTGCAACATAAAATCTATATGCGTGTCCGGACGCACTTTTTCCACCTCATCCATATCCATCATTCGCCGTTCTATAAACGAATACAACTGGCTGTCCTCTCCATATTCATACAACAAACGGTATAAGAGTTCACTATAAAACATCAGCAAACTGCTTTTTATAATATCGTATGGAATATTTTGATATTGCCGGTAGCAATTCAACTCTTTCAGATACATCAGCTGGTTCAGTTTTCGGTCATCAAACTGAAGTTCGACCATAGAGAGCGGTGCCAGCAAAGGCAACAGATGTCTGTTCTTGTTGGAAAAAGCATTTTTGACGATAAAGGTCTGGGTTCCATACTTTTCCGTAAAGAACTTCACCACGATACCCGAATCGGCATATTTGGTTTTATGCAAGACAAGCGCTTTTGACGATACAAACAAAGTACTACCCCCTCAACAATTAAAAGATTCAACCATAGAGCTCCAATCAATTGACGAACAAAAACTTAGCCACATTCTTTTCCTTTCCACTTTTGCTGGAAGAGAAAACAAAATACACGCCAGTGGCAGGCCGGCGGCCTTTGAAATCCTTGCCATCCCAGACCAGTTCACCACCATGGGCATAGCCTTGCCAAATCAGGTTTCCTGCGGCATCCACAATCTTGCAGAACGAGTTCTCCATCAGTCCACTGACAGCAATCACACCCGTGTAGCCGCTATGAACAGGATTCGGGAAGACCTTCACTTCCTCATAATATTCTTCATTTCCTTCCGTAGCCGTGCCTCTGTATGAGCAAAGGCCCTTGTCTGTAGAAAAAAACACCTCCCCAGTAATACCGTCAATAGCGATATCATAAATCACATCTGACAGCAAAGGAGAGTTTTCGGCAGTCAAGTGCAACAATTCTTCGGTACCATTGTCATTCATCAGAAAGACGCCAGCTTTGGAAGTGCCCATCCACTTGCGACTAGCCCCATCGACAGCAATACAAGAAACCTCCTCAAATTCCAGTAACACAGAAGCATAGCCTCCCTGTTCCATAATGATATTTCTCGGATATGAGGTCCCCTCAAAGACCCTGGCAGGGTCGTATATCACCTTTACCCCTTTGTTGGTACCAATCCACATCCTTCCATTTTTATCTTCGGTGATACATTTCACTACCGATGACTCCACCTCGGCAGCAGCATTCATATCCACCCACCTGAGACGGTCATCTGTTTGATTTTCAATTGTTTTATTATCATCAAAAACACACAACGACTGAGTAGTGCTACGGGGAAAAGTAATCCATTTATAGCCTCTGGAGTCCACATATACATATTGTGCCACTGTTGAGAGTTCTCCTCTTAATCTATTAATAACCACCCAGTTACCATCCGTTTTCAACACCATCAACAAGAAAGTAGTATTAGAGTTGGTCACCCAGAGATTACCGTACGAATCGAAACAAAGTCCCGACACTCTTCCATCCTCTTCGTCAATCATGCCCCTCAGAGGACTATTACTTTCATCGTAATGCATAACCACTTTACCATCGACACATTTAAACAGGCCATTACCCCAAGAACCCACAAAGCATTCACTTGGATTTAGTGGATTGATAGCCACATTTATCATATCTCGAGCCACACCATATTGTTGAAATTCCGAAGACAAAGAGCTCCACTTCTCCTGTTGGAAGAAATTGCACACAGGGGCAAAATAGGCAGGTGCCCAACCTATATACCCTCCTGCCACGGATGCCAGCGCCCCACCCTCGTAACACAGATTGTAGCACTTGTCGGAAAGTGGTCCATTAGCTGCCAGCAACTCAATAACATTGTACTCGCGATGCCACATCCAAAGTCCATTCTGATCATCTGCCACCCACAGCTTATCTTGGTCAACAGCCGCAGAATACAAACTCGGGCTTCTATACGGATCATCATAAAAAAACCTGACTGAGGCCTGCCCGCCATCAAAAACAAGCACACTGTTCCAGTTTAGCAGAAAAAGTTCATCCTCAGATGAAACAAGAAACCTTGTATCCTCCGTCTCTAACAATGGTTCATAACGCCAGTGGCCAGCATCCAGAACAAATACCGAATCAGACTGAATCAGTTGCCAATTATCGTCACGCATTTGCGAGCGACGATTGGCATATACCTTATTCTTGAAAGACTGAAGATAATTGAATTCTCTGTTTCCCAGTTCACCTTCCAGTTGCCATGCGCCAAAATCCGCAACTGAAGTGTTCTGTTTATTAATACTATAAACGCCTTTGGTCGTTGCCAGATAAATACGATTATCTGTCAGTGCCATGTTGCGCGTAAGCAAATCCGGCACCGTATTAGTGTACCATGTATCCACCACAAGATATGTGCCAAGATCAATTGTTACCACCCCGAACTGGTAAACCAAATAACAAATATTGCCAGAAAAACATATCTGCTCAATAACTTTTGAGCCATTCAGCTGCTTATTCTTCACATCCGGCACATTGGTCAACTGGTCATTCTTGATAAAATCAAGATTTCCATTGGTATAAGCCACTACCAAAGTAGAATTTTTCTTATCGTAGGCTATCTTAGCTATTTCAACATCTGAAAGTCCATCACTTTTTGACCATTTCAAGCCTTCACGCACACCTGAATTGACATCCTTCTTTGAAATATACATGATTCCATTCTCGCTGGCGGCATAGATATCATCATCTGACACAGCCACCGAATAGAACTGATTATAAGACAGATGATCCCGGAAAGTGCCGATCGGAATCTGTGCCATCATACTTCCCGCTACTGCCAGCATAAGAAAAACAAACAGTATTCGTTTCATATCATTTTCGTTTTTCACACGGACACATTCGATGTGTCCCTACATTTTTTATTTTTTATCGACAACAATATTCTTCATATACCGAACCGGGATATAAGATGTTATCAAACTGATAATCAATATAGTCAATAGAACAAAAGCAAAATCCAGCCATTCAATTTGTACTGGATAATAGTTGATGAGATAGCCGCTGCTGCCGTCACCCAAGCCCACAATGTGGAACTTCATCTGCAGGAAGCATACCAGCAGACCGATAAGTAAGCCGGCCAGGCCACCCAACAGAGAGATGAAGCCCCCCTGTACCAGGAAAATCTTGCGTACCAGCGACTTGCGTGCCCCCATGGCATAGAGCACCGACAGGTCATCCTTCTTCTCGATGATGAGCATGGATAGCGTTCCAATCATGTTGAAACCGGCTACTACCAAGATAAAAGCCAAAATGACAAAGACCATCAGCTTTTCCGATTTCATGGTTTTGTATAGGGATTCTTCCTGCTGGTATTTGTCTTTCAGAATATAATTTTCACCTAAAACCTTTTCAATGGAAGTCCTGATTTTGGCATAATCCTTCGGATTTTTCAGTTTCAGCTCGATGGAAGTCACCTCATTCTCATAATTCATAATGGAACGCGCAAAATCCAGTGGCACAAACACATATTTTTCATCATATTCGGTATAGGAAGCGAAAACGCCTGCCGGAATGACATAGTCGATATTGAATGCCTTACTTGGATCAGCGAGATTCTTCAGTAATCGTTTGGGATAATAGACTTTCAGTTGTTCTGGGCTATGCAGATTCAGCTGGATATTGCCGGCGGCGATGGCCCCCATCACCGCAGCGGGACCCTCGCTGTATTGCAGCGTGGCGTTGCCATCAATCAGCAAGCTGTCGATGCCCATACTATGCAGGTAATCAGGAGACACACCCTTGACAGACACCAGCAGCTGTTTCTCGTTGTAGGTCATCAGGGTCATGTCTGAAACCACCTCAAACACGTCTTGCACACTCTTGAGTTTTTGCAGCTCAGCCATCGGGAAAGTGTCTGTGGCGAAGACTTTTCCTTCCTTCGGAAGAATCTGATAATCAGGATTGAAGGAGTTGAAGCTGCTACGTACTAGGCCCTCGAGAAAACAGATACCTCAATCCGATGAAGCGGGCCGTTTGAAATGAATTGCTTTTCAAGGCTACTGTTTCAGCAGGTTTTCAATATTTTCGATATAATCCAAGGAGTCGTCGATGAAGAAATCCAGTTGCGGAATGATGCGGAGCTGGTTTTTCACCTTTTGTCCGAGGCGATAACGGATTTCCTTGATGTTGGACTTCACCGCCTTGAGCACTTTCTCGTTGTCTTCTGCATTGAAGATGGAGATATAGCTGCGGGCCAGCGACAAGTCCTTGGTAACGGAGGTTTTGGTAACAGTAATCATGCAGTCATACACCGGAATGCCGTCAGCGAGGAAAATTTCCGCCAACTCTTTCTGTATCAGTTTTGCTATTTTCTGTTGTCTTGTAGAGTCCATAGTTTTATTATTGCATTTAAAATGCAAAATTACATAAATTTCACGAATATCCCCTTACCTTTTCACAAATTTTACGGTTTTGTCGGATGAATCCAACTACATAAACATCGCCATATAGAGTGGCAGGTAATGGATGCGATCAGCCGTTGTCACATTCGAATTACAGAGCACAACTGCATCGGAGATCATCGTTGAATCATGTTGCAACACATAGTCCAATGAAGCGTGTTTGCGATAATTGCCACCCGATTTCACCTCAAGTATAATGATGCCCTCATTTCCAGGCAAGACAAAGTCAAGTTCGTGCTTGCTTTTCTGATCGAAATAGTGCAAAGGGTATCCTTTCTTCACCAGCTCTGCGGCTACAAAATTCTCTGCAAGAGCTCCTTCGTTGATGTCAAGATTGCCATTCATGACAGCAAAATGCTGACGAGGAAGACTCATATTGCAAAGCATGCCAGTATCAAGAAGATACAATTTGTATAATCGACGGTTTTCAACATTCGACAAAGGCAAACTTAAAGCATTGGTCTGGATTGCATAGTATGCCATACCCGCATCAATCAGCCACTGAGTGGGATCTGCATATTTGCGGCGACTTGCCCCGTGCTCCAAATCGGCCAACACAAAGCGCTTGTCCTGTTTGGCCAATTGGGATGGAATGGAATCAAACACTCTCTTTACTAACACTTTGTCTTTGCCAGCATATTTGGAAATATCCTTTCTGTAACCAGATATGAGGTCATTTTGAGCTTTTAAGGTGAAGGTGAAATCTCGATTTTCGACAAAATTGGAAACCACTTCCGGAAGGCCACCCACCGCAAGATATTGCGCATACCTTCGCATAACCTGTTCGTGGATGAAATCCGGTACAGTCTTCATCGTATCATACGAATGTCTTAATACGCCTAATATTTCCGTTGTCATTCCCAAAGCCATTAAGAACTCCTCAAAATCAAGAGGATACATCTCCACAGTTTCTTCCGAGCCTACCGGAATGGAAGGTATTTCACCTATCTCCTCTTCAGAATTTTCATCGCCTTTGTAATGAATCCCTAATAATGACCCAGACTCTACATAGTCATACGCCCCATCTTCCACCAGAAATTTTATAGAAGCTCTGGCATTGGGACATTCCTGTATCTCATCGAAAAAGACCAACGTTTCACCAGGCACAAAAGGTCCAAAACCCATTGCGGAAAGATTCAAAATGATGGTGTTCGCATCCAAATCTCCGTCAAAAGCCCTTTTGGCAGAAGGTTTTTTGATAAAATTGATTTCAATAAAATGTTTGTAATGTCGGTATCCCAATGCTCTGATTGACGTAGTTTTACCAACTTGCCGGGCACCTTCCAGAAACAAGGCTTTCTTTTTTGACTTAACAGCCCAATTATCAAGTATTTTATCAATCTTTCTTTGTAACATATTGCAACTTTTTTCCAGTATTTCGAATGCAAAAATACAACTTTTTTCCAACACTTCAACTACAAAGTTGCAACTTTTTTCCGCACTTGAAAAGCACCCAAAAAGTTTTCACTCTGTTACGAATTTAAAAGGAATGTTGAAATACACTCGTTTAACCGTGCAATATTCCGAATGCCATATAAATTTCGGCATCAGCTTAACAACTCTTATAGCTTCAGCGTCTAATTCTGGGGTTAACGATTTTAGTATTTTTGGTTCTGAGATACTGCCATCAACTTCTACGACGAATTCAACCAACACCATTCCTTCTACCTCCCGAGACCCTTCAGGTCTGTGGACATTTTCTTTAAGGAAGGCCCATAAAGAATCTATTCCACCAGGAAATTCAGGTTCACAATCAGGATATGACGTACTGCTATTGCTAAGTAACACATTGCTACTGCCCGTGGGCTGTAAATCTCTGTCATTTACCCATTCCCCGTTAATAACCCAATAATACTGTCCCACAGGAAGTTGTGCGGCTTGTAAGATCACCTTGCGGCGCCAATACTGCTCAGGCATAGTAATTTTCCTAATTATACGATTATTGTATGTTTTCACCTCGCAAAAAGGGTTAACACGTTGATTATCGATAACCACAGTCGGATATTCCTCAAGGTCGTTCATCTGAAAAATTTCCCGTGACCAAGCCGCAAGGCTGTCTGAGTACATTACATCGTAAGTATCACCATCTGAATTACCGTCTGGAATTTTAAGTCTAATACAATCTTCGCATGTAAGTATACAAAACCATTGCGAATTGTTTTCCTGTACGTTCCAATGACCCGCTTTAAAATATCTTTCAGGAAACTCTTTCTTGAACTCTTGCGTCAAAGCTTTACAAACCTTCATTTGTCGATTTAAAACTGCTGTGTCATGATGTTGCACAGCATAACACAGACTGTCGGCCATGCGTACTAAACGCATTGTGCGACCTTCTCTGGGCACCCAAACGGAGGCAAGAGTTCTACCATAGTTGAAGTAGTATCTTGTGCCGTCAAGGCCTTGGGGTTTGAACTCGAGATGAGTGGCTGTCAAAGTAGCACATCTGAATAGTGTTGATAGTTTTTTACATGTCTCTTCTGAAACCGGCAGCGTCATTGTTTTCACAGAAACAATCTTCATCGGATCGGGTTTGTGATAGTTGTTATCATCAGATAGTGCTCTCCAGATGCTTTTTTCTGCTTTGTTAAATACCAATTGATCTTTTTCAATGATAAGAGCATATTCTGGAGAAAAAGAAGGTGCGCAAAGATAGTAAGTCGTCATCTGGGCTTTCCTCAGGATAATTCCCTCAAAATCATCCCCTGTAACCAACAAACGAAACAAAGTTTCATCGCCTCTATCGTAGAAATTATATATTCCGTATGATTCCGGAGTGAGGAAATCCTGTGCCCGGCCACACAAAAAAGTGGTCAACAAGAGAATTATCAGAGTGATTTTGCGCATAAAAATTGTGTTTACGTTGCATAAATATATAAATTTCACGAACCGTCAGGTTTCTGGCCTCATATTCCGCCGAAATCGCTTTCAATCATTAACCACCTCTTTTCAGCTTCCGAATAGACAAATTTGCAGGAAATCCAATCGCTAACAGCAAGAAGCCAGCCTCTTTTTTTTATTTCATCTCCCCAACTCAGGTAAGATGACCTAATGACAATTTCAAGCGTGTCGTGATGAAATTCAACAAACGGGCATTCTGCAACATTAAACCTTTTTCTAGACTTTATTTTTTTTGTCAAAATCCATTTTCGCGGATTACTTCCATCGTATGAATAAATAGTCGTAATGCCATTATTCTCACATTTGATAACTAAAGGTTTATATTTAGAGTATTCTT
>CACXXY010000036.1 GCA_902771655.1 uncultured Bacteroidota bacterium | reverse complement strand
CATACTCGGACAATTGGGCAACCGTGTACAACACGCTCTGCGCGCATACACTCCCAAAGACCAGAAGGCGGTACGCACCGCTGCCGACACTTTCAGACCTAATCCGGCTTTCAAAACCGACGAAGCCATCATGAACCTCGAAACCGGTGAGGCATTGGTCAGCTTCCTCGACGAGAAAGGAGCCCCTTCCATCGTACAGCGTGCTAAAATACTGTTCCCGCTGTCACAGATTGGCGCCATCAGCGAGGGACAACGCTTAGACATCATCAAGCAGAGCCGCATTTACGGCAAATACGACACCCCCGTTGACCGCGAAAGCGCATTCGAGAAACTGCTGAAAGAGGCCGAAGAAAACGCTATCCAGACCACCGAAGAGACAACGACAGAAATAGAGCCTGCAGAAGAGAAAACTGAAAAAGGTGGCATTCTGAAAGGCAAAGGCAAAGGATTCCTCTCAAAGGTAGTCAAGGCTGTATTGACCGCCGCCACCGCAACCATCGCCACCTCCGTAGGAACCGCTGTCAGCAACAAGGTGACAGGCAAGAAGAGCAAATCAACAAAATCGACTACCGAGAAGATGGTAAAGAACACCACTTCCGCCGCTACCCGTACCATCACCCGCGAACTCACAAGGGATATTTTGGGTAACCTGCTGAAGTAGGTGAAAGATGTGGAAGGAGAGAGGGTTAACAATTAACAATTAATAATTAATAGTTAATAGTTATTATTAATAATTAATGGTTTTGGATTTTGTACCTGACATCTAACATCTAATCTTCTATTTCTTGGCAGAACTGTTCGGCGGCGGCTTGTTCCGCCTGCTTGATGGTGTAGCCTTCGCCCTCCGCCCTTTGTTCGCCATCAATCAAAAGGGAAACTTTATATAACTTGTTTGATTTGTTATCAAACTCTTCGTGTGTAAAAGACAGTTGCATACGACGTTTCTGGGCCCATGACAGTGCCTTGCTTTTGAAGTTCTTTTCTTCCGTCAGTAAAGTCTCCAAATCCAATTGGGTCATCAATATCCGATGAATAAAGACTTTTTTTGTTTTCTCATAGCCCAAATCCAAGTAAATGGCGCCCATGATGGCCTCGAAAGCGTCGCCATTGACAGATTTGCCATGTACATGAGCATCGACAATCACCTGCTTGTCCAAGCCGATTTTGCGGGACAATGCATTCAAGTTGGCGCGGCATACAATTTTGGAGCGCATTTCTGTCAGCTGTCCTTCTGGGGCAAGTGGAAATTTCCTGAACAAAAAGTCAGCAGTAATGGCACCTAACACCGCGTCGCCGAGATATTCGAGGCGCTCGTTATTCAGTTTTCCGGCCACAGCGTCTTTCTGAGACAAAGAGCGATGCAGCAAAGCCATCTTGTATATGTCAAGATGTCGGGGAGTGAAACCGAAGATATTTTTGATAAAAGACTTGATTTGGCAGGCTATGGGATCTTTATGCAGAAAAGCCATCACTATTCATATTTTTTGTAGAGCAAGGTGAGATTATGTCCACCAAAGCCAAAGGAGTTGGACAAGGCCACACGAATATCCCTTTCAACAGGCTTGTGCGCGCAGAAATTCCAATCTGGAATGACACTGTCCTTATGGTCAAGGTTAATGGTCGGAGGGGCAATACCTTTGTTCATAGCCAAGATAGAGGCAATGCTTTCAATGGCAGGAGCCGCACCAAGCATGTGTCCCGTCATAGATTTAGTAGAGCTGATCAGCAATTTGCTGGCATGATCTCCAAAAACATCGGCAATGGCATTGCATTCGGAGACATCACCCATAACAGTGGAAGTGCCATGAGCATTGATATAATCCACTTCTTCCGGCATGACTCCACCTTCTTCCATAGCCAAGCGCATCGACATGGCAGCGCCGGCACCATCAGGACGCGGGGCAGTGATATGGAAAGCATCGCAACTCAAACCTCCACCCACCATTTCGGCATAGATGTGAGCTCCACGAGCCAAGGCATGGTCCAGTTCCTCCAATATCAAAATGGCGGCACCCTCGCCCATGACAAAACCATCACGATCCACATCAAAAGGACGGGAGGCACGTTGTGGCTCATCATTACGGGTGGACAAGGCTCGCATGGCATCGAAGCCACCCACCGTCAACTGGGTGATACAAGCCTCCGCACCGCCAGCGACCACAATATCGCATCTGCCCATGCGAATAAAATTATAGGCGTCAACAATAGCATTGCCACCCGAGGCACAGGCCGATGAAGTCATATAATTTGGCCCTTGCAAACCAAAATGCAGAGCCATATTTCCCGATATGGAATCCATCAGCACCTTCGGCAGAAGAAAAGGATTGAATCGCGGCACACCCTTGTTCTCCACAAGAGTATAAAACGCTTCATGGAGTGACTGTAAACCACCAATAGCGGAACCCACAACCACTCCGACACGCTGTAGATTTTCGGTGGCCAATTCCAAACCACTGTCATCAATGGCTTCCTGAGTAGCCACTACAGCAAAATGCGAAGAGGCATCCATCTTCCTTGCTTCCTTATTTTCCATGAAGTCAAGGACATTGAAGCCTTTCACCTCGCAAGCAAACTTGGTCTTGTATAATTCTGTATTGAAATAAGTTATCGGTGCGGCTCCACTTACACCTTTCAGCAAATTGTCCCAAAAGTCTGGAACATTATTTCCGATAGGTGTAAGTGCGCCGATACCGGTAACAACAACTCTTTTTAATTTCATAAAAAAGAGGCGGGGAAAATAATACTATTTGTTGATAGTATTTTCAATGTATTTAATTGCATCCCCTACAGTTGCAATCTTTTCAGCTTCTTCATCGGGAATCTGAATACCAAATTCCTTCTCGAATTCCATAATTAACTCAACAGTGTCTAATGAGTCAGCACCCAAATCATTGGTGAAACTTTTTTCCGGGGTAACCTCGGCTGCATCAACACTTAATTTTTCAGCAATAATCGCTTGTACTTTGTCAATAATTTCTGCCATAGTTATTTATTTTAAGTTTTAGGTTGCAAATATACCACATTTTTTTGATATGGCCGTTAACTTTTTTTAAGAATAGAATGCGTTATTCAATCGTTTGCACTTCAAGTATTTAAAAATGTTAATTTGACTTTTTCCACACTTTTCTCCAACATGTTCAGAAACGAATTTTACTCAAAATCGTAACCAATTCGCTCAATTTTTTCCAAATTGTCTATTTTCTGCAGTTTTGCAATCAGCTCATTCAGAGCATGAACATTTTCAATATAGAGCATCAAAGTTCCGGAAAAAACATTGTCTCTGGTCTCAATATTCAAAGAACGAATGTTCAGGTTCAATTGGGAAGTGACAATATTAATAATATCTTTCAGCATACCTTTTTTATCGAAACCGGTAAGCCGTAATCCCGACAAGAAAGCAAGATTCTGTTCTTTACGCCACTTGGTTTTGATGATACGGTTGCCGAATTTCGACATTTGCTCGATGGCCTTTGGGCATTTCGTCTGATGGATAACAATTTCATTATTAGGCATTTGAAAACCCACCACATTATCACCAGGGATAGGATTGCAGCAGGGGGACAGCTTGTAACGGATATTCTCGGAAGTATCGTCCAGCATAAACATCGACGGGTGGGCGGTCAATTCCTCTTCTATCAGCTGGCTCAGCGGCTTGTTGGTAATCTCATCGGTCACCTTTTTCTGGAATTCCTCCAAATCACTGTTTTTCTCGTTTGAGAACATCTTACGGACACGGTCCTCTGTCAGCTTGTTTTGAGAGACATAGTCCCAAAATTCAATAGGTGACTTGATGCCTGTCTCCGCCTGTACTTTACCGATATTCTGCGGGGTGAAAGCCAAACCCAAATGGGTGAAATAACGCTTCAAGATAGACATACCCTTGTTGGTGTACTTCTTCTGTTCCAGACGGATCGCATCCTTGATACGCTCGCGGGCCCGGGAGGTCTTCACCACATCGAACCATTCGGTTTTGGGAAATTGTTTTTTGGAGGTGATGATTTCCACCTGGTCACCATTTTTCAGAACATAATTGATGGGGACTATATTGAAATTCACCTTGGCTCCGATACAATGATCGCCCAAATTGGTATGCAAGTCGTAGGCCAGGTCCAGCACGGTGGATCCTGCCGGCAACTGTTTCATATCACCTTTCGGTGTGAAAATAAAAACTTCTTTCAGGTCAAGATTCAACTTGATTTCATTCAAGAAATCGATAGCGTTGGTCTTGTCGCTATTGAGCACTTCCCTGATTTTCATCAGCCACTCCTCTACCCTATTGTCATATTCGTCAGGGGTTCTGTTTTCTTCCTTATATTTATAATGTGCGGCGAAACCTTTCTCAGCGATCTCGTCCATACGGCGCGAGCGGATTTGCACCTCCACCCATTTACCGGCTTTGCTCATAGCTGTTACATGCAACGACTGGTATCCATTCGGCTTAGGATGTGCCAAAAAGTTTCGCTCACGCTCTGGATTAGTCTCGTAAAGGCTGGTCACGATGGCATAAATGGCCCAACAGGTACGGATTTCATCCTTCGGATCGGAATCAAACACAAAACGTACCGCAAAAATATCATAGATATCCTCAAAATTGATATTCTTACGCTTCATTTTCTGATATATCGAATACACCGACTTGGTGCGGCTTGACATTTCGGCCACTATTCCTTCGGCTTTCAATTTATCCTGAATCGGCTTCACAAAGTCTGAAATCAAAGTTTGACGGTCAGCCTCCGTATGCTTCAACTTATTGGCGATGAAACGGTAAGTGACCGGATCGGTATATTGCATGGCGAAATCCTCCAGTTCGCTCTTGATGGCATACAAACCCAGTCGATGGGCAATTGGCACATAGAAATAAGAGGTTTCCGAGGCGATTTTCCACTGCTTTTCCGGGGGCATGGAACCGAGGGTACGCATATTATGCAGACGATCGGCCAATTTAATCAGGATAACACGCACATCCTCCGACATGGACAAGAATATCTTCCTGAAATTTTCGGCTTGGATAGAGACATTGCTATCGATAACCAAGTCCTCGATTTTCGTAAGTCCATCAATGATTCTGGCCACTTTTTCGCCAAAAATCTCACGCATATCATCGAGGGTATAATCCGTATCCTCCACCACATCGTGCAAAAGCGCGCACACCAGGGAAGTGGTTCCCAGGTTAATTTCCTGGGTAACAATTTTTGCCACGGCAATAGGATGATAGATATAGGGTTCACCGCTGCGGCGGCGCATATCCTTATGGGCATTCACCGCCAAGGTAAATGCCTTACGGATAAGCTTTCTCTGCTCCACAGTAGTTTTGTCATACATATAGCTGAGCAGATCGCGGTATTTCCTCACAATCATCTTTCTTTCGAGTTCAGGATCGGGGACGTATGCTTTTTCCATGAGATTTTGAGTTATGGGATTAGATATTAATATTGTTTTATCAGGTTCTTTCACGCGGCTGCCATAACATGACAGCCATACAACTTTATTGTTTTATTATCTTTTTGGTAATTATGTTTTTACCATCATTTATTCTGATGAAATAACAACCTGAGGCGTAGGCCTGCATGTCAAGATGATTTACACCTGAAGTCATTGCCTGGCTCATCAGCTGGCGGCCCGACATGTCAAACAATTGTACGTCATACAGGTTTTCATCACCTTCAATGACCACAAAGGCTTTGTTTTCGACGGGATTAGGATACACACGGCAGCGGCTGTCGCTGACAGAATGTTGTTCTATACCATCAGCATGCAGAGCCATTAAAACAGCCTGATAGGCATCCACCTTACCTGCTCCGACGGTCAACGGCTGAGCCGATTCTGTGTATTGGTCATGATAAGCGGTTTGTTTCAGTATATATTTCACCTGCTCCGGAGTAAGGTACGGATTTGCCTCCAACATCAGGGCCACCACCCCAGTTACAAAAGGCGAGGACATCGATGTGCCAGACAATGAGCAAAAGCCGTATGACCTGCCATTGAAATAGAACGTATTGGAAGGTGAATGATCGGTTGAATTGGTGTAGCTTGACAGTGCCGCCATCACGCTCTGTCCAGGAGCGGAGATATCTGGTTTGTCGGGATTACCAATCACTGGCCCCCAGCTGGTGAAACCTGCCATAGCGCCACTACCTGTAAATTCTCCAGTTGTGTTGTTTTTCTGTCTTGCCTGATGAGCCGATACCGAGATAGCGCATGCCGTGTTGGCGGGAGCTCCAATACCGTATTCTTTGTCACCGGCAGTCCATCCCGCACCCTTGGAGCTGAAGGGACCGCCCCAGTTACCCACATCATTGGTCAACTCTATCACATTCCACGCATGGAAGTCACCTTCATCAGCAGCAACTGCCAATGCGTATATAATCCCGCCATAGATGGACTTTTTCACTCTCAGACGAGCATGAGGAAGGCCATTGGGCACAGAAGCCGTCACATTGTCAATCTTGTATTCAACAGGATAACCCACAACGTATGCTAATGTATCCAAACTGAAATCGCCACGTTGGGTATCATAGAAAGGTGTATAGCCAATGATACCGCCCTGTTCATCCGCCACCGCGATAGCATAACGGAAAGAAGTGTTAGGGGAGCTCGTCATCGTGACAGACTGTCCGTATGTATAGGATCCTCCACCATCAGCGAAGCCGATTTGTGAAATCAAGGTGTCGGTATTGGTGTTGAAATCCTGATGCAGATGGAATTTCACATCACCGTTATTGCCAGCACTGGTCACGAAGACAACGCCCAGGTCTGACAGTTCTTGCATGGTCTCTGCCACCGGGCCTGTTCCATCCATAAAGCCCATATAATACAAGCCCCAACTCATATTGATCACCAAGCGTTTCTGTTCCTGTTGTGCCACCTGATACATCCAGTGGAAAGCGTCAATCACAGCCTGCTCGCTCACCAGGAAAGTACACAAAATAATATTCGCGCCAGGAGCAACACCACGGAAAGAGCCACTCATAGAGCCAGAGCCCGCAGCAATGCTGGTCACATGTGTGCCATGGTAGCCATACTCATACACATTGAATGTATCGCACTGTGCAGCCAACAAAGCCTCTTGTCCCACCAGCTCCGTTCCATAGTCAAAGCCTTCCGGTGCAGGTCCCGCATTGCGGAACTGGTCCCAAGCCCTGAGAATACGGCAATTCTGCTTCTGCAAGTCATAAAAAACCGGATGTGTGTAGTCGAAACCCCAATCGGTGACACCAATGATAACATCCTCACCCGTAAATGATTGCGGGAGTTCAATTCCCTGATAGACACTATCAACGCGACCATCGGGCACAGCTTTATTCAGGTCTATGCCATCTATCGCGTTAATTTGTGCGAAAAGCATGCAGGGAACCAAAAGAGAAATAAGGGTAAATATCTTTTTCATAAGCACTTAAATTTGATTACATATCTTTTGCTGACAGATTCAGAATCTTCAGGAATTCAGGAAGATCAGGATTTTCCCGTTTCAAGTCATTCATTTTATCCTGTGTGTCATAAATCACCTTATTGACAGTTTCTGTCTGAACATCAACCTCAACCTTGATATCATCTATCCGAGAATCATAATTGTTACGCAAATACTCCAATGCCAGGCGGGTACGGGATTCGAAATTCTCCTTCATACTTTCATTCTTCACCTTGACATGGATGACATTTTGCTTAATTTCCGGAACCATACCCTTCAGAGGGTAATAAATGGTGGCGATTTCGCGGAACAACAGTTCGAACATGGTGCCCCATGACTCCTTAAACTTCTCATCAACAGAGAGTTCATCGGTTTTTGTTTCCGTAATATTATCCGCTTTATCAGGAGTCTGTTTTTTGTCACTTAGAGCATCCGACGATGCTGAAGTCTCAACGTTTTCCGTACCGACGGATGAAAGATTTTCTTGATTATCAGATTGGGATTCACTTATATTTTCCGCAGAGGCAGCTGATTCTTGTTGTATTTGCTTCAACTGTGTCTCAGCCCCCTGCACGGTTGTTGTGTCCTCAAGAACGGACATTTCCACCGTTTTCTCCGCAGAGGAACTATCAGCATGTTCTTTCACCGTTTCCGGATCTTTCACCAGGTCGCCGATTTTTGGTATTTTCTTTACCGGCATGGTAACCGGGGGGACAAAAGCCTGGCTGGACTGTTTGGGTGCGGTTGAGAATATTCCTTGAATACCTGCCCCCGCGCTTTGCTCGGATGAATCACTCCCGTGATTGCCTGACTTTAGTCGCCGCTGCGGCCCGGTTCTTCATAAACACGTGGTTGGCATTGATTTTCATCAAGCACAATTCTACCGACAATCTTTTATTGTTAGAGTTCTTGAAATTGAAATCACACTCATTAGCCAACTCCAAAGCCCTAAGCAATAATGTCTTATCTATTTTTCCTGCTTGTTCAGAATACTGTTTCTTAATAGTGTCGGAAGCCTCCATCAGCTTTACTGTTGATGGATTCTGCGCCACCAACAGATTTCTGAAATGCTTGGCCAGACCAGAGATGAAATGCTGGGCTTCAAAGCCATTGGACAGAATATCGTCGAAAAGCAACAAAGCAGCCGATGGGTCATCTCCAAGCAGGAAATCCACTGTTTTGAAATAGTTATCGACATCCAGCACATTCAGATTCTCGATAGTCTGCTTATAGGTGATATTTCCTCCTGAGAAACTGACAATCTGGTCGAAGATGGAGAGAGCATCACGAAGGGCGCCATCTGCCTTTGCTGCTATCACGCGCAGGGCTTCTTCATCGGCTTCAACATTCTCACTTTTAGCCACATATTGCAAATGACGGATAATATCATTATCGTTGATACGCTTAAAATCATAAACCTGGCAACGAGAAAGGATAGTCGGTATAATCTTATGTTTCTCGGTAGTGGCTAAAATGAACTTAGCGTATGCCGGCGGTTCCTCCAAAGTTTTCAGGAAAGCATTGAAAGCCGCTGAAGACAGCATGTGAACCTCATCGATAACATACACCTTGTATTTGGCGCCCTGCGGAGCGATACGCACCTGTTCCACCAACGAGCGGATATCTTCCACCGAATTGTTGGAGGCAGCATCCAACTCGTACACATTAAAAGACGCCGATTCATTGTATGCCTTGCAGGAATCACATTCATTGCATGGTTCAAAATCCGCAGTCAGATGTTGGCAGTTCAACGCTTTGGCAAAGATACGGGCGCAAGTGGTCTTACCTACTCCACGGGGACCGCAGAAGAGAAACGACTGTGCAATCTGTCCGGTCTTGATTGCGTTCTTCAAGGTTGAAGTGATATGCTCTTGACCCACCACTGAGTTGAAAGTTGTCGGGCGGTACTTACGGGCTGAAACGATAAAATTATCCATAAATAGCTGGTATAAAGAATTCTACAATGCCATGGCGAAATTATTTTTCGTCATTTAAATTCTTGCAAAGATACAAAAAAATTTTTAATGGACCAATGAGATAATATGCTAATGTGCCAATTTTAATTAGCAAATTAGTCAATTGGTTAATTGGCAAATTAGTAAATGTACGCACGGATTTGATACGCTAATTGTTAATATGTTAATTTGCCAATCAAGTTAAAAATTGACAAGTAAAAGTTGAAAGAATGAATTTTGAATTCGAAAACAGACACCAATTAATTACCTAATATTTAGAGTTCTGTGAATCTGCAGCGACAGACGCCAATGGGGGTGGGACATCACGGCTTCAACACATGCGGTCATATTACGCCGGCGCTGAGACTCATCAGGACTGTAGCAGGGTTGCAAAAAACGATGTTTCGCCTCAATTCTGTCGTATTGCGACAAGTCCTGCCCCAAATACACCACTTTCAGTTCGTCGCAATGGGTCAAAATACAGGGCTGGTCATCACCACCCTCCATGTTATTTTTCGGAGAAAAGGTCACCCAGTCCAGATTTTCCGGTAATGGACGAGTACCATTAGTTTCGATGGCGACAATCTTGCCCGTGGCACTTTTCAACGCAGCCACAAAAGTCTCGTCAATAAACAGTGAGGGTTCACCACCAGTCAGTATAAGCAATGGTGCCACAGAATACTTATTCACCTCATCCACAATCTCTTGCATCGACATCATCAAACCATGCTGATGTTGTGTGTCACAGAAAGTGCAATGCAGATTACAACCACTGAAGCGCACAAACACCGCAGGGGTTCCGCTATGGAAACCTTCGCCCTGCAAAGAATAGAATATCTCGTTGATTTTATAAATGTATTTACCGACCATCAATACTCCTTAAAACATTTATACAAAATGGGAATAACCACTTCGCCTATAAAACATCAAAACTTCACTTCAATCTGTATTCTGTCAGATTATCAATCAAAATTTTGCACCGCATCATCGGCGATGTATGACGCTTTGTTGTCTCGTGACTCCCAGACATCAGCGCGGTAGCAATTCGGCACCGTATCCACTATCCAGCGGGCAACATTTTCAGCGGTAGGATTAAAATCCAGTACCTCATTGAGATTCTTATGATCTATTCTCCCATGAATCAGGCGTTTAATCTCCGTAAAATCGCATACCATGCCATTGCTGTCCAATTCTTTGGCGCGACAATATACTTTTACAATCCAGTTATGTCCATGCAGGTTTTCACATTTGCTTTCATAATCCAAATACAGCTGGTGGCAGGAAGATATTTCCAAGGTTTTTCTTACGTAATACATTTTTCAATTCACAATTTACAATTCACAATTTACAATTTAATTTTTTATTCTATCGAATGATGCTGGACAACTTACGATTCGTATTCAGTTTTGTCATCAATGCCGGCGTCTTTCAGGGCTTGAATGCGTTCGCAGCAGGTACCGCATTTGCCGCAGTGTTTCTCACCACCTTTGTAGCAAGAATACGTCTCGGTATAGTCCAGTCCCATAGCCTTGCCACGTTCAGCAATCTCTTTCTTGCTCAAGAAAGTATAAGGTGCCCACACTTTAATGTTTTCGTAGGTTCCTGCTGACATCGCTTCCGACATGGCATTGACAAAAACCGGGCGACAGTCGGGATAAATGGCATGGTCGCCAGCATGATTGGCAATCATCACTCGTCTCAAACCGTTACTTTCGGCGATACCGCATGCTATTGCAAGCATGATACCATTGCGGAATGGCACCACCGTGGATTTCATGTTCTCGTCGTTATAGTTGCCTTCAGGTATGTCATCGGCAGTCATCAGCAAAGTGCTTTTGAAATAGCGGTGCATGAATTCAAGCGGGACAATGATGTGTTTGATACCCAGGCGCTGACAGTGTGTAACAGCGCACACACGCTCGCGACCGTTCTGCGTGGAGCCATAGTCGAAGGTGATGGCCATAGCAATTTCGTCTTTGTACTCGTAGAGCATTGTGGTGGAGTCCATACCTCCGGAGATAATGATTACCGCGTCTTTCGCCATAAGAATTGTTTTGAAGTGCAAAAATACTACTTTTTGTTGATTTGTTGAACTGTTGAATTGTTGATTTGTTTTTTTATAGCTACCGCATGATTTTTTTCTTCAGCCACGATGAGTCCTTTCCTCGGTGTGCCAGTTCAGTTCCTCGGCGCAGGCTTATAGCGCACCGCGGAGACGAGACACAAGTTACGCCGTCACCCCAGATTACGCTGCGCTAATCTGGGGTTAATAAGATGTCGTCTCTTCGAGACGATTGTGTCGCTGGCTGTAGGGCTGTCACATCGTGGCAGCCGCAGGCTGTATGCCTGCAAAGAGCATGAACCGGGGTACAGCACAAGGCATGATCACCCCAACACCAGAATTATAGCTCAGGTTAAGATATATTTACACATTTTTTTGTGCATTTGAAGAATTTTATGTAAATTTGCAGATTAATATTTCCGATTATTATCAGCATAAACAAAAACATTATCAACACCATAACAAAATGAAAGTTAAAGATTTAGTAGAAAAGATGAACCTCACCGTGTTCTGCGGTGCCGACAATTTGGACAGAGAAATCAAGGGCGGATATGTCTCCGACCTGCTCAGCGATGTGATGGGCTTCGCCAAGGAAGGCGATGTCTGGGTTACTCTGCAAACCCACAAGAACGTGATGGCCATTGCTTCCTTGAAAGAGCTGGCCGCCATTGTTTTGGTAAAAGGCAACAAACCCGAGGACGACACGCTCGAAGCCGCCATTGAAGAAGGTATTCCGATTTTAGGTACTGACAAACAGACCTTCGAGACCTCCGGAATAATCTATGAAATGCTGAAGAACTGAAAGTTGAAAACTGAAAACTGAAAGTTATTATTTGAATTTTGAATTCTAACTTCCACTACTCCGGCCTTCGGCCACCCGTTGAAGATTTCGTCTTCTTCTCCTCTTCGCTCGGCATGCTCAAAGTAAACTATGAATCTGCACTCGCTCATTCGTCGAATCTTCAAGAAGGGGAATTAGAGCTCCCCTCGAGCACGAAGTGCGAAACTCCCCTTTGGACGAGGCCCACTCCCCTTGAACGAAGCGAAACTCTCCCTACCACTGACACCTAACCACTGACCACTAACCACTGACCACTGACCACTGACCACTGACCACTAAAAATGAACATCTACAAAGCCGACCTTCACACCCACACCCTCTTCTCGCCCTGCGGAGATTTGGACATGACACCCGAGTATATCATCGAGCTGGCTCTGCAGCGCGGTGTCGATATCATCGGTATCACCGACCATAACGCCACCCGCCACTGCCGCCTAGCCGAGCATTACTCGCACAACCGCGACATATTCGTGCTCTGCGGCGCCGAAGTGACGACCAAGGAAGAGGCCCACGTCACCTGCTACTTCAAGAATCACGAACTGCTGGACGAGTTCCAGGCCTATCTGGACGAGCACCTGCCCAACATCCCCAACTCACCGGACTTCTTCGGCGATCAAGTGCAGATTGACGAGGAGATGAACATCGTTTATGAGGAGCCACGCCTGCTGACCTCCGGTCTGGACGAGCCCATCGAGAAAATCGCCGCCAAGGTCAAGGAACTGGACGGCATCTTCATACCCGCCCATATCGACAAACTCAAGAACAGCGTTATCTCGCAGCTAGGTTTTATTCCCTTCGACCTGCCCTACGATGCCGTGGAATTGTCGGAAAAAGGCGACAAGGAAAAGATGATTCAGCAACACCCTTACCTCAAAGACAAGACATTCACCCGCAGCTCGGATGCACATATTCCCGACCGAGTGGGCATCGCACCCTGCTATTTCGAGATTGAGACACGCTCATTTGAGGAAATCCGCATGGCTTTGCATCAGGAAAACGGCAGAAGAGTATTATTAAAAGTTTGATTATGAACAATTTATCAATGCACATCATGGACATCCTGCAAAATTCCACCCGTGCAGGAGCCAAAGACATAACCTTGGAGGTGATTGAAGACAAGGCCAAGGACCAACTAATTCTGCGTTTTATTGACAACGGCTGTGGCATGGACAAAGAGACGGCCGAACGGGTCGTCAACCCCTTCTTCACCACCCGCACCACCCGCAAAGTCGGCTTGGGGCTGCCTTTGCTAAAACAGAATACCGAACGTACTGGCGGCTCACTGACTATCGACTCCGAAAAGGGCAAAGGCACTACCGTCACTGCCATTTTCGGACTAACCAACATCGACACTCCTCCCATGGGCGACCTGGCAGGAACGGTGGTGCTCACCGCCTCAGCCTACCCCGACATCCACTTCATCTTCCACTACCAGCGCGACGAAATTGATTATGTATTTGACACCGATGAAGTTAACGAAGCCCTCGACGGTGTTTCCATCCAAGACCCTGAAATCATCGCCTACCTGAAAGAGATGGTGGAGGAGAACATCAAATAGTGATCAGGGGACAGGGGACAGAAATTAATAATTAATAGTTGTCCATCAACATAAAATAACCAACAGCGAAGCTCATCAACACGAAGTCACTAACATGAAATAAAATTAGCACATTAGCACATAAACTAATTAGCACATTAACACCATGCAAATAATTGACGGAAAGAAAATTGCGGCTGAGATCAAAGCCGAGATAGCCAACGAAGTGAAGGCTATGATTGACAAAGGGGAAGCTGCTCCCCATCTGGCAGCGGTCATTGTCGGCGACGATGGCGCCGCCCAAACCTACGTGGACAGTATCAAGAAAAACTGCCAGACCGTGGGTTTCACCTCCTCCATTTACCATTTTCCAGCAGACATCAAAGAGGATGAGTTCTTGAAAGCCATTGACTTTCTGAATGCGGACATCGACATCGATGGTTACATCATCCAGTTGCCGCTGCCGAAGCATATCTCCAACGACAAGGTACTGGCGCATGTTGATCCGGCCAAGGATATGGACTGTTTCCATCCCGCCAACATGGGCAACCTGCTGTTAGGCAAGGACTGCTACAAGCCTGCCACCCCGCATGGTACCATGGAACTGATACGTCGTGCCGGCATAGAGACAGAAGGCAAAAACTGCGTGGTACTGGGCCGCAGCAACATTGTAGGCAAACCTTTGGCAATGATGTTAGTCCAGAAGGACGCTAACGCTACCGTCACCATCTGCCACAGCAAAACCAAGAATCTGAAACGTATATGCGCCAAAGCCGACATATTGTTTGTCGCCATCGGCCAGCCCGAAATGATTACCGCCGACTATGTCAAGAAAGACGCCGTGGTCATCGACATCGGCATTCACCGCATTGAAGACCCCGAAGCCGAAAAAGGCTACCGCATCTGCGGCGATGTCAACTACAACGATGTGGCTGGCAAGTGCTCCGCCATCACACCCGTCCCTGGCGGCGTAGGCCCCATGACCATGACCTGCCTGCTGCTCAACACGCTAACAGCGAGAAAGAAAAGACAACTGACAATTAATAGTTAATAGTTGATTGGGGCTACTATTATTAATTGTAAATTGTAAATTGTAAATTATTAATTATCAGTCTTGTATGCAGCGGACTGAGAAACCACTAGCTTTGGTATCCAGGAATATTTTAATGCTGGCATTATCGTAGCTCATACCGAAGCTGTAGGCGTAAGCAGCATCGTATTTTTTCGCACTCCAAAAATTGGCTTTGTAACCGAAATTGTTATAATGTTCATAATTGTAAAATATTCCTTCAATCACGCATGCCTGCAACAAACAACAACAGAGAATGCCAAGCAATAAGAGTTTATTTTTCATAGAACAAAGTTATCATATCGATCTTCATATATCAGCATTATTAATCCAAAGTTATTGTTTTTTCGAGTCGTATGTCCTGACTGGAAGCTCCAAGCATCAAGGTATATTCCGACGGTTCAAACCTCAGCCTACCCTTTTCATCCATGAAAGAAAAGTCTTCCTGGGAAAGCTTCATCGTAACAGTTTGGCTTTCTCCTTTTTTCAGAAAAACCTTTTCAAAAGCGATTAACTGTCGTTCAGGGCGCACCACCGAGGCTTTCTCCTGACGCAAGTACAACTGTGCAACCTCTGCCCCATCACGGTCACCTGTATTGGTCAACGTAAAAGAAACCGTCACTGAATCAGCATTTTTAGCAACATTCATATCCGCAAAAGAGAAAGATGTATAACTCAGTCCGAAGCCAAAGGGATACAAAGGTTGGGCAGACTCGTCCGTATAATTGTTTCTACGGTTAGAGGTATTATAATACACTGGCAATTGGCCCACCGAGCGAGGATAGGAAACAGGTAATTTTCCCGAAGGATTCACATCGCCGAAAACAATGTCTGCCAAGGCATTGCCTCCCTGTGCACCAGGATACCAGGCATTAAGGATAGCAGGAACATTATCATCTGCCCAATTCAAATCCAGTGGACGACCTTGAATCATCACCAGCACAATAGGTTTTCCGGTTTTCACCAAAGCTTCCAGCAGTTGCTGCTGAAACCCCATCAAAGACAGCGTTGCACGGTCAAAGCCCTCCCCTGATTCCATATCACTCACC
>CACXXY010000035.1:2986-19001 GCA_902771655.1 uncultured Bacteroidota bacterium | reverse complement strand
GGCCAACTTATACTCCACTGAATCTCTGATATTGCCAGCATTGCTAGTAAAGTCAACTTTACTTCTCAGAACAGCAATATTTTCGCATACAAACTCGTCCAGAATACCGTAGGTCAAAGTAAAGGATTCACTACCTTCCATCACATTGCCTGCCACATCTTCCACATTCTGCACGGAGAAAGTGAAAGGAACTCCATTGGTAAATGCAGGAGAAACCGTCAATGTCACCACATTAAAATTCAAAGTGGCTGAAGACACAGTATAACCACCTTCAAACACGTAGTTTGCTGTGTTAGTGGCACTTGTGTTGTCGAGTTCCTCATTGAAAGCGATGTTCACAGTATTGGAAGAAGTCGCCGTGGCGTTCAAAATGTATGGAGCATAAACATCTGGTCCTTCCGGATTTGCAGTAAATTTGACATTATCCAAACGGACATTGCCAGAACCACTTGAGCAACCATCGACAGTAAGTCTCAAATAGACATTTTCCTTGTCGTTCAATGCGGTTACGCCAGACATATCCACAGTCTCCAACTGATGCGGAGAAACAGTAGTATTATATGTTTTGGTAGTCGCAACTGTATAATTGGTGCCATC
Source organism: uncultured Bacteroidota bacterium (assembly GCA_902771655.1). Taxonomy (GTDB): domain Bacteria; phylum Bacteroidota; class Bacteroidia; order Bacteroidales; family WCHB1-69; genus RUG11690. The sequence goes on along the minus strand of CACXXY010000035.1, from coordinate 18,404 downwards.
TGTACTATATTCCCATACACAACTATTAAAACCTGTTCCTGTTCTTCTGAATGCGTATGAAAGCACCATACCTTGGAAACCCGTTGTGGAAAGATTAAATACAACAGACTTACCGTTGGCCGTGGAATTTCTCAAAGCGAGATCACGGCCGTAGGGAACATTTTCCAACGCATTGACAGCACTTCCGGCAAAGCTATTAAGTTCGGTAGCCGCAGTCCAAGAGGAAGAGCCATTAGTACCATCAAGATACATGGTTGCGGTACCCATTTGAAGACCTCCATCAGACATAATCAGGGTTTGGGTGTTTGGAGCAGAGTCAAGTTGATTGAACGAGTAAAAAGCCAAGGTTTGCACCTGTGCATGCAAACCGAAACTTGCCACTAACGCAAGTATTAATAATGATATCTTTTTCATACCAAATAAATATATAACATTAATTATTTATACAAAAGGGGACTTAATTACTTTGTTTATCCCCGTCGAATTGCAAGATTCGCACTTCAACTGTCGCCACCCCAAGTAGCTGCACATCATACGTCATCACGTAAGTCAGGTGATCTTTCTGTGTAAAGTCCGCTTTAATTTTCACATTGGTGATAGCTTCTGAGGCATTCTGGCCAACACCAATTGTTTGTAAAAGTTGCTTCATGAGATCAGCCTGCATTTCCGAACTTTGAAAAACTCCATCAGAAACCTTGGACAATGAAAGAATGTAATACAATTGAATACTTGCATCTGTCAATTGAGACACTGGAACGGTTTTGCCTTTCTTCACGGAGTCCGGAGTAGAAATAGAACCATTCTGTTTGAAGAAAGTGTAAGTACCTGTGTACTTTCCACCATAGCTGCTGTTCTTATTGCAAGAGGTGAAAGAGAACACCAATGCAATCGCTGCGATAATAAATAAACTTTTTTTCATGATAAAAAAATTTAAGTGTTAATAATATAGTTTAAAGTCTTATTTTTGCAATTCAAATGCAAAAATACAGAATTTTCACATTCATGCGTCAATTGTTAATAAAATATATTAAAAAACACTGATAATCAATGAGATAAGTAGTTATTTATCATTGTTGATAAGCTATAATATTGAATCAAAACAAATTGCGAATACAATCCTCGGAAAATGGCATTTTTCTATATACAAACATTTTTAAAAATCAAGAGTGGATATTTATTTTTTCTAACTTTTTTTTGTTGATTTTTGTATCATCAAAAAACGAAGATGTTATTCATGTTAATATCTTCAAACACAACAAAGTAGAACTTTTATAAATTACACAGAATCGATGAACACTGTAACGAAGGATTTTAAAGCGGTTTGGGAAAATTGTTTGGCAATCATCAAAGACAATGTTGATGAGACCGCTTTCAAGACGTGGTTTGTTCCCATCGTGCCTGTAGCTCTTGAGAACTCGACACTGATCATCCAACTTCCCAGCCACCTGTTCTACGAATGGTTAGAGGAACATTATGTCAATTTACTGAAAAAAGTCATCAAGAGAGAGCTTGGTGTCACAGGAAAACTCCAATACAAGGTACTGATGGAGAAACAAGCTGCCGCAGAGCAGTCCAAGACCATCACCCTACCCTCAAGCTACCGTCCTGCCGTCAACAATCCCGCCGTCAAGCCGCCGATAGACGTTTACAACACCCCCAACAAGGTCATCCCGAACCCCTTTGTGGCACCGGGACTGAAAAAACAGAAAATCAACTCCAATCTGATTGAGTCGTTGAATTTCGACAATTACATTGAGGGCGACTGTAACCGGCTGGCCCGTTCCGCCGGTTGGGCCATTGCCAAAAACCCCGGAGGAACAGCTTTCAACCCCCTGTTCATCTATTCAGATGTGGGACTCGGCAAAACCCATCTGGCTCACGCCATCGGACTGCAAACCAAGGTAAACCATCCGGACAAGACCGTTTTGTATGTCAACTCCGACCTGTTTTTCCAACAATATATAGAGTCCGTCAAAAACGGCAACATCCAGGACTTTATCTTCTTCTATCAGTCTGTGGACGTGTTAATTATCGATGACATCCAGTTTATCGCTGGCGGAAAAGGGAAAACCCAGGAGGCCTTCTTCCATATTTTCAACCATCTGCACCAAAAAGGCAAACAGATAGTCATCACCGCCGACAAATCGCCGGTAGAAATCGCCGGTTTTGAGCCGCGACTTTTATCCCGTTTCAAATGGGGATTGACCGCCGACTTGCAGGTGCCGGACTTGGAGACCCGTATAGCCATCCTTCGTAAAAAACTGGAGAACAACGGCATAGAATTCCCCGACGAGGTCGTCGATTATCTTGCCTTGCGCATCACCTCCAACACCAGGGAGCTGGAAGGCGCCATGATCGCCATCCTGGCACAAGCATCGCTCAACCGCAAGGCCATCACTGTGGATTTGGCCAAGGAAATGATTGACAAATACGTCAAAAGCACCGCCAAGGAAATCTCTATCGAGTACATCCAAAAGGTGATTTGCGACCATTTCCACATTTCCATCGACATGATCAACGCCAAAACACGCAAGCGCGAGATTGTGCAAGCCCGTCAGCTGAGCATGTATTTCGCCAAGAAATACACCAAGCTACCGCTCTCTACCATAGGCGCTTACTGCGGAAACAAGGACCACGCCACGGTGTTGCACGCCTGCAGAACCATCAACAATTTGTACGATACTGACAAGAAAATCAAACTCGCCATCGATGAGATTGAAAAAAAGATGAAATTATAATTCCCTTTTCATTTTTTAAAATTAAAAAAAAATTGTAATTCGGTTATTCTTATTCAAAAAATTTTGTATATTTGCAATCTTAAAATAAATATACAAACAATGAATAAGAGATGGATAGCTGCTACTCCCCCTGATGATAAGCTTGCGGACGAGCTAAGCCATAGTCTATCTATTGAGAAACCCTTGGCAAAGCTGCTGATTGCGCGCGGCATCACCAGTGTCGAACTGGCAAATGAATTTTTCAACCCTGACATCTCCAAGTTGCACGACCCTTTCCTTATGAAAGACATGGACAAGGCCGTGGAAAGGCTTTCGCAAGCCATCATCAACAACGAGAAAATCATGGTATATGGTGACTACGACGTGGACGGCACCTCCGCTGTCGCGCTGCTTTACTCCTTTTTGTGTGAAATCATCGGTGCGGAAGCATCCAAGTTCGTGGACTTCTATATCCCCGACCGCTATCTTGAGGGCTACGGCATCTCTGAAGAAGGTGTGGAATATTGCTACGAAAGAGGGGTCAACCTGCTCATCTCTTTAGACTGCGGCATCAAGGCCAACGACAAAGTCGATATCGCCAACAAATACGGTATTGACGTCATCATCTGCGACCACCATCTCGAAGGCGACGCCCTACCCAACGCGGTGGCCGTACTTGACCCCAAACGCAAAGACTGTCCATACCCATACAAGGAATTGTCCGGTTGCGGTGTCGGCTTCAAACTCATCCAGGGCTACTGCAAACGCTTCGACCTGCCCGACGAGTTATGGCTTTCCCGCATGGATCTCGTGGCCATCAGCATTGCCTCAGATATTGTGGCCATTACTGGCGAAAACAGAATCCTGGCACATTTCGGACTCGAAATGATCAACAAGTTCCCGCGTATGGGCATCAAGTCCATTCTGGAACAAGCAGGCATCAAAATACATTTCCCCCTGAAAGAAGACACCATCTTCAGCCGCGTCATATCCATCTCAGACCTGGTGTTTTATGTGGGACCGCGTATCAACGCCGCAGGAAGAATGAAAAGCGGGAAAGAGTCTGTACGTCTGTTCATCGTTGAGGACGAGGACAAATCCGCCGACATCGGCAATACCATCAACACGCAAAACGAAGCCAGAAAAGAAAAAGACCGCAACGCCACCGAAGAGGCTATCCAGACCATCAAAACCAGCCACGAGTACGAAAAACGCAAAAGTATCGTTATCTATAACCCCAACTGGTTCAAGGGCATTATCGGAATTGTGGCCTCACGCCTTGTGGAAGAGTTCTACAAACCCACCATCGTGCTTACCCGTTCCTCTAACGGACTGATCACAGGCTCCGCCCGTTCCGTAAAGGAATTCAACATCTACGACGGTATCGACAGCTGCTCAGACCTGCTGGAAGACTTTGGCGGACACAAATTTGCCGCCGGCCTATCCATGAAAGAGGAAAACCTGGAAGAATTCACCGAACGCTTTGAACAATATGTGGCCGAGAACCTGGAAGAAGACGCCTATATTCCGGAAATCAACGTTGACTTACCACTCGACCTGTCGGACATCACCCCTAACTTCGTCGCCAATCTCAACCGCTTCGCTCCTTTCGGACCTGGCAATATGGCTCCCGTGTTCCAAACCAATGGCGTGGTGGAAGACGGCAGCGGCAAGGTCGTCGGCAACAAAGGCAAGCATATCAAGATGCGCGTGCTGTACCCCGACAGGGCCACCCCACCCTTTGATGGAATCGGCTACAACTTATACGAGAAATTCAACCTGATAACCAACAACAAAAAATTCGACATTGTTTATCACGTCGAAGAAAACACGTGGAACAACAAAACCACCATACAGCTGAATATCAAAGATATTCGGGCTAACGAGATGTAAAAAAGCACTTCCATGCCCCAACTCCGCCTCTTGCGACAACTGATTCGAATAAAGTAAAGACTCACTCTGTGTATGAAAGCTGTTTATACTATTGTACTGCTCATCATTTCCAACATTTTCATGACCTTCGCCTGGTATGGTCACCTTAAGCTGAAAGACTTCAGCTGGTTCAGCAATTTGGGTTTGCCCCTCATCATTCTCATCAGCTGGGGCATCGCACTCTTTGAATATTGTTTTCAAGTTCCTGCCAACAAAATCGGTTTTATCGAGAACGGTGGACCGTTCACGATATGGCAGTTGAAGGTTATACAGGAAGTGATAACCCTGACCGTTTTTTCCATTTTTTCCATATTACTATTTAAGAATCAGCAATTTACATACAATCATCTGCTTGGATTCATCTGTCTGATTCTGGCCGTTTATTTCATTTTTAAATCGTGAAAATTATTTTCTAAAATAGTGGGAAATCTCACAAAATATTCCTAAATTTGCACACGCAAAAATTAAACACAAACCATTTAAAAAATAATATTATGGATCTTAAAAAATTAGTAGCCGACGTAACGGCAAAAAATCCCGGACAACCTCTGTATATCCAGGCTGCTACCGAAGTTTTGGAAACCATTTGCGATTTCGTGAATGAACACCCCAAGTACGATCAATACAAGATCGTTGAAAGAATTCTCGAACCCGAAAGAATCGTGAAATTCAAAGTTACCTGGGTTGATGACAAGGGCGAAATCCAAGTTAACCGTGGTTACCGTGTACAGCACAACATGGCTATCGGACCCTACAAAGGTGGTATCCGTTTCCATCCGACCGTAACTGAAGACACCATGAAATTCTTGGCTTTCGAGCAGACTTTCAAAAACTCACTGACTACTCTGCCTATGGGCGGTGGTAAAGGTGGTTCTGACTTCGACCCCAAAGGCAAATCAGAAGGCGAAGTTATGCGTTTCTGCCAGGCATTCATGACCGAACTGCAGAAATACATCGGAGCCGACACTGACGTTCCCGCTGGTGATATCGGCGTTGGTGGCCGTGAAATCGGTTTCATGTATGGCCAATACAAGAGACTCCGTGGCGAACACGTTGGCGTTCTCACTGGTAAAGGTCTGGAATGGGGTGGCTCTCTGATCCGTCCCGAAGCTACCGGTTTCGGTGCTGTTTATTTCTTGGAAGGCATGTTGGCCGCTAAGAAAGACAAACTGGCTGGCAAACGCTGCATCATCTCCGGTTTCGGTAATGTGGCTTGGGGTACAGCTCTGAAATTGGCTGAACTCGGCGCTAACCTGGTTGCTATCTCTGGCCCCGATGGTTATATCCTCGACGAAGAAGGTATCAACACTCCCGAAAAGATTGAATACATGAACGAACTGAACGCAACACGTAACAATGTTGTTGAACCTTTCGCTAAGAAGTTCAAATCAGCTAAGTTCTTCAAAGGCAAAAAAGTTTGGGAAGTTCCTTGCGAAATTGCTATGACTTGCGCTATCCAGAACGAGCTGAACGGTGACGATGCCAAGAAACTTATCGAAAACAAAGTTAAATACGTTGTTGAAGTTTCTAACATGGGTTGCACCGCTGACGCTGTTGCCGCTCTGCAGAAGAAGAAAGTTTCATTCGCTCCCGGTAAAGCCGCTAATGCTGGTGGTGTTGCTACTTCAGGCCTCGAAATGAGCCAGAACGCAATGCACTTGTCATGGACCGCTGCTGAAGTTGATGAAAAACTGCACGGCATCATGAACAACATTCATGAAAACTGCGTGAAATATGGTACTGAAAAGAATGGTTACATCAACTATGTCAAGGGTGCCAACATCGCCGGTTTCATCAAGGTTGCTGACGCTATGATCGCTCAAGGCGTTGCTTACTAATCAGAAATCTTCTATACTGATTATAGAAAACGGGAACTCTTCGGGGTTCCCGTTTTCATTTTACACAAAAAGACTCAAAATGGAATTATGAAAAATGGAAAACATGTAATCAACTTTCTTTTTGTGTATGGTTTTGCTTGTCAATATTCTCATCAACAATGTCAAACTCCTCTGGAGCTTCATTCTCATTACTCGAAACACTGATAACCTTGAGCTCGTGTCCTTCTTTTTCACCATCTCCCTCTCGAACATGTTGCAACGCATTTACCATCTCGTCCGCTAAATCCATCAACACCTTGTACGACTCTATCATATCCAAGCACTTTTCCTTGGCTATAGGCGACTTTACCAATGCAGACAACATATACATACCCTTCTCGGAAAACATCAGATCATCCCTTTTGTCATTCTTCACCCTGTAAGAATAACCATGAGGGAATCTGTCACTGTACTGTTCGACTAACTCAACGATTTCCTTCGGTTCAACCTTGAAAATTTTGGCTACTTCTTCTACCGACAGTACCCTTTGCGCTTTAATAGTGAACATCTCACTTTTCATTTCAAAATTACTTTTCATATTCATTTGTTTTATTTGTTTACACAAAAGTACAACAAAGAACAATGTGGAAAACTATAGAATGGAAATTTATTCTAATTGATTATTAATAATTTATACAAATAGGCTGATATTTTTAACAAAAATATCAAAGAACGAGCGAAGGAATTTTACATTCGGCTGGAAATAACCGTATAAACATAGCCTTTATCCACACCGTCATGTACCTTAATAGTATATGGTGCTTGGTATAAACCTGACAAAACCTGAGGCAGTTCATCGACAATGCCAGTACCCTTCAACTTCAACAAAGCCTCCTTTGCCGTCCAATAAAATGCGAACTCCCTTGCAGGATTATTTGAAGCCTTAATTCCCATAATTTCCAAATCGTTCATGGTCTTTTTCAGCAATGAATCCTCCGCATGACGATAGCATTCAATGTCTATCCCAACAGCTTGAGATGCCAAAACAACAACAATTCCTTTTTGGCAATGACTGATACTGAAATCGACACCTTTAATTTCCATTCCGGTATTAATGTCCTGCATAAAAGGTTTACCGTGTTCATTATATACGAACAAACCGTTCCACCCCATCAAATCACTCTTGAATATTTCATTTTCAACATCATCAGCCATCACATCCGATACGCATTGTTTAAGCATCACGTATGATTTCAGGCAAGCGAATTGTCCAAACAGATGTTTGAAACGCAGAGCTTGCTCACGCCGCTGCTCACTCACCAAAGGTAACAAACGCTTCACTTCCGCCTCGGTGCATTGGGACATATCATCGAATAAAGAGATTTTCATTGGGACAGGGAATAAAATGATAGTTGATAGTTGATAGTTGACAGTTTTAGTTTTAGTTTTTGCAGCAATTAGGTAACGAACATTAACCATTAACTATAAATTATTAATTGTTAATTGTCAACTGTTTATTTTCCAATACAAAAATGGCCGAAGATAGTGTTGAGGATGTCGTCGGTGGCGATTTCGCCCGTTACCATGCCCAGATAATGCAAAGCCTCTCGCACATCAATGGCCACCAAATCTGTGGGCACAGCATCAGCCAAGCCTTTCTCAACATTTTCTATGGAAGTTCTGATTTTCAAGAAAATATCATAATGACGCACATTGGTCAACATCGCGCAATCGGATATCTTGTGCTGTGCGGCCCATGCCAATAACAAATCTGTGACAGCCTCAATATTAACCTTTCTTTTTGCGGAGATATAGACATGGTCATAATCTTTTAGTTTCCTGATTTGACGCGGCATTTCGGTCAGACTGTCAATTTTATTGGCTACAATAATCAGTTTTTTATCCGACATATCCACTTCTTCTTTCAGGAAATTGATTTCTTCCTGAATTTCTTCCACAGAAGTGTTGGCGGCATCCACCAGATAGAGAATCAAATCCGCTTTTGCCACAGCCTGATACGTCCTTTCGATACCAAAATTCTCAATTACATCCTCCGAGTTTCTGATTCCTGCCGTGTCGATAAAACGGAAAGTGACACCATCAATATTCAACACATCCTCGATGGTATCGCGGGTAGTGCCAGGAATATTAGAAACGATAGCACGCTCGTCCTGCAGCAAGGTGTTCAACAAAGTTGACTTGCCCACATTAGGTTTGCCGATAATCACCACAGGAATGCCACTTTTGATAGCATTACCCATTTTAAAACTGTCAATCAGACTGTTTACTTCATTCTTCAGGGCTGTCAACAAAGCCGAGAGACGGTCTCTGTTGGCAAACTGCACATCCTCCCCGCTAAAATCAAGTTCCAGTTCCAACAAAGAGGCAAATTCCACAAACTGCGCACGCAATTCCTTTATTTTAGCGGAGAATTGGCCTTTCAACTGGTTTACAGCCAAATGATGAGAGGCTTCGGATTGAGATTCAATCAAATCGCCCACTGCCTCAGCTTGTGGCAAATCCATCTTGCCATTCATAAACGCCCGCATGGTATATTCGCCAGGATTAGCCATACGGCAACCGTGTTCCAGCAACAATTCCATGATTTTCCGCTGTATATAGGTGGAACCATGGCAAGAAATTTCCACCATATCCTCACCCGTATAGGAATGAGGGGCTGCATATTTCAGCACCATTACCTGGTCCACAAGTTGCTCTCCATCCAATAATTCCGCATACTTGGCTTCATACGGATGCAAACTGGTGAAATCGAATTTGAACAACTGTTGCGCGATAGAATATGACTGAGAACCAGACATTCTCACAATAGCGATAGCGCCGATGCCCTGAGGCGTGGAAATGGAACAAATGGTGTCGGAGGTATTCATGATGGCAGGTATTTTTTTGCAAAATTACATAAAATCCTCAAATTAAACACAGACGTGCAAATTTAACAACCAATTTTATATCTGGTTCAGCCAGTGCACAGCGGATTTGACCGTAGGTACGCCATGGATGGTGAGCACAGCCTTTTGGTTGTGTTCCTGGATTTGCACCTTGGGGTGGTTTTTCTGCATGAAAGCCAACACTCGGGTAAACAATTCCGACTGATAAAATGGAGAATTGATGGACGGGGCAAAATAGGCCATCAGCTTGCCGTTTTTCATGGAAATTTTCTCCAGATGCATCTCCGCGCCTTTGCGTCGTAAGGGAATGGTGCGCAGCAACTCCTGGGCCTCCTCAGGCACTGGGCCAAACATGTCCGCTAATTTCTTGCGGAAAGCCTCCACCTCCTCTTCTTTTTTCATGCCTTGCAATTCCTTATACAGACTCATACGCTCGCTCACACTGCTGACATAATCGGTAGGCAACATGGCACGGACATCGGTTTCCAAAAGGCAGTCTCGCAAGAGCAAAGCCGAGTTGTCGGCCATATCCAACTCGATGGGATTTGTATCGTGCAGTTCCAGAATCGCCTCATTCAGAATCTTTTGGTACATTTCAAAACCGATTTCACTGATAAAGCCGCTCTGATCGGCACCCAGAATGTCACCAGCACCACGGATATCCAAGTCGCGCATGGCAATCTGCAAGCCACTTCCAATATCCGAGAAATCCTCGATGGCCTGCAAACGCTTGCGTGCCTGTTCATTCAGTTCCTCAAACGAACGCACCAGCATATAGCAGAAGGCCTTCTTATTGTTACGCCCCACCCTGCCCCTCAGCTGATGCAGCACATTCAGGGCAAAATTCTGAGCATCATTGATAATCATGGTGTTGGCGTTGGTCACATCCAGGCCCGACTCCACAATGGTGGTTGATACCAGCACATCGTAGTCACCCGCCAAGAATTTCAGCATAATTTCCTCTAACTGGGCACCCTCCATTTGTCCATGCCCCACGGCAATGCGGGCATCAGGTACCAGCCGTTGCACCAGACCAGCCACCTCGTAGATGTTCTGCACCTTGTTGTGCACAAAAAACACCTGTCCGCCTCGACTAATTTCGTAGGATACGGCATCCCTAATCAACTCTTCATCAAAGAGATGCACTTCTGTCTGGATCGGATAGCGGTTCGGTGGAGGGGTAGTGATAACCGAAATATCACGGGCACCCATCAGCGAGAACTGCAAGGTACGCGGAATAGGCGTAGCCGACATCGTCAGCGTGTCCACATCGTATTTGATTTCACGCAGTTTTTCCTTGGCACCCACACCGAATTTTTGTTCCTCATCAATAATCAGCAAACCTAAATCCTTGAATTCCACATCCTTGCTCAACAGACGATGGGTTCCAATGATGATGTCTATGTTGCCCTCTTTCAGTTTCTTCAAAGTTTCCTTGATTTGTTTGGCACTTTTGAAACGGTTGACATACTCGACCGTACATGGCATGCCCGACAAACGCTCTGAAAAGGTGGTATAATGCTGTAAAGCCAGCACCGTGGTCGGCACCAAAACAGCCACCTGCTTACTATCGGCCACTGCTTTGAAAGCCGCACGGATAGCTATTTCCGTCTTGCCAAAGCCCACATCCCCGCATATCAAACGGTCCATGGGATGCTGGCTTTCCATATCGTTTTTCACCTCGTTCAGTGATTTCACCTGGTCGGGGGTATCTTCGTATATGAACGACGCCTCCAGCTCATTCTGCAAGTAGCTGTCGGGCGAAAATGCAAAGCCATCCTTAGCCTTGCGCTTGGCATACAGCTGAATCAGGTCTATAGCCAGCTCTTTCACCCGCTTCTTGGTCCTCTCTTTCACCCGCTCCCACGTACCGGAACCCAAGCGGTGTAACTTGGGCGGCATGCCATCTTTTCCTACATACTTGCTGATTTTATGTAACGAGTGAATGCTGATATAGAGCAGATCACCATCCTTGTACGAGAGTTTGATGACTTCCTGTTCCTTGCCATTCACATCCATCTTCTGCAAGCCCTCGTAAATGCCGATGCCATGGTCGATATGAACCACATAGTCACCCGGTTGCAAGTCATAAATCTCCTTCAGCGTGAATTGCTCACTCTTCTTATAACGATCACGAATCGAAAAACGATGGTATTTCTCAAAAAACTGATGGTCAGTATAAACACACAGTCCCGAATGGACATCTGTAAAGCCTTCATGCAATACAAAATTACATGGCGTATATAGCTGACCAATAGTGTATTCCGTTTTCTTCGCCGCATTATACTTGTCCAACAGCTCGTGCATCACCATTTCCACACGGCCCAGCTGGTTCTCATTCTCCGACAAGAAAAGTGTCTGATAGCCATGTTCCAGATTCTCTATCCATTCTGCCAAGAGCAGGTCGAAATTCTTGCCGAAAGAATTTTGCGGTTTAATGTCAAAATCAAGCGTTAAACAACTGTTTTCTAGTGTATTGGAATTTATCTCAGCACAGCTGTATTTTGCCAGTTCTTCACAAAGATTATCGCCATCAATATAAAAATCAGTCGGATTAAGCACAGTAGTTTTTCCGTCATCAGCCAGGAACTCCTCTTCCATCTTATGGAAATTAGCATTCAACTGACTGCGGACATCCCGTATGTTTTTCAGCCAACATACCGTATCCTTGCCCAAGAATTCCATCATAGGCACCCGCTGTTCCACGGTTTCCACAGAAGAGAGATACGGCATAATATGCAGTTTATCCACTTCTTTTACAGATAATTGCGTATTAGTGTCGAACTGACGGATAGAATCCACCTGTTCACCAGCCAGCTCAATACGGTATGGATATTCCTCGGAATATGAATACACATCGAAGATACCGCCACGCCATGCAAATTGTCCCGGTTCAAAGACAAATTCCTCTTGCTTGTATCCGTATTCAAACAAAAAATCGAGGAAAGTCTCCACTGGCAAAATTTCGTTCTTAGTAACTGTAAAAGAGTTACTTTTGATATATTTTTTGGATAGGATTTTCTCCGCGATAGCTTCTGGATAGGAGACAATAATGTAATGCCCATCTTCTTGTGTCAACTTGTTGACAATCTCCGAACGCAACTTCACATTGGCATTATCAATCTCCTCATATTTTGAAGCTCTACGATAGGATGCGGGCAAGTAATGTATTTTCTTCTCTTGCAATGTTTTATCCTGATCATGCAAGAGAAATTCCAAATCATGATAGAAGAAAGCGGCAGATTCCCGCTCCGGGAAAATAAACAATTGGTGTTGCCTCAGATGTTCGAAAAGCGAGGCGGTAAGCAAAGCCAACGAGGTTTCATTCAGGCCACATAAAGAAATGTTTCTCAATTCTTTAGATTGAAGAAACACTTCCGCAATCTGTGCTTTTTCCTGCGGGCAAAAGGCCTGAATCAGTTCATCGGGAGTCATACAGTTAATTTCGTTTTAGTATGGTCGTCTGCACAAATATAGTTTGAGCAAAGTCTGTTCTTTATGATGGTCATACACTCAATTTCGGTTTAGTCGAATCGTCCGCCACCACATCAATCAGAAGATGTGAAACGGGATGTTCAAAGATAAGCCGATGGGCTTGCAAGCTGATGGAGCCGTCGGGATTGGAGCGTTTCGCGCCATATTTCAAATCCCCTTTGATGCAGTGTCCCATAGCGGACAATTGCACCCTTATCTGATGATGGCGGCCGGTCTGCAGTTCCACTTCCAGCAATGAATAGTGATCGTATTTTTCGACAATTTTATACGACAGCACCGCTTTCCGTGCGCCCTCGACATGCTCATCAACACAAAAACTCTTATTCAATTTCTCGTTTTTTCGCAGAAAATCCGTCAGAGTACCCTCTTCTTGTTCAGGGCACCCTTCCACCAATGCCCAGTAAATCTTACGGATCAGGTGATTCTTCACCATTTCGTTCATACGGGCCAGAGCCTTGGATGTTTTGGCAAAAATCACAGCCCCCCCCACAGGGCGGTCGATACGATGCACCAAGCCGCAGAACACATTTCCCGGCTTGTTATAAGTTACTCTGATGTATTCGCGCACTGCTTCTACCAAGGGAAGATCTCCAGTTTTGTCACCTTGCACAATCTCTCCTGGCAGTTTGTTGACAATAATCAGATGATTATCCTCATATAGAATCCGTTCATTTATACTGTTACTTTTCATTCTGAAAATCCACAGTTTCTGTGTTTATTGACAATAATCAGAGGACAGTCTTCGGATGGGATTCGCTCATTAATACTGTTCTTTATCATTGGGGAAATCCACCGCTTTCACATCACTGATATAATGGGAAACAGCATTGATAATTTCCTCACCCAAAGAATGATAGCGGCGCAGAAAACGCGGCGAGAACTGCTGTGTGATGCCCATCATGTCGTGGAATACCAGCACCTGGCCTGATGTGGCCGCACCTGCACCAATACCGATGGTCGGGACAGAAACGCTTTCAGTGACACGTTTGGCCAAATCAGCGGGAATCTTTTCCAGCACAATGGCGAAACAGCCGTGTTCTTCCAGCACCTTGGCGTCAGAAATCAGTTTTTCGGCTTCCTTCTCTTCGGTAGCACGAACGGCGTATGTACCGAACTTGTTGATTGACTGTGGAGTAAGTCCAAGGTGCCCCATCACGGGAATGCCAGCGGACAAGATACGGTCGATTGAATCGGAGATTTCGACACCACCTTCCATTTTCACGGCATCGGCACCAGATTCCTTCATGATACGGATAGCGGAATGCAGGGCCTCCTTGGAGTTGCCCTGATAGGTGCCAAAGGGCATATCCACCACCACCAGGGCACGCGAAACAGCACGCACCACAGAAGATGCGTGGTAAATCATATTGTCGAGGGTGATGGGCAAGGTCGTGGTGTAACCGGCCATCACATTGGCGGCGGAATCACCCACCAGAATCACATCGATTTTGGCCATGTCCAACAACTTCGCAGTGGAATAGTCGTAAGCGGTAAGCATAGCGATTTTCTCCCCCTCATTGCGCATACGCTGCAAAATATTGGTGGTCACCTTATTCACATTACTGTACAGATACGCTGACATAACAAACTTAAAATTAGTTAAATCAATATCGTTAAATAAATCAAATGCTATTAAAAAAGATTAAAAAAGGCTGATGGAAAGACCCAACGACATGGGGAACTCAGCAGGGCCTGTACCATTATTGAAGAGCTTGTTGATATGCACGCCATAAAAGACCGCAAAGGCCTTCCAGCCGATACGCGTATAAGCTTCAACACTGATTCTCTGCGTATTATATATCTCACGGTTCTTGTACCATCTGTCCATTGAGCCGCCTTCGGGATCCGCGCCCTTATAGTTCTGTGACACTTCGGCAATCAGACCCACACGCACGCCAATAGAAAACTTGAATCCGCTTTGTCTATGGCGGTATCTGAACTCGATTGGCAGGTTGCAATTCATGTAATTGATACGGTTCAACTTATACTTGATGTCACTGTTGATGACATAGTACTTCATTATCCAGCCATCGCTGATTTTCAACAAGGAGTTGGTAAATTGCGAAAAATAAGAGAAACCCAGACCGACGCCAAAGGAGACAGGACTTTTCTTGGAGACCTTGAAATCCCAAAGGGCGGACACCGAGAAGCCCGGATCGAACTTCAGATGTTTCACTTCCTGTGGCATTCCCATCCAGAAAGAATGATAGATGTCGATGTTCAGCCTGTCGCGCACAATCTCGGGTTTTTCTTCCCCATTCGGATTAAAAACCTTCTCGACTTTTTCTTTCACCTTAGTTTTTTTCACTTTGGCTATAGTATCCTGATTTTCCTGTGCATACGCACAAACGCATGTCGCAACAATCAGAAAGAGAGCAAAAAGTTTCTTTTTCATACCAATACATTAGAATTTGCAAAGATACAAAATATTTTAATGTGCCAATTTGTAAATGTGCTAATGTGCCAATTATTTTCTCAGGAAAATATAATGGGATGGTGTGGAATTTTGCAGTGGAACCGCAACCCTTGCATAGGGGATGAAGATGATTAC
>CACXXY010000035.1:0-2977 GCA_902771655.1 uncultured Bacteroidota bacterium | reverse complement strand
CATAGGAGATGAAGATGATTACAGGTTTAATTTTTTGCGGTGGAACCGCAACCCTCGCATAGGGGATGAAGATGATTACAGGATTAATTTTTTGCGGTGGAACCGCAACCCTCGCATAGGACAAAAATATTTTTTTATATCGTACAATAATCAAACAAAAATATATGTTATTATTATAAAAACAAATAATTAAAAATAATGTATTATGAAAGAATTTATCACAAAACCAAACACATTTACAAGCATCTACATCCATACTGTATTCTCCGTAAAAAACAGAGAATCCCTAATATCCAATCTATGGAAAAACAACCTATATGCATATATCACTTCTATAATCACAAATAATGGGGATAACGTAATAGCGATAGGAGGAATGCCTGACCATGTACATATTTTTATGAGCATCCACAATACCACAAAACCACTATCAGACCTAATGCGAGCTGTAAAAGGTG
Organism: uncultured Bacteroidota bacterium; assembly: GCA_902771655.1. Taxonomy (GTDB): domain Bacteria; phylum Bacteroidota; class Bacteroidia; order Bacteroidales; family WCHB1-69; genus RUG11690. The sequence goes on along the minus strand of CACXXY010000035.1, from coordinate 2,519 downwards.
ACAGTTCAAGATGGATTAATGAAAATAAAATATCAGTCCGAAGGTTCGGATGGCAATCAGGATACGGTGCATTTTCGTGTGGTCCAAAGGATATTGATGCTGTTGCCAATTATATTAGAAATCAAGAAGAACATCATTCCAACAAAAAATTTATTGATGAATACAAACAATTATTGATTCGTGAGGGGATAGAATTTGACGAAAAACACATTTTTCAACCTGTTGATTAACATGCGGACATAAACAACGTGCCGTCCTATGCGTGGACTGCGGTTTCACCGCAATATGCGGGCGGACATAAACAACGTGCCATCCTATGCGTGGACTGCGGTTTCACCGCAATATGCGGGCGGACATAAACGATATAAAATCCGACCTCTCGAGGTCATAAATTACGGCAGGTAGTCATTGCTGAAAGAGAAAGGCAGCAGGTCGCTGATGCTCTTCAGCACATAAATTTCACCCTCTTCTCCGGCGAGCAGGACCTCGATACGCTGCTTGAATTTCTGTTCATACTCGAGCAATGCCTGGCGGCAACTGCCACAGGGAGACACTGGCTTGGTAAGTTTTTCCTTAGGATTGATGGCAGTGATGGCCAGTTTGTTGAATGGCACCTCCGGAAATTGGGCGGAGGCATAGAATATGGCTGTACGCTCCGCACACAAGCCTGAAGGATAAGCGGCATTCTCCTGGTTATTACCAGTTATGATCTCGCCATTATTCAGCAAAAGAGCCGCTCCCACCTTGAAATTGGAATAGGGAGAATAGGCTTTCTTGGCCGCCTCATGTGCCTTGTCCAACAAGTCCTGCCATTCTATCGGCAATTCCGAATGGTCCTCGTAAACTGTAATCCGGGAAATCAAATCAAGCGTTTTCATAATGATTCAGATTAAAACCATATAATAAAATCGAGTTCATGATGGCAAACAAGGTCAATCCCACCTGCGTTTCCAGCGTGTCCTCGGTAAACATCGAGCCCACCAAAATAATGAAGAAGGCCACATATACAAAAGTGATTTTTTTCTTTTGTTCTATAAAAGGATAAATCAGCAAAACAAGGAAAGTCAGAGGCACCGCGACACCGCCCATCAGCCAAAATGTAAGCCATTGGTTATGACACCCTATCCTTTCCTTCCAGCACATGCAGCTGCCTTCTTGTTTCAGCTGCTCACTGACAGCGGTTTTATGATTGCCCAACCCCACTCCAAGGCCCCAATTACGTTGTATCAGATGCCATGCGGCACGCATATACTCCACACGCTGCAGCAGGGTGGAATTCTGCACATCACCCGAACTTCTGTACAATTCAATACTGAAGAAAATCGGGTATAAGGCGCGTTTAATACCAAACCCGCTGGTATAGTCCACATTGGCAATACCCCGCTCAATATTATGCACATCTCTATCTGACAAAGCCATCACACCTGCACTGTCTTTTCGCAAATGACAGGAATTCAGATAGCGCACCAAGGTCGCCTTGTCCACAGCATTACTCAAATCCTTATCGCTACGTGATGCCCATGCCCTCTCCATTTCCTCCTCGCATACATACATGCCTATCGGAGAGCCGTTTTCCACCATGGAATTCATTTTGTTCTCATACGGATTTCCATTCGCAGTCACCGTATCTATAGTCAAATAGCGTGACTTATCCACATGAAAATAGCGCCAGGTAGCACTTCCCACAAACACCATAAAGACTGCCAAGAGATAAAACATGCCTGCGGCAGCCCAACGGTAAGTTTTTTCTTTCCAATGACAGAACAACACATACAACAAATAGACCACAGCCACCAACAGTAACAGGACAATACCCGTAAGTGTTTGTGCAATAAAAAGATATATTATCAACCAAGCACAGGTCATCGAAGCCAATATTTTTCCAAAGACAGGCCAATTCTTATCTTTGAACCATATCGGCACAAACATCATCACACTCAACACAACAGCGGAGACTCTTCCCAAAGCAGGATTTGACCAATGTTTTTCCTTAAAGACATAATACACGAGTATCACTATTGCCACATCAATACACAAACTGAAACGGATATGGGAAATAAATACCGATATCTCACGTATATCCTGCACCTCATGGTTCACATAATAAACAGTGGAATATACCGTGGCGAACAGCACACTCAGTACATAACAGAACAAAATGAAACTCAATTCTTTATGATTGAGACGCTGCGAACTGGCCACCATCACAGGAGCCATAAATAGCGGCAGTTTTGTAACCCAGTAATCCAAGGCCACTGCAAAATCATCGGCACGGACGAAGCCGAGGCAGAACACCATCATGAACAACAGGGCGAGCAAGGCTGAACGATTCTCTTTCAGTCGCTGCCACTTGGCCTTGAAATCCCATTCAATCAGCCAGTTGGCCATAAGGAAAATCAGCATCATACTCATCATGTAGTTGGACAGAGGCATGGCCACGCACAAAGCCGCCGTCAACAAGACATAAATGCTGTGATGAATCTGAAGTCGCTTCAAAACGCTTATTTTTGGCCTAAAAT
>CACXXY010000034.1 GCA_902771655.1 uncultured Bacteroidota bacterium | reverse complement strand
GGCGACGAAATCATCATCCCCGAACCTTTCTATGCCAACTACAACGCTTTCGCCACCATGTGCGGTGTTATCGTGAAGCCCATCATTTCCACCATCGAGAACGGCTTCGCACTGCCTTCCATCGAGGATTTCGAGAAGGTTATCACCCCGAAAACAAAAGCCATCATGATCTGTAACCCCAACAACCCGACAGGCTACCTTTACTCCAAAGAGGAAATCCTGAAGTTGGGTGAGATTGCCAAGAAACACGACCTCTTCCTCTTCGCTGATGAGGTTTACCGTGAATTCTGCTACGATGGTGCCCAGCACTTCTCCGTCATGGAGCTGACCGACATCGCCGACAATGTAGTACTTTTGGACTCTGTGTCAAAGCGTTACAGTGCATGCGGTGTGCGTGTAGGTGCTTTTATCACACACAACAAAGAAGTATATGCTACCGCTATGAAGATGGCTCAGGCTCGTTTGAGTCCCCCATCCTATGGTCAGATTCTCGGCGAGGCCGCTGTCGATACCCCGAAGGAATACTTCGAGGCCGTCAACAAAGAATATGTGGCTCGCCGTAATACCATTGTAAATGGTGTAAATGCCATCCCTGGCTGTTTCGTACCCATGCCCAAGGGCGCCTTCTACTGCGTGGCACGTCTGCCTATCGACGACTCCGACCGCTTCTGCCGCTGGTTGCTCGAAGATTTCAGTTATAATGGCGCAACAGTGATGTTTGCTCCAGCAACGGGATTCTATTCCAAAAAAGGCCAAGGCGTTAACGAGGTACGTATCAGCTACTGCCTCAACGTCTCCGACCTTGAAAAAGCCGTTGAATGCCTCCGCGAAGCCCTGAAGGTTTATCCAGGACGCACCTGCTAATGAACAATTAACCATTAATAATTGATAATTTGTAGAGACGCAAAGCCTTGCGTCTCTACATTTTTTTATTCCTCGGTTTTCTTGCTGACATACAGGGTGAACTGCCGTGCCAAGCGCTTGTCAAACATTTTCAAAACGACATAATATGTGGCCGTTAAACCCAAGGACACCAAGGCGCTCAGCCATTCAACATGAGTCAAAGCATAGCATACGAACAAACTGACAATCTGCACAATAAATGGCAACAAATAGCCCAATACCACCGCCTGGTGCGCCTTGCTTTCCTGCATTTGTATCTGTACGGTCTCACCAAGAGCAAACTCTTCTCCCATAATATTTTCAGTCTCAACAATCTCGTTTTTCTTTTCTGAAATATTGCACATATTCTTGGCCACACAACCACCGCAGGCCGAACTCATCACAATCTCAACCCAAACTTTTCCAGCTTCTACCTTTCTTACAATTCCCTCTTTGCAGACTTTTTTTTCCATATTCACCTTATTGTTACACTTATTTCCACAAATTCCGCAACAAAAATAAAAAAAATTTTTCACCCTACCTATTACTAAAAAAACATATTCCTTTTAAAGCCACAATTCAATTTTGGTAACTTTTCTTTCCGAAATCTTTTTAACAAATTTTATTTTATTGATTATCATTGTTTTACAACAAAATGTTTGTTTTAAATTTTTAACACATTATCTCGATTTTTTTTCTTACCTTTGCAGAATTAAATTGAAAACCTTTTTATAAACCAAAAAATTTAAAATCATGAAAAAAGTATTGTGCGTTTTGGCAGCTATCGCTATCGTAGCCGCTTTTACAACTTCTTGCAACAAAAAATGTACTTGCAAAGTTAATGGTATAACCGCTACCTATGATTTGAAAAAAATCAAAGATATGACCGGTATTGAAATCAAAAACTGCGCAGAGTTATCAGCTCCAGGTTGGGAATGCAAATAATTTCAACACATTCTAACAAAAAAGGTGGTGCAATGCATCACCTTTTTTTGTTATCTTTGCAAACAATTTCTCAATACGATAATTTCAAAAAATAATATCATGAAAAAAATCCTCGCTTTCTTTCTTCTTTTATTGCCATTATTATTAAACGCACAAAAACAGATTACCGTTGAGGACATCTGGTCAAAATATCTGTTTTATCCCAAAGGAGTACGAGGATATACACCTGTACCCAACGGCAACGAGTACAGTGTGGTAGGTATAGCTGGTATCGTCAAACACAGCTTCGAGACAGGGGAGATGACCGAAGTGGCTTTGCCAACGCTCAAAATCTCCGAATTTTCAAACAAAGAATTGAAATTGGAAGATTTGAGCGATTATAGTTTCGATCAGTCTGAAAACAAAATTTTATTATCTACAGAAGAAGAAAGCATATACCGCCGCTCCTCCAAAGCGTTTTACTATGTTTTTGATAAACAGAAAGAAAAAATAGTTTCCATTAGCGACAAGAGTAAAGGAAAACAAAGTTTCGCCACCTTCTCGAACGATGGCAGCAAAGTGGCTTTTGTGCGCGACAACAATTTGTTTATGGTTGATTTGGCCAGCAAGAAAGAAACACAAATAACCTTCGACGGCGAACGCAATAAAGTGCTGAACGGTATGGCCGATTGGGTATATGAAGAAGAACTCAGTCAGGCTCAATATTTTAGCTGGTCACCCGATGGCAGCAAAATCGCTTTCCTACGCTTCGATGAAAGTCAGGTCAAAGAATTTTCCATGACAATGTGGGGTGAACTTTACCCCGAGGAATATCGCTACAAGTACCCAAAAGCAGGGGAAGACAATTCGGTGGTTGACGTCATGATTTATGACCTCAACTCTGGAAAAACCACCAAACTGGATTTTGGTAAGGACTTTGATGGTTATTATCCCCGCATCTATTGGCTGCCCAACTCCACTGACCTGATCACGCTGAAGCTGAACCGCCACCAGAACCATCTTGATTTTATCCGTTACAACACACTGACTCAGCAATATGATGTAGTTTTTACCGATGATAACAAATGCTGGCTGGAGATCAGCGACGAGTATTATTTCCTGAATGACAATAAGACCATGCTGGTCACCTCAGAACGTGACGGCTATAACCATATTTATAAAGTTGAGCTGGGCGGCCCCGTGACACAACTCACCAAAGGCCAATGGGATGTGGCCTCTATCGCCGCTGTTGACCAGAAAGCAAAATTGGTTTACTACCTATCCAATGAGTCCAACACACTTAACCGCGACCTCTACGTTATCAATTTCGATGGCAAAAAGAAGAAACTGCTCACCTCTGGCACAGGTTGGAACGACGTTTCCTTCAGCTCCAACGCAAAATATTACCGCTGTACTTATTCCGACATTCAAACCCCACCCGTCTATACTATCCACAAAGCCGACGGCAAGCAATTGCGCGTGTTGGAAGACAATGCGGCACTGAAAAAACGCATGGAAGATTATGGTTTCTCCAAAAAGGAACTGTTCAGTTTCACCAGCGACCAAGGCATTCAACTGAATGGCTGGATGCTGAAACCCTTGGATTTTGACGCCACAAAAAAATACCCGGTGCTGATGTACGTATATGGCGGTCCCTGCTCACAGGAAGTCGATAACTCATATTCCCGTGCCATGGATTTCGCTTGGTACCAGTTGTTGGCACAGCACGGCTATATCGTGGTTTGTGTGGATGGTCGCGGCACCAATGCTCGTGGCGACGAATTCCGCAAATGCGTGTATAAAAACATGGGACATTATGAGGCTATCGACCAGATTTCCACCGCCAACTACCTGAAAACCCTCTACTATGTGGACAAAAACCGCATCGGCATCTGGGGATGGAGTTTTGGTGGCTATCTTTCCGCCTTGTCCGCCTTCAAGAGTGGCAAGACCTTCAAAATGGCCATTTCCGTAGCTCCCGTCACCAACTGGCGCTATTACGACAACATCTATACCGAACGCTTCCTCCAAACCCCACAGGAAAATGCGGACGGCTACGACCAAAACTCGCCCATTACATTTGCCAAAGATTTGGAAACCAAATATTTACTCATTCACGGCACGGCCGATGACAATGTACATTTCCAAAATGCCATGGACTTGGTTACAGCTCTCAACAAAGCGGGCAAGCAATACGACCAGTTCTTCTATCCCAACAAGAACCATTTTATCATGGGTGGCAATACCAGAACCCATCTATATACTAAACTGACCAATTATATCCTTGAAAACTTATAAAACACCGAACATGAAAAAACTGAAGGTCCTCCTTGTTATCGCCATCCTTTTGCTGCCAGGGATGGTCTTCTGCACTCAAGACAGCATCAAGAATGTCATTCTCATGATTCCCGATGGCTGCAGTACTGCCCTCTTGTCCATGACCCGGCAATACGCCCAGTATCATGACGCTAACTATACCTCGCTGCCCATCGACGCCTATTTCTGCGGTATGGTGATGACCCACTCTTCTGACGCTCCCATTGGTGACTCCGCCCCCACAACCTCCTGCTATGTGACGGGGCAACCCTCGCAAACCGGCTTTGTATCCACCTATCCTGTCAAAACCGACCATGACTTATATCCGATAGATGCCAAACAGGCTTATCAGCCCATGGCCACGGTACTGGAAGCGGCACGCATTCTCAAGCACAAGGGCACCGGATTAGTCTTTACTTGCGAATTTCCTCACGCTACTCCTGCAGACTGTAGCGCCCATAGCTACTACCGCAGCAAATATGGCGCCATCGCCCCGCAGATGGTTCACAATCACATTGACGTAGTTATCGGCGGTGGCACAAAATACCTGACAGACAAGCTGGCAAAAGAATTGAAAACAGAAGGTTATCAAGTGTTCCTGAACGACAAAAAAGGCATGGAAGCCACCCAAAGCGGCAAAATGTGGGCCTTGTTCAATAAAACCTGCATGGAATACGAGATTGAACGGAAACCTGCCGAAGAGCCCTCTTTAGCGGAAATGACCCAAAAAGCCATTGACCTGTTGTCGCAGAAAAAAGAAGGCTTCTTCCTCATGGTGGAAGGCAGCAAGGTAGATTGGGCCGCCCATGATAATGACGTTAAAACCGCCATTTTAGATTTTTTAGCCTTCAACAATGCGGTGCAAGTTGCCATGGATTTTGCCCGTAAAGATGGCCATACGGTAGTGCTCGTCCTCCCCGACCATGGTTGCGGCGGTTTTAATATCGGCAGTCGTCAGAGCAACCACGGATATGACAGACTTACGCTGGACCAAATCATGAAACCTCTGGATGACTACACCGTCTCTACCTGGTCAATGGCCGAGATGATCAAAAAAGAAGAAATAAACAAAATCCCTGAACTGATCAAGAAGTACTATAATATCACACTTACTGAAGAGGAGCTGGACAAAATATACCACTCCAAAGACTTCAAGAACTCCCCCATCGACAAAGAAGATAGAAAAGAAACCTCTTTGACCAAAACCCTTGCCCGCATTGTGTATGACCGCACCTATTTCGGCACCACCACCTACGGCCATACCGGTGAAGATGTCTTTATGGCATGCTATCATCCCCAAAACGATCGTCCCAACGGCGTTATCAGCAATATAGAAGTGAATGAGTACCTGTGCCGGCAATTAGGCATTACAGGGCAACTTTCCAGGCTGACCGAAGACATTTTCACCAGCCATACCACCCTGTTTCCTGATGCGAAAAACATCACCATTGACAGCCTCGACAAAGACCACTATCGCCTGACCGTGCAATACAAAAAACACAAACTGGTGGCCAACAGCTACGACAACTACGTCACCATCGACAAACAGATTGTACCACTGTCTTCCGTAGTGGTTTTCATGGAGAAAAACAAAACCTTTTATTTGCCAAAAGAGCTGCGGAAATACCTTATTTCAGAAAAGCGTTAATCTTCTCCACTGCCTCCTCCTGGGCGGTTTTCAGCTTGTCGTTGACAATCACAGTGTCGAATTGGTCGGCAAACGACAATTCGTATTCGGCCTTGTCCAAGCGTTTCTTTAAAGAAGCATCGTCTTCGGTGCCACGGCCGCACAAACGCTCTTTGAGGGCTTCTACGGTGGGAGGTTGGATAAAAACAGCCAAAGCCTTGTCTCCAAAAATTCTCTTCAGATTCAGTCCGCCGAGGACATCCACATCAAAAATAACATGTTTGCCCTCACTCCAAATCCGCTCAATCTCGGATTTCAAGGTGCCATAAAACTGGTCATGGTAAACTTCCTGCCATTCCAGGAATTCATCATTGGCTAACTTTTGCTTGAAATCCTCCACAGACAGGAAATAATAATCCCTGCCGTCACATTCGCCCTCACGCTTGGCACGGCTCGTGGCGGAAACAGAAAAAGCCAAATTGGGCTGTACTTTCAGAAGATGCTTCACAATTGACGTTTTTCCTGCCCCGGAAGGCGCTGACACAATGATTAATTTTCCTGACATGGTAAATTTTGTTTTTGGAGACAGGAGTTAGCCCGTCTTCACAATATTTCGTTTTATAGAGACGTACGGCCGTGCGTCTCTTCATGTGTTATTTTTATGAGACGAGGCATGCCCCGTCTTTACAATTACTATTTCAATTCAAACACGTACGGTCCATTCTGTTTCAGTATCTCCTGGGCCGCCTGGTTCTGCATGATGCTCCCACCCCATTCATTTAAATCAAACACACGATTCGCATTGAACCATTGGTTGATGTTCATGACCAATTGCATGTTTTTCCATTCTCCCTTCACCGTAAAAGGGCTTTCTATTCTCACAGTAAAAGAGTTGTCCACCAATTCGACAACATTTCCTTCATCGTCATATATCTGTCCTCTTCCGGTATGCAAATTAAAGGGTTTCACTTCCCCATTCTCCGCCAACCACTTGCCATTGATTTTCATGTAATGATAGCCTCCGCCCATAACTTCCGGCCAGCTCATGTCACACTCCGGCGGATTCACAAAACGATTGCTGCAGTTCTGTGCGTCAGTCAAGCCAAAAGTGAATGAAATCGCGGTATAGTCACCCTGTGGTATCATGCCCAAATCCCATTCCAAAGTTGAAGGAATATCAGCATCCACATAATGAATATGATTTTTTGAAACCACGGAACCATCACTTTTATACAAATTAATATCATCAATGAAATACATGACTTCGTTCACTTCATACTGATTGCCTGTGGCATTGACATACTGGCGTACATCCTGCTGCAATGCCTTCCCATCCACCTCAAAAGCAAACGACAACGACAAATCGGCTGTTTTCTCTTTACGGCAGGAAGAAAACAAAGCCGACAACAAAATTAACAAGAAAAGGACTTTTTTACCACTCATCTTCTATAATAACTGGGGGATTCATACCTTCTTCCAAAGATTCTATCAACGCCAGAATCTGTTCGTCTATCTGATTCAGCCATGCATACTGTCCAATTTCCCATTTGGGATTTTCGGTGTTCAGCCAAACCTCAACAGGAGCCGCTGCAGTAGCCTTCTCATTAAAGTCCGTGATAGTATAACGATACCTGCCAGGACGGCATTCTATCTTCATATTGTAATACACAATATTCTTGAAGAGCTTGCTGCCGTCTTCTTTCACCACATATATTTTCACACTGGAACGCAACTGGATAACACCCTTGTCGCGATCGCTGCTCTTGATGACCTCTGCCGTGTTTTTATAATAGTTTTTCACCCACTGCATGGCACGGTCAAACAATTCCTGTGGTGTGGCATTGGCTTGCTGCACCACTTCCTTATATGTGACCAGATTGGTCTGTTCGTCAATAGGAACATTGGGATATGGGATTTCCACTCCCTTTTTGTTTTGGGCGAAGGCCATCAGGCCTACCATTACAAAAGCGAGAAATACGATAATCTTTTTCATTTTTGTTTTCTTTTATATGTTTGAAAACGCAAATCATAAATATTTATTTCATCCTTGGGCACAAATTCGTCTTCCACCAAAGTCCATTCTTCCATATTCAACTCCGGAAAATACACATCTGCTTGAAAATCAGACAATATACGGGTAAGGTACAAGGTTTCAATTTTATCAATAAACAATTTGTAGATGGTAGCACCACCCATGATGAAAGGCTGTTCGTCATTTTCCACCAAACGCATGGCCTCATCTATGGAAAAAGCCAATTCACAATCCTGATAATCAGCGTCTTGATTCAGTGTGATGACGATATTCCGGCGATTGGGAAGGGGTTTTTTGGGTAATGATTCCCAAGTGCGGTCGCCCATCAATACGGTATGTCCGGAGGTCAGCGTCTTGAAACGCTTCAGGTCCACCGGCAAATGACAAAGCAGTTGATTCTTATAGCCCAACTCATAATTATTGCCTACCGCGGCAATCATGGAAAGATTATTCATAGCCCAAATTATTGGATTAGGAACGGGAATTTGTCGAAATTCTTCAATGCGATAGCGGTACCACGAGCCACAGCCTTCAAAGGATCCTCGGCCACATGTACTTTCAGGCTGGTTTTTTTAGCGATACGCTTATCCAGACCACGCAGCAAGGAACCGCCACCAGCCATGTAAATACCTGTCTTGTAAATATCCGCGGAAAGCTCTGCGGGAGTATTCTCCAAAGCGTTGATGACAGCGGCCTCGATTTTCGAGATGGAGCGGTCCAAAGCCTGGGCAATCTCACGGTAATTGACCTTTACGCAAATAGGAATACCCTGCAAGAGGTCACGACCATACACCTCATAATCTTCAGGCGGATTTTCCAGGTCCTCGATAGCGGAACCCACATTGATTTTGATTTGTTCAGCTGTACCGAAGCCGATAGCGATATTATGTTTTTTACGCATATATTCCTGAATATCCAGGTTAAATTCCACACCGGCAATTTTGACGGATTTGCTGCATACAATACCACCCAATGCCAGCACGGCGATTTCGCTGGTACCACCACCTATGTCGATAATCATGTTACCATTGGCATCCAGCACATCGATACCCGTACCGATAGCGGCAGCCATAGGCTCATAAATCATTCGCACCTCCTTGGCCCCCGCATGTTCAGCGGAATCCCTGACAGCACGCTCTTCCACTTCAGTAATACCAGAAGGAATACAAATCACCATTTTCAACGCCTGAGGGAAAAAGTATCGCTTGGTACCCGTCATCTTGATCAGCTCATAAAGCATCTTTTCGGTGGACTGGAAGTCGGCGATAACACCATCACGCAATGGACGGATGGTTTTGATACGCTCGTGCTCCTTACCTTCCATCATCAATGCTTTTTTGCCGACAGCCTGCAACTCTTTGGTGTCTCTGTCTATGGCAATTATGGAAGGTTCATCGACGACAACCTTGTCGTTATATAAGATGACCGTGTTGGCAGTGCCAAGGTCAATGGCTATCTCTTTCGTGAAAATAGAAAATAATCCCATAATATTCAGCTATTTAACCTAATTTATCAATATCATACATTAAAGTCTGCAAATGTACAAAAAACTTTTTATATAACGTGGCATAAGTGAAAATGTTTTTTCAATGTTTTTTTTTGCATGGATTTTTGAAAAAGAAGTATTTTTGCAAAAACAAAAACGACACCTAATGTTAACTTTGGCTCAAATCAAAGATATCTGTCACCCTCTGCAATGCAGTATAGCCGATGAGAAAGTGGGGATTCAATTTCTGGCATTCGACAGCCGCAATATCCTGATTCCTCAGAGAACCCTCTTTTTTGCCATCACCACGGCCAAGAACGATGGGCACAACTACATCGAGGATCTTTGGCAAAAAGGGGTACGAAGTTTTATCATCAGCAAGGATATCCGTCATTTCTCCCATATTTCCGACGCATCATTCTTTCAAGTTGACAATACGATAGAAGCCCTGCAACAAATTGCCGCCTTTCACCGCCAACAATTCAATTATCCCGTGATTGGCATTACAGGTAGCAACGGCAAAACCATTGTGAAAGAGTGGCTTAGCCAGATGCTGGCCCCTGAATTCCATGTGGTGAAGAACCCCAACAGCTACAATTCGCAAATTGGCGTACCCCTTTCCGTGTGGCAGATGGCCGAGCGGCATAATTTGGCCATTTTTGAGGCAGGTATCTCCCAACCCGGCGAAATGGAAAAATTGGCTGCCATCATCCAACCCACTATCGGCATTCTCACCAATATAGGTTCCGCACATAAAGAGTTTTTTCAGAGTATTGAAGAAAAACTGATAGAAAAAACCAAACTTTTCCAGCATTGTCAGAAAGTCATCTACAATACTGATAATCCTCTCATTCACAACTATTTCAAACAAAATAAAAACTTCCAAGGAAAGACTATTTCATGGGGACATGCTGAGGATGCGGACTATCATCTTGACTTTGTCAACACCACCGATGTGCATACGGTAGTCTCACTGAATAACCAACTGATAGACATTCCTTTCAGCGATGCCGGTTCCATCGAAAATGCACTTCATGCCACTGTCATGATGTTGGAATTGAACTTCTCCACTGCGCAAATCAACCAGAAATTACAAAGCCTGTCGCCCGTTTCCATGCGTATGGAAATGATTGAAGGTATTCATAACTCCGTGCTTATCAACGACACCTACAGCCTGGACATGAGCTCTTTGCGCATTGCCTTGGATTTCATGAACGCCCAAACCCAGATGATACGAAAAACCGTCATCATTTCCGATTTTGAACAGGCTGGAAATTTTACCACTGAAGATTACCAGACCATTTACAAACTACTGATTAACAAAGGAATAACAAGAATGATAGCGGTTGGTTCCGGTTTCTACACGCACCGATCAGTATTTGCTTTTCCCGAACAAAGTTTCTACCACAGCACCAAAGAACTCTTGGACAATCTGAATAACGAGCCTTTCAGTGAAGAGGTTATCCTGTTGAAAGCCGCACGAAGCTACCGTTTTGAGAAAATTGTGGCTGCCCTGCAATACAAAACGCACCAGACAGTGATGAATGTCAATTTGCCAGCCATCATCCACAATCTTAGCTATTATCGTTCAATGCTGAAGCCTGAGACCAAGATGGTAGCTATGGTCAAAGCCCAGTCGTATGGTTTGGGCGATGTGGAATTGATCAACGAACTGGTGTATCATCATGTCGATTTTCTCGCAGTAGCCTATACCGACGAGGGCATACGCTTCCGCAGAAGAAGTATCACCAAGCCCATTATCGTGTTGGGTGCCGAGGCTCATAGCTTCGAGGCCATGATTGCCTATAACTTGGAACCGGAAATTTTTAACTTCCATTATTTGGAAGATTTAGCAAATTTGCTTACACAGCATACTGATATTAAAACCTTTAACATTCACATCAAGTTGGATACCGGTATGCATCGCTTAGGCTTTGACGAAGCGGATTTGCCACGTTTGGTTGACTTTCTCCACCAACATCCGCAGTTGAGAATCCGCTCCATTTTTTCTCACTTGGCAGCAGCGGAAGACCCCGACGAGGATGATTTTACCCGTGGACAAATCGCCCTATTCGACAAAATGAGCTCCTTCTTGATTTCACAATTCGATTATCCGATTTTAAGACATATTCTTAACTCTGCCGGCATTTCACGCTTCCCAGAAGCACAATACGACATGGTACGCTTAGGCATTGGACTGTATGGTTTCTCGAGTGTTCCGCAAGACCATGCGCATTTGCAAAATACTGTTACGCTGAAAACCATTGTCACTCAGGTGAAAACCATTCCCGCCAATGAGACCATTGGTTACAACCGAGCATATAAAACACTCCATGACAGCCAAATAGCCATTATCCCTATCGGTTATGCCGACGGCTATCCAAGAGAATTGGGCAATGGTGTCGGAAAAGTGTATATTGCCGGAAAACTGGTACCCATTGTCGGCAAAATCTGTATGGACATGTGCATGGTGGATGTCACGGGCTTGTCGGTCAAGGAAGGGGATGAAGTAATTGTGTATGGAGACCAGAATCCACTTGACGAAGTAGCGGCCTCCATCCACCGCATCCCTTACGAACTGATGACCGCGATTTCTAAACGGGTGCAGAGGATTTACATTAAAGAGTGAGCAGTGATCAGGGGTCAGGGGTCAGGAATTTAGAATTCAAAGTTCAAAATTCAAAAACTCCCCCTCATGCAAAGCATGACTCCCCTCGAACACGCAGTGTGAGACTCCCCTTTGGACGGAGTCCACTCCCCTTGAGCGCAGCGAAACTCCCCAAACGACCACTCCGCCCTTCGGGCACCCGTTGGAGGCTTCACCTCCTTTCTCTTAACAAGGTACGGCTTCGCCGTGATTTCTGCGTCACTACCCCGCCCTTCGGGCACCCCTTCTAAAAGAAGGGGAATTTAAATCCCATTTGCTAATTAACTAATTTGCTAATTAAAGGTATATCTTCAGATTTCGGTTTTTGGACTCCTGTTTGAGACGTTTGATGGCACGTTCCTTGATTTGACGTACCCTTTCGCGCGACAAGCCCACCGCATCACCAATCTCATCCAAGGTATATTCGTGACTAACTCCGATGCCGAAAAACAACTTGACAATCTCTATTTCCTTTTCATTCAATGCTTTCTTCAAAATTCCATCAATTTCAGAATTTAAAGACTCATTGATCAGCTTGTCATCGGTGTCTTTCTCCACATTATAGATAAACGTGTCTGAAAACTTGGTGTCGTCATCCGGAGAAACCGGAGAATCCATCGACTGCGGGTGATTGTTGATTCTCAGAATCTCGTTCACCTTGTCAATGGGCAAATCCATGGCTTCAGAAATTTCTTCCATAGTAGGGGCACGCTGAAGCTCCTGTTCCAGATGAGCGATTTCCTTCTTGATTTTGTTGATAGTACCCACCTGATTCAATGGTAAACGCACAATACGCGACTGGTCAGCGATGGCCTGGCAGATAGCCTGGCGTATCCACCATACAGCATACGAAATGAACTTGAACCCACGGGTCTCGTCGAAACGCTTGGCCGCCTTGATCAAACCAATATTGCCTTCGTTAATCAGATCGGGCAGGCTGATACCCTGATTCTGGTATTGCTTCGCCACCGACACGACAAAACGCAGGTTGGCCTTAGTCAGTCTTTCCAGTGCTTCCTGGTCACCTTGTTTAATACGTCTTGCCAATTCCACCTCCTCGTCGGCACTGATCATTTGCTCCTTGCCAATATCCGCCAAAAAGCGGTCCAACGAAGCGGTATCTCTATTGGTTATTGACTTCGATATTTTTAACTGTCTCATATTCTTGTGTGTTTTTATTGTAACTGTTGGTGACTTCGTGTTAGCGAGCTTCGCTGTTGGTTATTTCATGTTGGTGACTTCGTGTTAGTATTATCAACTATTAATAACTATAAACTCTCTGACCCCTGATCACTGATCCCTATAACCTGTCCCTTGTTTATGGCAGTTGTATCGTGTAGGTATATTTATAGTAGCCGTTGTCATACACGCCTTCGATGGCGAGATACTTATCCTGGTTGTTTTGGATGAACTTGTCCAAATCCTTGATATCGGAAATGATACGTCCGTTGATTACGGTAATGACAAAGCCTTTTTTCACTCCGGATTGTCGTAGCAAGCCGTCTCCGATATTGGTTACCTTCACTCCTCCGGTAATGCGGTAATAGTTCAATTCCCGTTTGCTCAGATCACTAAATGTGGCGCCCAAGACCGTTGCCGCGGTGGCGTCGCTTTGTTTCACAATATCGGTTGTGCCTTGTCTGTTCAACAAATAGACATTTCTGACATACACCTCGCCTTTATGCAGTACTCTGACACTTACCGTCTCGCCTGGAGAATGTTGCATCAGCACTTCTCTCAACTCAGATGCCGAATTTGTTTTTGTATCATTAATAGCTAAAATCACATCACCCTCTTTTAATCCACTTTGTCGAGCTGCTCCATTTTCATCTACCAAGCTTACCACCACACCTTCCAAGCTATTCAAGTTCAGTTCCTCAGCCTTTTGAGGAGTAATATCCATAATGGAAACGCCAAGATAAGCACGCTGCACCACTCCGTATGTTTTCAAATCATTGGCCACCTTGCGGGCAATATTGGAAGGGATAGCAAAGGAGTAACCTGTGTAATAGCCCGTTCCGGAGGCAATAGCCGTGTTGATGCCGATCAATTCTCCCTGCACATTAACCAAAGCGCCGCCACTGTTGCCCTGGTTAAGGGCGGCATCGGTCTGGATAAAGGATTCAATATTGGAACTTTCATCCATAATGTTCAGATTTCTGGCTTTGGCACTGACAATGCCAGCAGTAACGGTAGAGGTCAAGTTGAAAGGATTGCCCACTGCCAGCACCCATTCGCCGATTCGTACTTGGTCTGAATTGCCAAAAGTCAGATAGGGCAGATTGGACTCTTCTATTTTAATCAAGGCCAAATCCGCCTCAGCGTCCGTGCCCACCAAAGTGGCATTAAATTCACGCTTGTCGTTCAAAGTGACCGTTATTTTCTCCGCATCCTCCACCACGTGATTATTGGTGATAATATAACCGTCTGATGCTATAATCACACCCGAGCCAGCGGCCTGCACGGGATATTCGTTACTTTGACCGTAGGGAACTCCGAAAAATTCCTCCCAAAACGAACCGCTGAAATAGTTGTCCCATGCGGAATTTTTCTGCTTAAATTCCGTTTTTATATGGACGACAGCCTGAATTGAATGCTCAGCCGCCTCGGTTAAATCGACATAATGGGAAGTTTTTGGAAGTTTTTGGTAATTTTTTTCTATAGGATTTTGAGCGTCAGAAAAAGCTACAGAAAAACACAAAACACTGATTACTAATGTTTTAATAACTTTATTCATCTCTTTTTCTCCTTTATAATTAGTTGGTATAATATTAATTAGACATATAATAAACGTAATTGTTTAATAAAAAGTATAATTTTCTGACGATTGTATGAATTTTTTTTATATTTTTGCAGCCCAAAAAAATTACTAACCAAAAAATATCAATCACAATGTACGCAATCGTAGAAATAGCAGGGCAACAGTTCAAGATTGAGCAAGGCCGTAAGGTTTATGTTCACCGCCTCAATGCTGAAGAAGGGTCGCAAGTTAAGTTCGACCGCGTTATGCTTGTTGATAATGACGGTTCTGTAAACGTAGGAACTCCCACCGTTGCAGGTGCTGAAGTTACCGCTACCGTTGTTAATCACATCAAAGGTGACAAAGTTCTTGTTTTCAAGAAGAAAAGAAGAAAAGGTTATCAGAAAATGAATGGTCATCGTCAGTATTTGACCACATTGAAAATCGACTCTATAACCTTCTAATTTAAGTATTAACGATTAAAAATTTACAGAAATGGCTCATAAAAAAGGTGTTGGTAGTTCACAGAACGGTCGTGAATCCCAAAGCAAACGCTTAGGCGTTAAGATTTTTGGCGGTCAGTTAGCCAAAGCCGGTAACATCATCATCCGCCAGAGAGGTACTGTCCACAATCCCGGTTTGAACGTAGGTATGGGTAAAGATCATACTTTGTTCGCTTTGATTGATGGTACTGTCAACTTCAAAAAAGGAAGAAAAGGAAAATCTTTTGTCTCTGTTCTCCCTGTAGCAGAGGCATAAAGTTTGTTCATAATGTTTGATTGGAAACCCACTCGCTTGAGTGGGTTTTTTTGTCCCCAGCTTCGCAGAGTATATTTTCCCACTTTGGCAAAGCACCCGCACAACATACATGCCTGCAGGCAGATTGGCGGTGTTAATGGTTATTTTATTCCACCAAATTCCATGTGACATTATCAATTGAATATTTTACAATTCCTTTGGCTCTAATAACAACCAGCTCATTACCAATTGAATTTTCAAGTTTAATAGTGTTTCCTATATCAGCAATAGCATTGCTTGAATAAGGATTACACTCTATTTGTTTTTCAAAAGGGTCTTGTCCTAAAAAATAACACAGAATGTGTAATATATCTTTATCAACTTCCATCAAAATAAAAAGGCCTTTACTTCCTTTAATTTCCATATATGGCCACAAGCCACATTTAGAGCATCTTTTATAACTGCTCTCTTGGGATATTTCAACTTCGTTTATAGTACATCTCATTTCATTACCTTCTTCATCATTGAAAACAAGCTCCTGGCCTGGTGTGTATGGAAAATATGCTGTCAACTCTTGTGGGAAAGCCGGTACTTTTTTGTTACAAGAAATAAAAACCGTGCTTGTGACAATAATTGCCAATAAGATAATCATTATTCTTGTTGTTTTTTTCATGGGTGGATGT
>CACXXY010000033.1 GCA_902771655.1 uncultured Bacteroidota bacterium | reverse complement strand
TTGAGGAAACCACCCAGCACAATCATGTTGAACAGCTTTGAGATACCCAGTTCGCTGGCTTTGTCAGCAGCGGCCACCTGATAGATGTTGATGTCTTTACGGGTGGGGTGGTGGGAGATACCGTTCGGGTCATAAATCAACAGACCACCGGGTTTTACTGAGCTTTCGAATTTGTCCATGGACTGCTGGTTCAGGATGATGGCGGTGTCGAACTGGTTCAGATAAGGAGAGCAGATACGCTCGTCGCTCAAAATCACCGTTACGTTAGAAGTACCACCACGCATTTCAGGTCCGTAGGAGGGAAGCCAGCTGACTTCCTTGTCTTGCATAATGCCGGCGTAAGCCAGGATTTTACCCATTGAGAGTACACCTTGACCGCCGAAGCCTGCTATAATTATTTCTTCTGTCATTGCTTTGTGAATTTAAGGTTATTATTTTTTTCTCAATGAATAAAGGGTCTCATTGGGTTGGTCGAAAGTAGCGACGCGTTCGATGAACTTGGGATCGAACTTGCCATCCACTTTCATATCGCCCAGCGGGAAGTATTTCAGTGTGTTTTCTTCCATCCATTTGTTGGCCTGTACAGCGGTCATTTTCCAGCCGGAGTTACAGTTAGAGGTAACTTCCACGAAAGAAACGCCCTTGTTGAGTTTCTGGTTCTCGAAGGCCTGGCGGATAGCTTTCTTGCATTTACGAGCCAAAGCGGGGGTATAGACAGCCTGACGGGTAACGTAGTAAGTGCCGGGCAGCTGGGCCAATGCTTCGGTCAGACGCATGGTGTGTCCCATGATTTCGGGGTCACGGCCGTAGGGGCAGGTCACGGTTTCCATACCCTCGAGGGTGGTGGGAGCCATCTGACCGCCGGTCATACCGTAGATACCGTTGTTGATGAAGATCATGGTGATGTTTTCGCCACGGTTGCATGCGTGCATCACTTCGGCACAGCCGATAGATGCCAAGTCGCCGTCGCCCTGATATGAGAACACGAAAGTGTCGGGGCGCAGACGTTTGATGGCTGATGCGCAGGCGGGAGCACGGCCGTGGGCGGCTTCCACGAAGTCAACATCAAAATAATTATAAGCCAGAACAGAGCAGCCTACCGGTGAGATACCGATGACATTGTCCTGAATGCCCATTTCTTCAATCACCTCGGCGATGATTCTGTGAACAGTGCCGTGTCCGCAGCCTGGGCAGTAGTGCATGGTGGCATCCTTCAAAACAGAGGTGCGCTTGTACACTAAGTTTTCGGGTTTGATAATATCTTCTCTTGTCATAATTTCAATGCTAATTAAATTATTTTACCATTTTTTTCAAAGCTTCGAAAATCTCAACCGGGGTTGGGATGACACCGCCGTAACGGCCGTAATGCTCAACGGGAACGTTGCAATTCACTGCCAGTTTCACGTCTTCGATCATTTGACCGGCGTTCATTTCAACGCTGAGGATTTTCTTCATGCGGCCACCGATTTCAGCAACAGCTTTGGTCGGGAAGGGCCACAGGGTGATAGGACGCACCAAACCGACTTTGATGCCTTCGGCGCGTGCCAGTTCCATGGCTTTCATACAGATACGTGCGGCTGAACCGTATGCTACGAACAGGTATTCAGCGTCGTCGCACTGGATAGCCTCGTGGCGGGCGTCTTCTTCTTCGCATTTTCTGTATTTGGCTTGGATTCTCTCGTTGATAGCCTCTTGTTTCAGAGCTTCGAGTTCAAGAGAAGTGACGATAGTGCTCTTGCCGCCAGCACGATGACCGGTAGCGGCCCATGGGCAATGTTCTTCGATATATTCGTTGGTCCAGCGTGGTTTGTAATCGTCAACCATGACTTTTTCCATTACCTGGCCAATAACACCGTCGGAAAGGATGGCAGCGGGGTTTCTGTATTTGAAAGCCAAGTCGAAACCGAGTTCCACAAAGTCGTACATTTCCTGTACGGATGCGGGTGCCAAGGTAATCAGTCTGTAGTCGCCATGACCGCCACCCTTGGTGGTCTGGAAATAGTCGGACTGTGAAGGCTGGATGGTACCCAGACCTGGGCCGCCACGAACGACGTTAACACACAATGCGGGCAGCTCGGCACCGGCAATGTATGACAAACCTTCCTGCATCAAGGAGAAACCGGGAGATGAGGATGAGGTCATGACGCGTTTACCTGTAGATGCGCCAGCATAAACCATGTTGATAGAGGCCAACTCGCTTTCGGCTTGAAGCACAACCATGCCGGTTGTCAGATATGGTCTTTCAGCCATCAGATGCTCGAGAACCTCACTCTGGGGAGTGATAGGATATCCGAAGTATCCGTCGCAACCCATACGAATGGCAGCCTCTGCAATGGCTTGATTACCCTTCATTAATTTTAATTCTTTTGCCATTTTGTAATTTGTTTAGTTGTTAATTGTTTTGTTTTTTCTTGCTTCTGTCCGCGGTTACTCTTTGGCGCGGTAAAC
Source organism: uncultured Bacteroidota bacterium (assembly GCA_902771655.1). Classification (GTDB taxonomy): domain Bacteria; phylum Bacteroidota; class Bacteroidia; order Bacteroidales; family WCHB1-69; genus RUG11690. The sequence goes on along the minus strand of CACXXY010000033.1, from coordinate 13,651 downwards.
TTCGATTACGCCGTCGGGGCAGATGACCGCACAGTTGGCGCAGCCAATACACGCGTCGGCATTGACAACCTCAAGGTAGTTGTAACCTTTTGCATTTACTTTCTTCGAAAGTGCTATACAGGCAGGGTTCTGTGGACATCCTGTGATGCACACTTCGCAACCTTTGCACTTTTCAGTGTTGATGACTAATGCTCCTTTAAATGCCATAATTTTAATTTTTTATGTGTTAGTAAATATGGTTAATGTGTTCTTTTTTGTGCTGTGAAAATTAGCATACGAAAATACGAAAAATTTCCTTATCCCTGACACTTGCCGAAAGTTTTTTCCCGTCTTCGTGATGGAAAATGTAAGTGTCACTGAATCAGTTGTTTTCCAATTGTAATTTCACGTCATTCAATACGTTCATATAGTTGATGAATGCCTGATAGGGTGAGGGGTAAACGTCGAAGTTACGGCGCACACTGTCATGGGCAAACCATTTGGTACTCATGAAATTGAAGTGGTCGGCGGCCTGTAGCTGCAACCAGTTCTCCTTGGCGGTTTTGTTCTTGGACTGATTGTAGAGGTCTTCCAGTTTGAATAATTGGTTGAAGGCCTCTTGCTGTAAATCATTGCCTAACCATTCAGCGGTGTCTTTCTCGTCACCGGAGTATGATATGGGCCATGGAGCGTGCATGGTGGAACAAGGCACCTTCATTTTTGTCACTTCTTTCGGTGTGATGAATCGATAATTCTTGCTTTCCGCCAATTGTGAGAACAATGCCTTGAAGAAGTCGAAGATACCTGTTTCCGCTGTATGGTATTCGCCAATGGTTTCATAGTCGAAATAAAGATTGATGAAAGGTGCGTCTTCGGGTATCTTGTTGAGGTTGCTGATATACTTGTCGGCGGTCAGTCCTATGCCATCCCAGTCTTTCTCTTCAAATCTCAGGGTGATATCGTCACAGAGTCGGTAGCTTCTGAGCAGGAGGCGCAAGTCGGTCTGGAATGGGTTGCAATACAGATAGCACGGGCTTTTCCATCCCAAGATGTGTCGTGCTCCTTCGGTCAACGCCACATCGTAGCCGGCTTCATGCAGCCACTCGCCAATTTCATCAGAATAAATGATTTCGGTGTTGCAGAATGAGGTTGGACGCACATTGAATGTCTCTTTCAGCAGTTTCTCCTGCAGGTGCACCTGTTCCATGAAGGAACTCTTGTTGTGCAGCGAGGCCAAGCTGTGCGTGTATGTGTTGCCCGTGATTTCCACATTGCCGGTGGCTATCAGTTGCTTGAAACTTTCAATTACTTCGGGACAGTACTGCTGGAAAAGATGGATGGAGCTTCCCGCCAAACTGAAACTCACCTTGATTTTGTCACCGTATTTGGCGATTAGCTCTTGCAGCATGGCGTTGGCGGGCAAATAGCACCGCTCGGCCAAACGGTTGGCCAGATAGCTGTTCTGATAGTCATCAAAATACTGATGATGTTGGTTGATGTCGAAAAAGCGATACGTTCTCAGACGGAACGGCTGGCTGATATGAAAATGGAAGCAAATATTATGCATAATCTTAATATTTGAATGCGTTATTGTTATCTGTTGACTACTTTGGCGTAAATGTTTTTGAGTTTTTTGGCCACGTTTTCCCATTTCAGATTATCGACCTCTTCTTTTCCTTTGCTGACAAAGAGTTTTGACAGGGCGGGGTAGTGGAGGATGCCGTAGATGGCGTCGGCGGTGGCGTCGATGTCCCAGAAATCGACCTTGATGGCGTATTGCAGTACCTCGGCGACTCCTGACTGTTTGGAGATGACCACTGGCACACCGGCTCTCATGGCCTCAAGGGGCGAGATGCCGAAGGGCTCGGAGATGGAAGGCATCACGTACACGTCGCTCATGCCGAACATCTTGTCGATGTCGCTGCCACGCAAAAAGCCTGTGAAGTGGAAACGGTCGGCGATGCCCAGTTCGGCCACACGCTCGATGATGCGAGGCATCATGTCGCCGTCGCCCGCTAACACAAAGCGTACGTTGGGGTCTTTCTCCAACACCTTTTTTGCTGTCTCCACGAAATATTCGGGGCCTTTCTGGAAGGTGACACGACCTAAGAAGGTGACGATCTTCTCCTTGACGTTTTTCTCACGCTCAACAATCTTGTCGTTGGGAATGACGGCATTGTGCAGGGTCACTACTTTCTCGGCGGGAATATGGTATTTCTCGATGACGATGCGGCGGGTCAGGTCGCTGACGGCGCACACCATGTCGGCCTCGCTCATGCCATAGCGTTCGAGTCCATACACAATGTCGTTGATATTGTGTTCGCCGGAACGGTCATACTCGGTGGCATGGATATGTACCACCAAAGGTTTCCCGCTGACTTTCTTGGCGGCGATACCGGCTTTGTAGGTGAGCCAGTCGTGGGCGTGGATAATGTCAAAATCCTCGTGCTGGGCTATCTCGGCGGCTACCTGGGCATAGCGTTCCACTTCCTGCATCAGGTTGCTGCCATAGCGGCCGGAAAACTCGTATTTCCGTTTGCCACCATACGTCTCGGTTGAGAATACTCCACTGTCAATCTGATTGATGACATTGTAGTAGTCGTCCAAACCGACGTATGGAATCAGTCGTGAGTTGACTTGGATATAGGTGGTTTCTCCGCCTTGCTGGAAGAAAGGTGAGAAACGGGGGTCCACTTCCACATCGCTGGCGTTGATGATCTTGATTAGGCTCTGGTCCTCATCGCCAGACGCCTTGGGCATGACGAAAGCCACATCCACACCATTGACGGCCAAACCCTTGGTCAGACCATAGCAGGCTGTGCCCAAACCGCCGGCAATATGCGGGGGAAACTCCCATCCAAACATTAGAACTTTCATCAGTGTATGTTTTTTTCTTGGTCAATTAATGATTAACAGCGGTAATGTGCTATTGTTTGTGTTGGTCAATCTGCCATTTGAGGTACAGCAGGGCGGCCACGCTCCATGCTTGCGAGAAGCAGCCGTTGGGTTTGTATGGTGGGTCGCCGTCGGTGATTTCACAGACTGTGGAAATGCCGTAATCCTTCATGCAGTTGTCGAAGTTGTAGAAAATTTTCTCGAGTACGGGAACTGCGTTTTGTCCATAAACGCTGAGCATTCCGTCTGAGAACGGAGCCAGCAGCCATGGCCAGCAGCAGCCTTGGTGATAGGCGGCGTCCCGCTCGGCCTGGTTGCCCTGGTAGTGCCCCTTGTAGTCGGGATCGTTGGGCGACAGGGTCCTGATACCTTTCTCTGTCAGCAGTTCCTCGCAGGTTTTCTTCAGTACCAGCTGCCTGATTTTTTCGCTGATAGGCGCGTAGGGCAGTGACACGGCAATCATCATGTTGGGGCGTACCTGGAAATTCTTGTAGTCACCATTGACATAGTCTGCCAACCAGCCTATTTCTTTGGACCAGAAGGTGGCCTTGAAGGTGTCGGGGAAGGTTTTTGCCAACGATTCCCATTCTTCCACGAAAGCTTTGTCTTTCGCCAAGCGTGCCATCTCCAGGCTGAACTGGATGGCGTTGTACCACAAGGCGTTGATTTCTACTGCGCAGCCAGTGCGTGGGGTAACGGGCACACCGTTCACCACGGCATCCATCCAGGTAAGGGCCACATGCTCGTTACCGGCATAGATGAGTCCGTTGTCCAGCATTCTGATGTTGTACATGGAACCGTTACGGTATGCGTTCAGAATATCGCGCATTACTGGGCCATATTCTTTCCATATTTTCTTCTCGGTATGGGTGTAAGAAGCGTATTGCTGCAAGGCTCGGAAGAACCAAAGCGGGGCGTCCACCGAGTTATAGGCAGCTTGGTCACCGCTGCCGATGTTGGGGAATAAGCCGTCTTTCATCTCCGAAAGCATGTCGTCGATGATTTTCTTGCATTCTTTGGGCTTGTTGACCACTGAAAGCGTCAAACCGGGAACGGCAATGAAAGTGTCGCGTCCCCATCGTCCAAACCATGGATAACCGGCGATAATCTGGGTTTTGCCGTTACGGTCGATGATAAACTGCTCGGCAGCGTTTTTGAGGCAATTCAGATAGCTGTTGCGAGAACGGTGACCCTCCAGCTCCTTGTTGAAAATGGTGGCGATTCTCTTTGGATCGATAGCCTTTGTGCCGATAGAGAAATACAATTCCTTGCTCTTGAGTGGCACGTTGATGTTTCCCAACTTGAGGAGATCCTCATATCCGTCGTAGCCTCTCTTGATCTCTTCTTCGTATTCTATATTGTAATACCAGTCGGGTTGGTGCTGGTATTCGATGGGTTCGGAACATTGCAGAATAACAGGAGTGTAATTGTCGTATAAACAATATTTTACACCTTGTCTGACTTTCTCGAAGCCCGTGTTGGCTTGGTTGTTTTTATGGGTCAAATGGTGTATCTGGCGGAAGGCCAAAAGGGGACGGAATTGGAAAGATGCTGATTCAAAATCATCCAGAATGGTGTATTTGATGATGATGCGTTCCAGACTGTCGGAGAAAAGAATCTCCTTGGTGAAGTTGAAGTGCCCAACCCGGAAATAGTAAGTTGGGATGACATCAGCGGTGAATTTTTGCAAATATTTGTTCCCTTTCGGGTCATAAATGCCACCTTTGTACTGGTGCATGCCGAGATGGAATTCCATGTCATCGATGATGATGCTCTCATTCAGAGTGGATACCAGCACGTGACGTTCTCCGTCAACATTCTCTTGGGGAAGGATGAAAAGCCCGTGATATTTGCGAGTGTTCAGGCCAAGCAGGGTGGTGGAAGCGAAGGCTCCCGTACGGCTGCATCGCACAATCTCCTTTTTCTTCGAGAAGGGAATATTGACCAATTCATTCTTGTCAAATTCTATATAGCTCATTTTAGGATAAATTTTTGCAAAGCTACGAAAAATATTTATACCATGTAAAAAAAAAGTGATTAAAAATGGAGAAAAAAACAAAGAAAAAGAATGTTCAACCAAGGTGCAAAAATGTTGGTGGGAAAAGACCTTTGTGAGTTGAAAAAAATGTAATGTTTCGGAAAAGATAAAATTGTTTTGTAAAAAATTGAAATAGTGTATTGTGTATTAAAATTTTTTGTATTTTTGCAACCCCAAAAAAGAAGAGAAAAATAAAATAAAAAAATAGAGAGATGAAACAAGATTTGATTCAGTATGTAGAAGATAATTTCGTAACTACCAAGGAGTTTCCGAAATTTAAGGCTGGCGATACCATCACCGTTTCTTACAGAATCGTTGAAGGTTCCAAAGAGCGTATCCAGCAATTCCAGGGCGTTGTTTTGCAAATTGCAGGCACTGGAGTAACCAAAACCTTTACCATCAGAAAAATTTCAGGCGGTGTTGGCGTGGAAAGAGTTTTCCCCTTCGCTACTCCTCTGATTTCCGATATCGTGGTGAACAAACATGGTGTTGTTCGCCGCTCTCGTATTTTCTACCTGCGTAACCTTACAGGTAAGAAAGCACGTATCAAAGAAAAAAGAGGTTAAAATCCTTAATCTTTGTGTTTTCATAATAAAAAAACGCTTTCTTGTAAAGCGTTTTTTTTATTAAATGTTCTTGATACGTGGAATGGGAAGACGAGGAGACGTGCACTGCGTGCACTCGGTAAGACGTACACTGCGTGTACTCGGGAAGACGGAGAGACGATATCGTATAACCGAGTTCACAAAGTGAACGACTCCCCGAGCGAGCATAGCGAGTGACTTCCCGAGCGAATGAAATGAGCGTCTTCCCGAACGAGCGCAGCGAGTGACTCCTCGAGTGAACGAAGTGAACGACTTAACGTATAAATAAACTAACAACAATATGAAAATCACCGCAGTAGAACCTATTGGCATAACCCCGGCCCTGGCTGGACAATTAGCCGCCGACTTTGCCCGCCGTGGACACGAATTTGTCTGTTTCCCCGACAGGAACGAGAACCCTGAAGTGCTGGCCGAACGCATGGCCGACGCCGATATTGTCATCATCTCTAATATCAAATTGGGAACGGACGTGTTATGCCGCTGCCCAAAGTTGAAAATGCTGGCCGTGGCATTTACAGGTCTCGACCATATCGATATGGCCTATTGCCAGACTCATAATATCGTGGTGAAAAACGCTGCCGGTTATGCGACCGTTGCTGTGGCCGAGCTTGCTATCGGTCTGATGTTGGATGTGTACCGTCATATCACCGCTTTGGATGCGGACACACGTAATTGCCTCAGCCGTAGAAATTTCTTGGGACGGGAATTGTCTGGAAAAACCGTCGGCATTGTGGGAACAGGCGCCATCGGCCGTAAGACCGCTGAGTTGTTGCAATGCTTCGGCTGTAAGATATTGGCATGGAGCCGCACAAAATACGCTGAATTGGAAAGCGATACCTTCCATTATGTGGAACTGGATCAACTGATGCGTGAAGCGGACATTATTTCACTGCATGTTCCTCTGACCGCTGAAACCCATCACCTGATTTCGGCGGAAAAACTGGCCTTGTGCAAGCCGACGGCAGTATTGATCAATACTGCGCGAGGTAATGTGGTGGACATGGAAGCTTTGGCTATTGCCCTGAAAGAAAACCGTTTGGCAGGTGCCGGTATCGATGTGTTTGAAAAGGAACCGCCGCTTCCCCAAAATCATGAGTTGTTCGGTGCTCCGAACTGTGTTTTGGTGCCTCACGTGGGTTATGCCACCCGCGAAGCCTTCGACATCCGCATCGGCATTGTGATGGATAAAATCAATGAATATTTGAAATAACAATTGCTGTTCCACCGCAAATTTCATCGGTACATTAACACATCAACTAATTAACTAATTTGCTAATTTTCACTACTCCCATATTTCCTTCTATCTTGCTTTGGTTGAAGTGTTTGGGATTGAATTGCAGGGTCATGGTATCTCCGTCAAAGAAATCGTGATAATCTATGCTGTGGTATTCCAAATTCTGTTGCGGAAGGGCATCAAAACGCCAATTTTTTGCGGCTTCATGAGAGGTGTGTTGATAGACTATGTTATCCTTGAAGATGCTGACCGTTTTCATTCCGGGAGCGGAAACCATAAAGTGAATGTTGAAATCGTTGCTGTAAAGCGTGAAATTGCCACAACTGTCAGAATAGGTGTTCATTCCTATCCAGTCTTTGGTCCAGCCCCGAATGACAGCGTCGCGTATGGGTTGTTTCGTTTTTTCATCAATGACTTTCCCTCTGAGAACAATGTTATTGTATCCCAGCATGTTGTAATAGTTGGATGGAATGCTGTGGCCATTGTCGGGAATGGGGATGTCCTTTAATTTCTTCACTTCCTTGGCGGCGGGTTTCTCTTGGCCTTCGGGATTGATCAGACCAGTGTATTGCCCCTCAAAGACATGGGCGTCGGGATTATCTCGGTAGTACCACCAACCGTAGCCTGCGCTATGGTACTGGCGCGCGAGCGTATAGGTTTGTATCATGAATTGCCTTTGCTCCTCATAGCTGACTCGTACATCGTCCGCGGGCAGGCCGGTTTCTCCCACCATCCATGGTTTATCCTTGCAGTTTTCGCTGTACCAGTGCATCTCACTGGCGATTCTGAGTGGATTGTAGGTGTGGATTTCCACAAAATCAACAGGCATAAGGGTGGGGTCCCAGCTGAAGACCTCAATGGGTTCCGCAAAACCAATGGTGAAAAGCTGATGAGGTGCATTTTCCCTCATCAGGGATTGCCATTTTTTTACAATTTGATAGGCTTCAGTCTTGTCTCTGTGTTGTACCGGATCGAAATACAGTGGCTCATTGAAAAAGTCGTAAGCCCAAAGTGCCGGATGATGGGCCAAGTGCTTGAGCAAACCCACGGTAAAAATTTCCAGTTCGCTGTCCAAGGGATGTTTGATGAGCAACATCACTTTCAAATGGCATAGTTGCGCTGTGTCTAACATCTGTTCCGCGGCCCGGTATAATGCTTTATGGTTGCTCTTTTCGGGAATGGTATCCAAACATATTCTTATACTGTTAAAACCCATGCCTGCGATGCGTTGGAAATCTTCTGACAGGTTGCTGTGATAGTAGGCGTCGGGCGATACCCGTGCGGAGAAGCCTTTCACCCTGAACAAAGCTTTGTAGTTCATCATCAGCGGGAACCAGGGCTCACCGTTGAGCATGAAATGGTCGTGCTCGATATAGACAAAATCCTGACATGGAACTGGCTGTTTTGCTGATGTATCTTGCCGATGGCAGGCGGCAAGACAAAGAATGCACAGTAACAGCAAAGAAGGGAGGCCTATTTTTCGCATGAAAGGGTATTGTTGAGGATAACCTGTTTGATTTCTTCCATCAGCCACATGGGAGTGGAGGTGGCGCCACAGATGCCGATGCTTTCATCAGGCTGAAAGTGGTATTGTTGCAGCTGCTCGATACGGGAGATAAAGTAGGTACGTGGATTGCTTTTCTTGCAGATATCATAGAGATATAAGCCATTGGAGCTTTTCTCGCCGGAGACAAACAGAATGGTGTCGTGTTGACTGGCAAACTCGCGGATATGCTGTGAACGGTTGGCAACTAGGCGGCAGATGGTGTCGTGGTATTCAAACATTTCCTCATGTTGTAGGTCCGCATATCGTTGTTTGATAGTGTCTATCAGCTGGAAATAGTTTTCCAGACTCTGTGTGGTCTGGGAATATAGCGCTGCTGGTTTGGTATAGTCGATGAGGTCAAGGTCTTCTGCTGAAGAAATGACAATGCCATTGTGCTGCGTTTGCCCCAACAAACCTGTGACTTCGGCGTGTCCTTTTTTGCCGAAAATCAGGATTTGCTGTTGCTCACTGCTGCTTTCGTATTTTTTCTTGATATTTTGCTGCAAGTGAAGCACTACCGGACAGGTGGCGTCAATCAGCTTGATATTGTTTTGTTGGGCTAAGTGATAGGTCTCTGGTGGCTCTCCGTGAGCACGAATCAGCACTGTGGTGTCGTGCAATTGGGCGAACTGTTCGTTGGAAACGACTTCTAAACCTTTGTCTGATAGGCGTTTGACTTCCTCGTTGTTGTGGACAATATCACCGAGACAATACAGATGCTGGTGTTGGGACAGATATTCCTCTGCCGTTCGGATTGCGTTGATAACCCCGAAACAGAAGCCAGAATCCTTGTCAATGGTGATGTTCATGCGGACTTATTATTGTTCGGGGAACAGTGAATCGACAAATTCGAGGCGGTTGAAGACCTGTAGTTGTTCTATTTTCTCGCCCACGCCAATATATTTCACTGGGATTTGGAACTGATCGGAGATGCCGATGACCACGCCACCTTTGGCGGTTCCATCCAATTTAGTGATAGCCAATGCGTTTACATCGGTGGCTGCGGTGAATTGTCGGGCTTGCTCGATGGCGTTTTGTCCTGTGGAGCCATCCAATACCAGCAGAATTTCGTGTGGTGCGTCTGGCACGAGTTTTCGGATGACATTTTTGATTTTGGTCAGCTCGTGCATCAGGTTGATTTTATTGTGCAGACGTCCTGCGGTGTCGATAAGCACCACATCAGAGCCTTTCGAGAGGGCGGAAGCTACGGTGTCGTAGGCGACGGCGGCGGGGTCGGCACCCATTTTTTGTGTCACAATGGGAACATTGGCACGTTCAGCCCACACTTCCAGCTGCTCGATGGCGGCGGCACGGAAGGTGTCGGCGGCTCCCAACATAACCGAATATCCTTTTTTCTTGAACTGATAGGCCAATTTGCCGATGGTGGTGGTTTTGCCCACACCATTGACACCGACCACCAAGATGATATAGGGCTTTTTGTCTTCGGGAAGTGTGAAATCCTGTTTTCCTTCCATGTCATTCTCCAAAAGTAGTCCGGCGATTTCTTCCCGTAAAATGGTGTTCAACTGGCTGGTACCGATGTATTTGTCTTTTGAGACGCGTTTTTCGATGCGGTCAATAATCTTCAAGGTTGTTTCCACACCCACGTCAGAGGTTACCAGAATCTCTTCCAGATTGTCGAGCACATCGTCATCGACCTTGGATTTGCCGACCACGGTTTTTGCTAACTTCGCGAAGAAACTCTCTTTGGACTTCTCAAGTCCTTTGTTTAATTCTTCTTTCTTCTCCTTGGAAAAAAATGAAAAAAAGCCCATAACATAAATTTTTGCAAAGTTACGTAAAATTCCCGAATTACAAACAGACGTGTGAATTTTATTGTAAGGACACTGTGTGCGTCCGAAAAAAGCGCGAAGGAAAGTTACGTGGGATTTCCGTATTACACACGTTTAAAAAAACAAAAGGCCAGAAGAGGGGATCTTCCAGCCTTTTAACCATGAAAACAAAATATTACTTTTTAGCCAAAAAGTCTTTTACGTTGGTGGATTCAACTACAGCTTCCTTGAAAGTGTAGGCTCCAGTTTTTGGTGAGCGTTCCATTTTTACCACGCGGGTATAGGCTACGCCACCTTCTCTTTTCAATGTTGCAACAACCTTCTTTGCCATTTTCTATAGATTTTTTATTATTTAACTTCTTTGTGAACGGTTACACGTTTCAGATAGGGATTGTATTTTTTCAATTCCAATCTTTCTGTAGTATTTTTTCTGTTTTTAGTGGTGATGTATCTTGACATACCCGGAACGCCACTGGCTTTCTGTTCGGTGCACTCTAAGATGACCTGTTGTCTAGCTTCTTTATTTTTCTTTGCCATAACTCTAAAATTTTCTATTTTGTTCTCTCTGAATTTGAGTTTGCAAAAATACAAATTTTTTTAATACAAACATCATTCTGTTGAAAATATTTTTCAGCTCACAATTCTTACCTCCGGTTCTATGGTGATTCCGTATTTCTCTTGTATCGATTTGATGATTTGCTGATAGTAGTCAACCACCTCTTTTCCCTTGGCATTTCCCCAATTGACGATGACTAAGGCTTGTGTCGGATAGACGCTGACATCGCCTTTTCTGATCTCTTTCCAACCACAGTTTTCTATCAACTGACCTGCTGCTAATTTGACACCGCCAGGGGCAGGGTAGTGAACCAAATTGTCAAATTTGGCAGAAAGTTCCGCAAATTTCGCTTCACTGACCACGGGATTTTTGAAAAAACTGCCGGCACAACCTACCTTGGTGATGTCTGGCAGCTTGCTGTTGCGGATTTTCTGTACTGTCTTGGCCACCAATTCAAGAGTGACAGTGTTGCCAGTTTGTTCGATTGTTTCTTTTAACTGCTTGTAAATCAGATTGTAATGTTCTTCCTTGCTTAATTTGAATACCACTTCAGTGATAAGACAACGGTCTTTGAGTTCTTTTTTAAAGATGGAGTCGCGATAAGCAAATTCACATTCTTCATTATAAAAAACAAAGGGTTCACCATCAGGAAGATAAAACCCTTCCACTTGGTAGATAATGTCTTTGACCTCACTGCCGTAGGCACCGATGTTTTGTACAGGGCAACTTCCTACCAGTCCGGGAATGCCGATGAGGTTTTCCGCACCGTAAAATTTGTTTTCGATGGTGAAACGAACAAAATCCGACCAATTTTCTCCTCCGGCAACCCTGATGTACACGCAATCGTCGTCTTCATTGATGATTTCCATGCCTTTGGTGGCCAGCTTGATGACGGTGCCTTCAAAATCCTTGGTAAAAAGCATGTTGCTGCCTTCTCCAATAATCAGAAATGGTTGGCAAAAGACTCTTTTGCTGAATAATTCTTCAAAATCACTTTCATCCTCCACAATTAGCAATTTCTTGCATCTGCAGTCGATGTGGAAGGTGTTATAGGGTTTCAGGGAGGGGTGTTTTTGTGTGATCATGTTTTTTTATTTTCTTGTGTTAGTGGGATGTGACCTTTGGGGTCTTGCGACTGCGGGACGCAGTCGCTTACATTGTTTGGCGGCGGGACGCGGCTGCTTGCATCGTATCCATCTGCGTCCTCGCAGATGGGATGTTGTTGTGATTAGCTTTATATCTTGTGTATGTGTGTTTTATTTTTTTGGGGATCATTTTTTTTGTTTCTTGTGTTAGTGGGATGTGACCTTTGGGGTCTTGCGACTGCGGGACGCAGTCGCTTACATTGTTTGACTGCGGGACGCGGCTGCTTGCATCGTATCCATCTGCGTCCTCGCAGATGGGATGTTGTTTATGGAAGATAATCGTCCTCAATCCATGCTAAGTCTTTATTATTAGCTTGGATATATTTTAAAATGTGCTTATAGTTGTCTTCATTCCTAACGAGATGGTCGTAAGATTCAGTTTGCCACACTTTGCCTGTTCGATGTTCAGTTTGATTGATTTTTTTTGCTGTGTAGCCTTTTATGGATTTCACGAATGTTTCCATTTCTTGATTCTCAAATAACTGTAATAGTATATGCACGTGATTGGGCATAACTACAAATGCTTTCAGGTGATATTTAGTCCCATTATAGAAGAATAATGCGTCTTCGACTATTTTTCGATTTTCTGGTCGTTTTAGAAAGCATTTGCCATACCCATTATCCAACCATTTGTCAATTTTGGAGGCAAAGCGTTTAATGTATTCTTTTCGTTCTTCTTCATTCCAAGGTATTGGATGCAATTTCATCCAATACTCTTTTTCTTCTCTTAATTCCTTTATTTTTTTTTGAGGAATGGAGTCAAATAGTCTGAAGGTGATAAAAACGTATTTGTTATCTTGATGCCAGTGGGGTAATTTGGATGCTCGATGCAGATGTTCCACATCCTGTATGTCAAAGTATGGGTATATGTAGTTGTCTTGCTTCTTGTCTTGCGACTGCGGGACGCAGTCGCTTACATTGTCTGACTGCGGGACGCAGTCGCTTACATCGTCTGGCAGTGGGACGCAGTCGCTTATATTGTACAATGCGCCGCCGCACGAATCCCTCTGCGCCCCAGTGACTGAGGCGAGGCAGTTGGGCAAGCCGTTGGCACGGAGGAAGCCTAAAAAGGCGAAGATAATGGCCTCCTTGAAGTCGATGGTTTTGTTGTCGGGAATGATAACCTGCCCGTCGAATTTCTGACGGATGAGGTCGATGAGGAAAGTGTTGTGTGCCCCGCCACCGGTGATGAGCAGATTTTTTCCGCCTGTGGAGTTGCAAGCATTCGCTATTTGTTCGGCGATATGTTCACAAACGGTCCGCATCTGGTCAGGGATGCTCAACTGGCATCGCCTTAGCAAAGGAAAGAACTGGCTGTCAATCCACTCTCTCCCTAAAGATTTGGATCCTGGTTGTTTGTAGTAATCCAGCTGGTTGATTTGCTCCAAAAGGATAGCGTCAATGTTTCCGCTTCGGGCAATTTCACCGTCGGCATCGTAGGCTTTGCCCATTTGCCGTGCCAGCTGGTTAAGCACGATATTGCAGGGCGAAATGTCGTAGGCTTTACGTTTGCCATTATGCCGATATGACAGATTGCTGATGCCTCCCAAATTCAGGCAAATATCGTATTGTCCGTATAGTAACTCATCGCCGATGGGCACCAAGGGAGCGCCTTGTCCGCCCAGTGCCACATCTGTGGTGCGGAAGTCGCAGACGACAGGCTTTCCACAAATGGCGGCAATGTCCGCTCCACTGCCAATTTGCAGGGTCATGCCTAAGTCGGGCCGGTGAAAAACGGTATGTCCGTGCGAGGCAATCAGCTCTACCTCTTCGGCAAAATCGGCCATGAACTCATTAACCTGCATTCCGATATAGCGGCCCAGCTCGTTGTGGAGCTGTGCTAACTCATAGCCCGACAGG